>NZ_CP169638.1:2705000-3044135 GCF_042134605.1 Flagellimonas alginilytica | reverse complement strand
CTGATGAAAACCATTGTTGGACTGCAAAAACCAACGGAAGGAAACATCAGCTTCAATGGTGCCGACGTGGTTCAAAACCCGCTGGATATCCAAAAGCATTTGGGTTTTTTGCCTCAATATTTTGGTGTGTACCCAAAGGTATCCGCCTATCATTTATTGGAACACTTGGCCAAGCTGAAAGGGGTTAACAATTCGCAACAACGCCATGACCAAATACTATGGTTATTGGATAAAGTTAATTTGCTGGATTACAAAGATAAGGAAGTACATACCTTCTCTGGTGGCATGAAACAGCGTTTTGGAGTGGCACAAGCGTTATTGGGAAATCCTAAAATCTTAATTGTGGATGAGCCAACCGCAGGTTTAGACCCTGAAGAACGAAATAGATTCAATTCCCTGCTCAGCGATATTGGCGAAGATATCATCATCATTCTATCTACCCATTTGGTGGAGGATGTTAGAAACCTCTGTTCGCAAATGGCAATAATCAAAAAGGGCGAAATAGTATCCCAAGACGCCCCAAAAAACTATTTGAAACAATTGGAAGGCCAATTGTGGCGTAAACCTACAACTAAGGAAGAGCTGTCGGAAATGGAAGCCAACTACCATGTCATAAACAAGCAGTTGGTGGAAAGAACAATGCACATCACTGTTCTTGAAACGGACTGCCCACCTGGTTTTACTCCTATCGAACCTAGTCTTGAACTCGCCTATTTTGCCCACCTAAACAAAGTTGCATCGTGAAAACTGTTCTTCTAAACGACTTGCAAACCCTTGCTAGGCAGAAAACCACCTATATAGCCATTGCCTTTTTCTTGGGTATCGGTATCTTAACCGGTTATAAGTTCAATATCTCGGTAGGAGATGAACTTGCGGTCAACGCATCGTATTCTGTTGGATTCATGATCGGTCTTTTGAGTTTGGCAATCATTTTAATTGCCACCGTTTTGGCTTTTCCTCTTTTGTTCAAAGAACAAGATGCCAACTACGAACTAATAGTTTTCTCAACGCCAATAGCGAAAAACAGATTTGCCTTTGCTCGATTTTTATCGTTTAACCTACTCACGTTGTTCGGTTTTTTTTGTCTTATATCAGGTTATGTATTAGGCATTCATTTGGCCAAAGACGTGCTATTGAATCCTGGTTTCCAATTTTGGCATTTTGCATATCCCTTTTTAATATTTGGAGTCGTCAACACGTTGGTTATCTGCAGTGTGTTATTTTATGTGGCGCAGTCGTACAAGAATAAACTAATGGTGGCCATTGTTGGGGTGCTGCTCTACGTGTTGTATATGATTACACTCTTATTCTCGAATGCGCCGTTTATGGCACAGGCCATGCCACAATCCCTGTTTGTTCAACGCATTTCTGCCATAGTGGATATTTTTGGCTTGTCGGGCTATTTTTTTGAAGCCAAGGATTTGAGCCTTGAGCAAAGAAATTACCAGGTTGTACCCTTGTCAAATCTTTTACTCATTAACAGAATGGCTAGTATTGTCTTAGCCTTTGGTATGTTACTTCTGGGGATTCGGTCGTTTTCATTTCTTCCAAAATTCAAGAAAAAAAGTAGAAAAAAGTTGATAATTACGGGTGTAAAACCTTCCATAAATCCATTTGCCACCGCGGTTACGGAATTCAATAAAAAATCTAAGTGGAAAGCGATATTATCGTATATAAAGGTGGATACCATTTATATCTTTAAAAGCATACCTTTTATAGCCACTGTCCTACTATTGGTTTTTTATGTTGGCGTGGAAATGTACGATGATATCAATAAAGGAATTCGAATACCTCAAATGTATGCAAGTTCTGGTCTTTTAGTACAAACCATCAACAGTACGTTTTACCCTTTGGGCACATTGTTTACCGTTTATTTTGTAAATGACCTTTTCTGGCGGAGTAACTCAAGTAGGTTTTCCGTTTTAGAGCAAACAACCTTTTATGCGACGCAAAAATTAGTGGGACATATCGGTAGCATTGTGGTATTACTGACCACCCTAACACTTATCATCATTGTAGAGGCACTAGCCTTTCAAATTTTTTTTAAACATCTAATTTTTGATGCTCGGGCCTACTTTGGAGCTGTTTTATTCAACACACTCCCTTTAGTACTACTTGGCCTTTTCATGATTTTGATCAATCTGTTGAGCAAAAATAAATCAATAGCTCTTGGTGTTTCCATTTTGTGTTTTTTGGTATTGGCAACACCCATCTCCAAAAGTATATTTACTAGTTCATTGCTTCGGTTTTTCTCCGGTTATAGAGGTTCTTATAGTGAATTTATTGGGTTTGGCGACTATATAAACCCCTACTCATTGCGCTTGGTCTTTGGTTTTTCTATTTTGATACTACTATTCATGGGGTATTATTTTAAAAGAAATAACAAGGATAGAAAAGTGCTTATGGTCGGGGTGGTTCTATCCTTGATGATTGCACTTATAAGCAGTTCTATTTACTTAAGGAACTATCATCCTAAAAAAGAAAAAGAGGAAGTTATCAATGCCCAGCTAATGTATGAAAAACAGTTTAGGAAGTACCAAAACATGGCACAACCTACGATAAAAAAGGTACAGACCAAAGTACATTTATACCCTGATGAGCAATCTTATACCATCGAAGGACAATATACTTTGGTCAATAAACACGACCAGCCTATTGATTCAGTTTTAATAAGTGTCCCTGAGGAAATGAAAATCAGGTCCATGGTTTTTCAATACGGTCAAGAAAATTTTGAGCTCAACGATACAAATTCAGAACTGGTCCTTCCCCACCCCATGCAACCCAACGATTCCGTCCAGTTACAATTTAAATTGGACTATCAATGGTTTGCTGTGAATGGTCACGATTCCTTTAATGCCATCATCGAAAATGGTTCGTTCATGAGGATCAGCAGGTATTATCCCCAATTTGGATATGACTCCGATAGGGAAATAAAAGATTCCATTACGCGTGCCAAGTATGGCCTTTCGCTTGGCACAAGCTTTACAAAATTGGAAGCTCCTAAAAAATACTTGAACGATGCCATAGATTTGAACATGCAAATTTCCACCACTGGCGATCAAGTAGCTGTGGGGACCGGAGAGTTAAAAAAGCAATGGCAGCAAGGGGAAAGAAATTACTTTGCGTATGCCGCTCAATCCATCCCGTTTCGTTTTGCAATTTCCTCGGCAGACTATCAAGTTAAGAGTGTAAAGCACCATAATATCGACATTAGGGTTTACCATCATCCAGAGCATAGCGCGAATGTGGAACATTTAATAGAAAATACGAAGCTAACACTAGATTACTGTGAAAAATATTTTGGGCCATATCCTTTTAAAACGGTTAACTATGCAGAAGTATCTTCTTTTACGCAAGGATTTGCGGGTACTGCTTACCCCGGGTCTATATTCCTAACCGAACATATGACCTTCAATGCGAACCTGACCGCAGGAAAACAACAAGATGTTATCAATGAACTCGCCGGACATGAGGTTTCCCACTTTTGGTGGGGCACCCATCAAATACAGCCCGATTTTAGGGAAGGATATTCCATGCTTACCGAAAGCTTGGCCATGTATACCGAAATGATGATCTACAAACAGATGTACGGTCGGGATAAAATGTGGGAGCGATTAGCGATTCACCAACAGATCTACGATGCCGAAAAAGGTTTTAACCAAAGAAAGTCTATACTAAAAGTTGCCCCGGGCGAAACATATTTGGCCTACTCAAAGGGTGCCCTTGTATTTGTGGAGCTGAGTGAACTGATTGGGGAGTCGGTATTGAATAAAGCTTTGAAAAACTTTTTGAGCAACAATAGATACCCTAATAATAAGCCTATATCCACGGATTTGTTAAGTGTTATTCTGGAGGTAGCAGACCCAATTTATCATTCCAAAATTAAATCGTTGTTTCAATAAAGATTGCCTTTGTCAGGTTTTCGCCTAAAATCATACTAAGGATATAGGATAATAAAAAGTGTCCTTTAATCCAATTAGTATGAAAAAACAGCAAGGGGAATTCACCTCCGACATTGCATTTACTTCAACCGTAAAAAAACTTCAGGAAAAAAACGGTTCAAGAAAAAGTTATGCTCAAATGGAGACCGGCAGGGGTTGGCTAAAGGAACTGACCCCGCCTATAATCGATTTTGTAAAAAAGCGGGATTCCTTTTATATGGGAACCTCTAACCCTGAGGGACAGCCCTACATCCAACATCGAGGTGGGGCGCCAGGTTTTTTAAAAATATTGGACCCAACAACCATCGCTTTTGCCGATTTTTCAGGAAACCGTCAATACATCAGTGTGGGCAATCTGGCCGATAACCCAAAAGCATTTCTTTTTTTAATGGACTACCCGAACAAAACAAGGGTAAAAATTTGGGGAGAGGCCCATGTGGAAACGGAGGATGCCACCCTAATGGAATCCTTGACCATGGAAGATTACCCGGCCAAGGTAGAACGTGCCATTATATTTAAAATCAAAGCAGTGGATGTTAACTGCCCGCAACACATCGTACAGCGATACACCTACGATGAAGTGGATAAAATTGTACAGCCACTAAAACAACGAATAAAAGAATTGGAAAATAAATTAAATACATTAAAATGAAAAGAATAGCGATAAACGGAATGGGGCGAATAGGTCGCGCCTCGCTCAAAGTAATTCTCGAATCGAAAGAACTGACCCTAGTGGCCATAAACGATATTTTACCTATTGAAAACTTGGCCTATCTTCTAAAGTATGACAGTACCTACGGGCCCTACAAACACAATGTATCGGTTTCAGGAAATACCTTGGAGGTGGATGACAATAAGATTACCTACTTTAACCAAAAAAATCCTGAAGACCTTCCGTGGAAAGATCTAAACATTGATGTGGTTATCGAAAGTACGGGTATTTTTACCCAAAGTGAAGATGCATCAAAGCATATTACGGCCGGCGCAAAAACAGTTGTGATATCTGCCCCCACCAAAAGTCAAGATGTACCCACGGTGGTCCATGGGGTAAGCTCCGCTTTGGGAAACACTTCCATTTTTTCTTGTGCCAGTTGTACCACGAACAACATTAGCCCCATTGTTGAAATCCTGAGTCGTAGGGTGGGAATACACAAAGCGATCATGACCACAGTGCATGCCTACACCGCAAGCCAAAGTTTAATGGACGGTGCCTCCCCTAAAAATTATCGTATGGGACGGGCGGCCGCCGATAACTTGGTTCCGACCAGCACTGGTGCTGCCATCGCCACAACCAAAGCTTTACCGGAATTTACGGATAAGTTTGATGGCGTTGCCATACGTGTCCCGGCAAAAGTAGGCTCCATATCGGATATGACCTTTGTTACCAAACGCCCTGTAACACCAGAGGAGATCAATGAAATTTTGGAAAGCGAAGCGTCCACTGAGCGATACCAAGAAGTACTGTCTACAACGAGAGAGCCCTTGGTTTCTTCGGATATTATTGGCAGCCCATACGCCTCAATCGCAGACTTGAACATGACCAGGGTGGTAGATGGTGATTTACTCAAGGTTATGGCTTGGTACGATAACGAATGGGGGTTTACGCATCAAATGGTTCGTCTGATCAAAGAACTCTAAGTTAAAATCAATCGGAAATCCCTCAAGTTTTTCAACATAGCGAAAACGGAGGCAACCCAATTATTACTCACTGACTTGTTCTTAATCCTGAAAAATGGCATGGAGTGGGTATGCTACCGATTCCAAAAATAGAATAGCAACTACGTAAAAATCATATTAATCAAAATACAAAAAATGAAAGTTTTTGAAACATTTGAATTGTCCGGAACAAAATTGAAAAACCGGATCGTAATGGCCCCAATGACGAGGAGCAGGGCCATCGATAACATTCCAAACGATTTAATGAAGGAATACTATTCCAAAAGGGCTGGTGCCGGACTTATATTATCCGAAGCTACCTCCGTATCCCCAAATGGAACTGGATATCCCAGAATACCTGGAGCTTATACAGAAGAACAAATAAACGGTTGGAAAAATATCGCCCGCGGTATACATGAAAACGAAGGAAGAATGTTTGTCCAGCTTTTCCATACCGGACGCGTTTCTGCATCCTTAAACCTCCCTAACGGTGGTGAGACCATTGCCCCATCGGTTGTACCGCTCACCGAAATGGAAATGTACACCGATCAGGAAGGAATGCAGCCACACGATATACCCCGGGAAATGACTTTTGAGGATATCGTACAGGTACAAAACGAATACGTTACTGCCTCTAAGAAACTTATCGAGGCAGGAATTGACGGCATTGAAATCCATAGTGCCAACGGTTACCTTTTGGAACAGTTCCTTGATCCAAAAACCAACCAAAGAAACGATGAATATGGCGGCAACTACAAAAACAGGGGCCGATTTGTTTTGGAAACCGTTCAGAAAGTTGTGCAAGTCATCGGCCCGGACAAAGTTGGAATTCGTTTTTCACCCTATGGTGTCGTAAATGGTATGTCGGGTGAATATGACGATCTCGTAAGTCTGTACACGTACTTGGCTCAAGAATTATCGAAACAGAACATTGCTTACATACATATTGCCGATCAACGTTCAGCCATGGCAGCTCCAGAATTTGCGACCCAAATATGGAAGACCATAGGCGACAATTTTAATGGTACCATGATCGGTGGCGGCGACGTAGATTCTGCAACTAAAGCGGAAAACCTTCTCGAAGATGGTTACGACCTTGTTTATATCGGACGTCCTTTTATTGCCAATCCCAACTTGATAGATAAATTAAAGCACAACGAAGAGTTGACACCTTTAAATCCAGATTTACTGTATTCCCCCGGTCCTGAAGGTTATATTGATTGGGAATTTTAACTGGAAATAGGGGATTTCAGGAATCCCCAAAAGCATCGAGGGATATAAATATCGAACTCCAATAGACCATTAATTATTAATTGATTTAAGGAGGACCTGTGGAAACCAAACTTGGTTTCCACAGGTCCTCCTTCACTAAAACACCAAATATCATGGCATTAGCACAATCCAACATGATGGAATTAGGAACCAAGGCTCCCGATTTCACACTCTTTGACACCGTATCAAAAAAGCAAATATCGCTATCCCAACTAAAGTCAAATACAGCTACAGTAGTTGCTTTTATATGCAACCATTGTCCTTTTGTTCACCATATCAACCATAAATTTGTGGAAGTAGCCAATGAGTATCAGGCCAAGGATATCCAATTTATTGCCATTAGTAGCAACGATGTGGAGTACTTTCCTGAAGATGGGCCAGAGATGATGACCCATGTTGCCCAGAGCTTGAATTATTCGTTCCCCTATCTGTATGACGAAACCCAAACAGTTGCCAAGGCCTATCAGGCGGAATGCACTCCAGATTTCTTTGTTTTTGATGATAACCTGAAACTGGCCTACAGAGGTCGGTTTGATGAATCGAGGCCAAATATGGGAACTGCATCCGGAAGAGATCTAACCAATGCATTGGATGCTATGTTGAACAACAAAGACATTGCCAAGGTACAATATCCAAGCATAGGCTGCAGTATTAAATGGAAGTAGACGGAATCATTAGAAATAGATATGGTCAGAGTTGACGGGTTAATGCTTTAATGTGTTTATCCCGAATAGACATTGTATTTCCCTATTATATTTTCACTTTGTCCGTACTACTGAATATCCTCTTAAACCATTACGGGTTCTAAATAAACTATTGGATTTTTTTGGCCTGTTATGAAATCTGAGGAATAATAAAAACCGCCTGCCGACCTATAAATAAGAAGTATGGGTAGTCGGCAAGACGGTCTTCAAAGTAAACCAAACTAAAATGAAGAGATTTATGGAGCGAATGTTGTAAATTTTTTCATGGTTTGCCAATTCTTATTGGCTTGTGCAATGTGCTTGGCTTTACCTTCTTTTTCCCAGACTTGTACAAAATCGCCTTCCAAGTTTACCGTAAACATGTATAGTTTTCCATTAACCACACGGAAACTTTTGGGATTAGGACGGTACTTGCCCCCCAGTGAAACGGCAAAGGCGCACCAACCACCATATTGAGGCTTGTATTTTTTGGGATTGTTCTGGAACTTCTTCAATTGTTTATGATCGGTAAAATAATAGGTAAGTCCATCGTAACTGGCCTTGTAGGCTTTTTTTCCCATCTCTGCTTTCCCATTATCCATATAGGATACAGCACTATAACCGTCCAGGGCGATCATACTATCGTCCGTACTGTAACTATGAGATTGGGCATGTGTCAAAACCAGTCCAAAAAGCAAAAAGAAACTAATTCCCAAGATGGTTTTCCGAATTTTGATTGAATTCATTGTTTTCATGTGTACTATTTAAGATTAATTGTTACTTCTAACTAGCAGCCTTAATAGATCTGAATTATTTTTGATTCAGAACTTTAGAGAAGACTATTTTTTCAGCATTTGATATTGCTGATGATTATAAATACCTTTCATGCTCATCAATTGGCATATCGTTGATACTGGCAAAACGTTTTTGCATTAAACCATGCTCGTTAAACTCCCAGTTCTCGTTGCCGTATGCCCTATACCATTGTCCCGACTTATTGCGGTATTCGTATTCGAACCGTACGGCAATTCTATTATCGGTATGGGCCCAGTATTCTTTTCTTAGCTTATAATCGAGTTCGTTTTCCCATTTGCTCGATAAAAACTGTTGTATTTCCTCCCGTCCGTTTACAAAACTGGAACGATTACGCCATTCACTATCCACGGTATAGGCCAGTGATATTTGTATAGGGTCCTTACTGTTCCACGCATTCTCGGCAAGTTGTATTTTTTGTTTTGCGGATTCCTCGGTAAAAGGTGGCACCGGCGTTTTTATTTCTGTCATTTTATTATGATTTGTGTCTTTTTTGTTTATTGTACCTAATCTTTTGGTACGCTCCCATACAAGCTATCCCGATACGGCAAAGTGCCAATTGAATATGTAACCAAATGTTTTGCATAATCGGACACGGGTTGTTTTACCAGTTCTCGTTCAAATAGGATTTCATTTTCTTTCGGGCCCGACTGAGCGCCACCCAAGTATTTACCCTTTCAATATCCAATGTGTTGCAGATTGCTTCTGTGCTGTATCCTTTCATTTTTAATCGAAGTACCTCTTTTTCCCTATTGCCCAAAACACTTAGTCCCGAATTAAAAACACTGATCAGTTCATCTGCATTGAGCAATTCGATTATCTCGGCATCATCGGGTTTGTTTGTCTGATTTTCCAATTCGTACCAATTGGGATGATCGGACAATCGCAAGGCATCGTGCATAACCTTTCCTTGGCGGGAGTAGGCTTTTCGATAATAATCCATGATCTTATGATGTAATATGGAAGTGAGCCAAACACGTTCCGTAGATTGTCCCTTAAATCGAGGAGCAGAGCGCAAAGCTGCCAAAAATGTATCTTGTACAACATCCTCTATGGCAGCTTCCGGCAGCTTTCGCCTGGCCATTGCGAAAAGATAGGTTTTATGTTGTACGGACCATAGTTCAGGGTTTAACTGAACCTTTGTTTCTGTTATTGTTCTCATGGCTTCGGTTATTTTTAAAATAGTGTTTTGTGTTCTCGAAATTTCTTTTGATGGAAATCTATACTGCTATTATTGACCGATAGGAGTTTTTTATATTCTGGGCGTTTTTGTATAAACTTCACAACCTCTGGATTTGTCGGCACAACAGTATAATCCGCCCTTAAGGAGTATTCCAGAACCCTTTCTATCAAAGCATTTCCCACCTCAGGTCGATTTAGATGTTTACTGATTTCGAGCTTTTTTAAATTGATCTCTTGCTCTCCGATCATATCGTACTCCAAAGAAGCAAGTTGACCACGAATATGAAATTGGAAATAGTTCTTGCCATCGTTACTTTTAAATACCAATGGCAGTCTATTGATATTGGTGTTATTAAACATGACCCATACTTTTTAATCTGTTGTTTTAATTTATCCATCGGTTTATGAAAGGGAGATACGGAGCCGTACCTCCCATCCATTTCAACTAAACAAACACTAACCAGAACTTTTATTAAACTTCTCTGTATTCTATCTCTTTAAATCAATCTTCGGCAAGGCTCTTTTGTGATTCCAAAATTTCTTCGAGTTGATTGGTCGTGTATATCTCGCTTGCCATCATGGCATAATTGGTTTGTGCCGCTTGATCCCCGTCCAAGCCAGGGAGTTTGGCAGAGGCTGTTGCATCGCCTACCACAGCAAGTTCAAATCCACATTCCAAAAGCTCTCGCATATGGGATTCCACGCATAGGTTTCCGGACATTCCGGCAAGTATCACTTTATCGATTTTTTGCTTTCTAAGCTGAAGTACCAAGTCGTTGTTCTCCGGACCGAATACTTTATGTGGTCCACAAACGGTAACTTTCTCCTTGTTGTTGATATATGGCTTGTAAATGGGAAGCCAATCTGCCCCGGAACCTTCAAAACCCTCTACATTCAATTGATCTCCCCTATCGAACATATTGATATTGTGCATCAATTTCTCCAATGCACCCTCAAAACGCCATCCATGATCATGTTGGTAATAATAGTGCGGTGACACAAATACATGGATACCGTTTTCCGCACCTAATCTAAACAGGGTTTCAATATTTTCAATGGTGTTATTTTCCATAACACTTTGGCCCACAGCCCCCCACGCAACCCCTTCAGGGCTTAAAAAATCGTTTTGTGGATCAACAATTACGATCGCCGTATGCCGGTCTATTTCAAAACCGGTAACCGGAAGCTGTGCTTCCTTTTTACCTAAAATTGCTCTTTCCGTAGAGTTGGTGGATTCCATAATGTTTTTGTTTACAGGTTTATTTCTTGATTTATAACACTGTAAAACTCACAAAATGGAAAGACCCATTTTATTTGAAATTTGCCATTATGTTCTGATTTTGCGGTTTTGTCCTGATTTAAAGTTAAAAACCGTTCAAAATTGGTTTTTCTGACACTGCACAGTTATCTGAGCAATGGAAATTACCGACATGGCAACGGTGGAAGATTTTTTTCATGATTGGATACCATTCAATATAAGAGCCATACCAAACCAGTGAAGGATACTCCAACAAATTTTAAAAACAAAACAAAACATGGTAATGGCCTAAAATAATACTACAGGTAATCGCATTATTTCTTCTTGGATGGATCACCGGAAAATTGAAGATACGATGCTCCCTGCACCTTTCTGTCCGGAAATTTAGCTTTCTTTTCCTCTTCGGGCATGGATGGGTCTATAATAACATCATCAGCTGGCTTCCAATTGGCCGGTGTAAGTACCTGGTGTTCCGCATGTAGTTGCAGTGCGTCTATTGCCCTTAATATTTCATCAAAATTTCTACCGATGAACATGGGATAGGTAAGATGAAGCTGTATCCGTTTATCAGGGTCTATTATAAAAACGGACCGCACTGTTTTTTTATCGGAAGCACCTTGTTGGATCATTCCAAATTTATGGGCAATCTCGGCCTTTGCATCAGCAATAATTGGGAATCTCACGGTAACGTTCATGGAATTTTCAATATCCGATTTCCAACCCAAATGGGAATCCAGGTCATCAACACTCAACGCAATAGCTTTCATGTTCCTTTTCACGAATTCCTCTTCCAATTGTGCTACCATGCCCAGTTCGGTGGTACAAATGGGCGTGTAATCCTCTGGATGAGAAAAAAACAACCCCCAAGACTCACCCAGCCAGTCGTAAAATTGGATTTCTCCCTCTGTGGTGACTGCCTTAAAATCGGGCGCCAAACTGCCAATGCCTAAAGTCATTTACAAACGGTTGATTATGAGTACAAATTAGAAATAATTCTTCAAATTACTCTATATTTAGAGCTATAATTATAACCAAACCGCTCATGACCCTTCAAATCCGTTCCATTATTGTGGATGATGAACAACGTCACCATGATATTCTTGGAAAGATGTTGACTACATTTTGCCCTAATATTGAGCTGGTTGGCGATGCTTTTTCTGTGGAAGAAGCTGTGGGCCTGATCAACACGGAACAGCCTGCCTTGGTGTTTTTGGATATTGAAATGCCCGAGGGCAATGGATTTACCTTGTTCGACCATTTTCCGGAACCTAATTTTGAAGTGATTTTTACAACAGCACATGATCTTTATGCCATAAATGCCATTAAGTATGCTGCACTGGATTATCTTTTAAAGCCCATAAACATTCAAGAACTGAAAAACGCTGTATCTCGGGCAGGTAAAATTTTGGCCAAGCAGGCACCCTCTAGGGAAGAAGAATATCAGGTACTTAGGGAAAATACCAAATTGCAGGACCATAATTATACCAAAATAGCCCTACGCTCGTCGGAAGGCATTGATTTTGTGGAAGCCAATCGATTGCTGCGCGTAGAAGCCAACCATGTGTATTCCAACTTTTACCTGGATAACGGAAAAATGATCATGGTTTCCAAACCTTTGGGAGAATTTGAACCTTTATTGGAGTCCTTTAATTTTTTCAGGGTACATAAATCCCATATGGTCAACCTTAACCATGTAGAAAAATATGTTAAGGGCAAAGGGGGGTATCTTGTTTTAAAAGATGGATCCCATGTGGATGTATCGGTGAGGAAAAAGGAAGCCCTTCTAAAAAAATTAGTGTAAATCGTTTGGAAAGCAGAGCTCTACTTTTGTACCAGAAGGCTTACCTTTCTTTTCCAGGTCCACGACCTCGACACTGAACAAATCCTGTCCAAATTCCATGTTCAAGAGTTCTAGGCGCGCCTCAATATTGGACATGGCGATAGATCTATGCCGGCTCTCCGAGATAGCCGAAGCCAATGCCCTTCCAATACCATTGTCCTCTATTGTACAATGTATGGTATTCCCTTTTTCCCTAACCTTTAAAAGCAACCTTCCCGGTCCAGTGGATTTACGAAGACCATGAATAATCGCATTCTCCAGATAGGGCTGTAGTAGCATAGGTGGAATCATAATATTTTCCGGAGCCTCAACATCTATATCAATCCTATATTCGAATATATTGTTGAAGCGGGTTCTTTCCAGTTTTAAGTAGGTATCCAAAAACTGTAGCTCCTTGGATAGAGTTATATGGGCAAGCATGGAATTCTCCAGGTTTTGTCGCATTAATCCAGCAAACTCCGATAGATAATCCAATACCCTTTCGGTTTCGTTTGCCAGCACAAATTCTTGGATGGACGACAGGGAATTGAAAATAAAATGTGGGTTCATTTGGGAGGACAACATCTTCATCCGGGCTCGCAAGGCTTCCTGTTTTTGTTGATGGATCGCATTTTGATGGAATCGAGATGCCGAAATAACGGACTGAACCCTAGCTTTTAAGATTTCGTGATGAATCGGTTTTTTGATATAATCGCTTGCTCCAAGATCAAAACATTTTGCCAAAGTTTCATCTTCTTCCTCAGCACTAATAATGATTACCGGAATTGATTTATAAACAGAATCCGATTTGACCTGTTGCAAGAGTTCCAGACCGCTAACACCTGGAAGGTTGATATCCAACAGTACCAAATCAAATTTTTGGCTTGCCAATCGTTGGAACAAAAACTGTCCTTTTGGGATAAAAGAGATGTTATAGCCTACTTCGGCCAAGACATGGTTTACCAGTTCCAATACCTGTCGGTTGTCATCCACAACCAAAATAGAAGTATCCTTATACATTTAATGTATTCGTTAAAAAATTCTGTAAAGCTACTTCATCACCTGTATAAATGGCATCCTCCAATTTATTCAATATTCCGGCAGGCAGAATTTCACTTAAGGATTCTGCGACTGCAGCCAATTTTTCCGTTTCAAAAATGGGCAGTTTTCGCAAGGTTTCCAGCGCTTGCTCTTTTTGATGTTGTTGATCATCATTCAGAACCGTTTTGCCAGTTGATTTTGTACAGGACACTTCTGGAAGGAAACTTTTTAGAAGTCCCACGAGCTTGGGTACATTTACGGGTTTGGTAAGGTAAGCGGTAAAACCTGCTTCTACGGCAGCATCTTGGTGTTCTTTGAATGCATCTGCGGATAAGCCTATTATGGGTATATCCAGGTTAAAGCCTCGAATCAACTTTAAGGTCTCAAAACCATCAATTTCCGGCATGTGAATATCCATAAAAATAATATCGGGGTCATATTGTTCTGCCATGGCAACACCTTCCCTACCGTTTGAAGCCAGTAAAATTTCCGATCCCAACTCGGCAAACAGGGCCCTGATCATTTCTTGGTTCATTAATTGATCTTCCACCACCAAAATTTTACTTTTGGAAGGTATCCTATAGTTGGCCATTATGGTCTCGGGATTATCGAATGGCATTGGCGTGGCCTTTAAATAGGGTATCTTGATCGTAAAGATGGTTCCTTCCCCTTCCGTACTCTCCACACTAAGCTCTCCTTTTAAAATATCCACCAGGCTTTTGGTAATTGCCAACCCAAGCCCTGTTCCGCCGTATTTTCTGTCCTTGCCCGCATCGGATTGTGTAAAGGGTTCAAAAATTCGTTCGAGGTCTTTCTGTGGAATCCCTATACCTTCGTCAGCTACTCGAAATATCAAAAAGTCGTTATCTACACGCAAATCTAGGTGCACGTTCTTGGATGCCGGGGTAAATTTTACCGCATTGCCCACAATATTCATAAGGATCTGTTTTATTTTACCACGATCGGAACGCACATATCTTGGTGTTCCCGGAGACAGACCATAGATTACCTTTACATCCTTGGACTTTGCCATACTTTTCTGAATCCTATATACCGAAAAGAACAGCTGCCTAAGATCTATATCTTCTTGCAAAAGGGCGGTTTTGCCTGCTTCTATCTTGGATAAATCCAATATGTCCTGGATTATCTCGGAAAGTGATTCTGCACTTTGATGAATATTGTTCAAATACCTACGAAACGAATTGGTTAGATCAAGTGACTTGCTTTGATTGGTAAGTATCTGAGAGAATCCAACAATTGCATTTAGAGGTGTACGGATCTCATGGCTCATATTGGCCAAAAATTGTGATTTGGCACGGTTGGCATTGTCGGCATCGTTCTTGGCAAAAATCAAGTCCCTTTCCGCCTCTTTTCTCATTTCTATTTCGTGGCGTAAATGCTGGGTCCTATTTTTAATTTTCTCTTCCAGTGCCTGGTTAAGTTTGGCCAGTTCCTTTTGGGAGGCCGCCAACTCATTGTTTAAAGTAACGGCTTGTTCATAAAGGGTGGAATTTGTAATGGAAATTGCTGCTTGTGCCGCAACTATTCGCAATACTTCCAGTCCTCCTTCTGTAAACATTCCTGTAATATGGCTATTGGCAATGTACAGTACTCCTACCAGATCTCTTTGTTTTATTAAGGGAAGTAACAGCAGCGACCCCTTAAAATCTGCTGTCAGATCTTCTGAATTGGCACAATATTCGGTTAAATCATCAATGCACAGCTCCTTTTTAGTCGTTGCTACATGTTCTATTAGGCTAATAGGCAATGTTCTGCAATCTTCGAGAGGACTCTCCGAAAATTGTGCTTCTGTTGGAACGGTAAGATCTATATAGGCCGTAACATGTAAAGAGGACCCGTTTCTTAATACCAGTGCGCCCTTGTCCGCTCCGGCATTTTCCATCACAATCTGCAATAAACTCTCCACAAGACGGTCCCGATTCACTTCTGCCGATATGGTTTGCGTGGCCTTGATCAAACTTTGAAAATCGAAATTTTTAATGTGCTGGGAATGGGTGTTTGCCTTCTCTTCAAAATTCCCGTCGAACTCATTACTCTGCAAAGGAATGCCCCATCCTGCTTTGGCTTTTTCGGATTCATTTTTTAAGGCTTGCTTTATAAAAACAAATCCTTTTTTTGGTAGGGTACTTGAAATTATATCGCAAAACATGGCCCTAATATGGAATTGTCCATTTTTCTGTGTCCAAAGCAGTACATGTTCTATCTGCTCGGGCACATTGGTATAATCTCCCGATTTACAAGCCAGTAACAACTCTACTATTTGGTACTCTGCCCAAAAATTGTGCGATGCGGCCTTCGCCCAACCACTTAGTTGTTTCTGCCTTTCCTTAACTCCTCCCAAAACTTTTGATGTTGGGTTGCTATTGACCATTAATTCACATACGGACCGTAAGACCTGATATTTAAAAAATTGTGGTTCGGAAATCAGATGTTCCAATTCTTTTTGATGGTCCTTAAAGTGGGCTAAGGCTTTTTGATAATCTCCCTTAATACAATCTACCCAACCTAAAAATATGTGAAAACTTGCAATGGCGGTCCTGCAATTACTATCTTCCAATAACTGCATGGCCTTTGTGGCTGTGTTTAAGGTGCCGGTATCTTTCCCGATCAATCTTTGCAAAATAAATTTGATGCCTTGTATTTGGGCCAAATGGACTGTATTGCCATGTATGCTGAAGGAATCTATCGTCTCGTTACAGACCCTGAGCAATTCCAACAGATTAGTGCCCGAAAGCAATTGGTTTCTAATTTGGGCATATTGCAGGCTACTTGCCCCATAAAAGTCCCCTCGATCCACATTATAAGCGATGGCTTCATCCAGTTGTGTTTCCAAAGTCTGGTAATCGGCCATAAGCGGACCCATCGCCATATGATAAACGGACATGGTTTTGGAGAAATATTTACCCGGCTTTTCCGATTGCAACCTTTTTAAACCAAGACAGCTAAGTTTCTCGCCCAGTTCAAATTCATGATATCGGTGGCACAAAAACGATCCTAAATGTACCAGTATGAAAGGAGACGAATCGGTGAAACCTTTTTTAAACATAAGTTCGCCCATAGCAAATAAAAGATGGGTATATAGATTTTGATCTATCCGCTTGGCGGAAGTACACATATTCACCATGATTTCCAAAGCATACCGGTCTTTCTTTGTATATACTGCACTACCCAATAAATCGTTATTAAAATCCGTAGGCAGCACCTCCATAAATTTGAGGTATGCACTCTTGGTTTCACTAGGTTTAGAGAAAAGGTTCATTTTGGATCCCAATACCTTCAACGCCTTAATTCCTTCCTGGGTATTCGACTTATATAAAGAATAAGCTTCAAAAAATGTAAGGTTCAGCATATGAACTTCACACTTTTTATAATCATCAGGGGCATTATTAATTGCCTTATCAGCATATACCCTGCCCTCTTCCACCTGTTTTAAAAGGTAGGACGCCTTTGCCATTTCGAACAACACTTCGTAGGCATACCTATCTGTCCTAAATTTAGTCTGAAGATCTAGTGCAAAACTCAAATTTTGTTTTGCCGTTAATGCCGAGTTTGAGTTATTTGCCAATTGTGCCGCTTCCAAAATATATCCAAGAGCAACGGGAACAATATTATCCTGTATATGAGCTCCTGAACTTATTAAATGCTCTACAAATTGATTTAGTGATATGGCATCGACAATTCCATTGTTCTTCATATGAAATAGCGCAATACCATAGTGCAGCTCTTCAAAAGAAACATCGAACCCAGGAATGGCAAGGTGCAATGCAGCCTGTTGAATCTTGTTGTGATTAAATACAAACTGATTTGGTGTAGCGTCCAACTTTGAAATTTGGCCAGCTTCGGTCAACAGTTCCAAAAGCAGAACAACGATTTCTTGGGGAAAACCACTGATAGAAATCAATAATGGAATATTAAAGTTTCCATTGTCAAAAGCGGCAATTTTAAGTATAACTTGAGCCTGGTACGATTGCAGGGACAATTGTTTTTCGTAGATGGCCAAGAGGTTTTCAGCTACATCTTGCTGTTTTACACTACTCAAATTGTACTGCCATCGTTGAGCCACGGTATCGTAGGTCAAAGCTTTATTTTCGTGGAGCGAATACAGGAAATGTTTTATATAATAAGGGTTTCCGTTGGTTTTTTTGTGGACCAGTACTGCAAGGTCATGGATTTTGCTTTGCTCTTCGGAAAGCGCATCGGCCACTACTTGCTCGGTGGCCTTTTGGCTCAATGGCCTTAAACGTATTACGGGCACGTTCTTTTTGCCCGCCACCAAAGAGCGTTGAAATTTGAGCAAAGGATGATCCTCTGTTAGTCCCTCCGGATTGTAGGATAGCACAAACAACACCCTGTGGAGCGGTGCCCACGCCATATATTCTATAAGTTTAAGGGACGATAGATCGCTCCATTGTACATCATCTATAAAAATCACCCGTTTTAAACCGATTCCATCCAATGTTCGGCAATACCGTGCAAATAGATTTACAAAACGATCTCCTGTTTCCAATGGATTCAAGGATTCTGGTTCCGGTAGTTTCCCGGTAAGTTCCTTTAAATCGGGGATAACCTCAAATAATGCAGATAGATCGGAACCTAGTCCATTTATAAAAATGTCCCGGATCTCGGAATGGCTCTTTCCTGATTTAAGCAGTATTCGCTGTGCTATGTTTTTAAACGCTTTTTGGAATGCACTATATGGGGTGGATTGGGATTTATCAAAACTGCCTACGGTAAAAAGTGTATCCGAATCGGTAATTTCAGCTTCGAAAGCCTTGGCCAAAGATGTTTTACCTATACCGGCCGCTCCTTCCACAAACGCTACGGAAGCAGGTCCATTTCGCACATCCCGATAAACCTTCATTAATTGCTGGAGGGCAGCTTCTTGTTCCAGAATGGTATCAGAAATGCGAATTACCCCAGGATTAAAATTGATGCTCAATTCTGGGGAAACATCAAATTCTCCTTTGCCGAATTGATGTTTTAAGTTTTCCAGATCCCTCAATACCCCTTGTGCCGACTGATACCTATTTTCCGGCTTCTTTTCCAACAAAGCATTGATGATCTGATGGATACCCGTATGTTTCCAAAGGGTGTTTATAGAGGCATCATATGGTTCCGTTAAATGTTTGTGCAATACTTCTTGCTTGTCTACAGCTTTAAAAAAATGTTCTCCGGTTAGCCAATAATGCATCAGCGCTCCAAATCCATACAGATCAGCTTTAAAATCTGGTCTTTGCTTACTACGAGTACTAAATTCGGGGGCCATAAAAAAGAAATCATCATCCTGATAAGCGGCCAAGTCACTTTTGGCGTACTCTTTTTGAAACAAACCGAGACCCGTAATGAGCAATTTTCCATCCGAATCCACCATAAATCTACTGTTCTGTAAAACACCAAAACAGTATTCCGCTTTATGTACTTCCGAAATGGCGGAAGCCAATACAATTGTTCGATTTAGAAAAGACTCAAAATCCTTGTCTGTTTTAGGGGCTATTGGAATTTTTTTTTCAGGAACCGGTATTTGATAGATCACCCTATTGCCAGGCAATATTTGTATTTTATTTATTGCAAATTGCTCGAACAAAGTGGTCTTGGATAATTGTTGTAAAAGGACGGTTGCAAGTTGGGAGGTCCCTTTTTCCTCAATTTTCCAGATATCTGGATGCAAACTCCACTCAATATCTACATCTTTTATTCTTATCCGATTCATTGGGTACGTATTGGACTACAATTTACTCATTTATACGTGATTATAGGATACGTTAAGAAGGTAAACCGTAACGTTTAGAAGATCGCACTTTTTAAAAGGAGTCCAGAACAACGAAAAGAATGCTGAAAAATGATAAAATCCAACACATTGGTAAGAAAACTGTCCGCATTAAGAAACTCCAACTAGTTACCTCCCCTATGCATCAGTAATTTTGAAATGTGTTCAAGGGGCGATCCTGCAGGGTCCTTAAAACAAGAAGCATATAAGATAATTGATGGGCAACCCTGTCCGTCGCAGCTAACCCATATAAAAAGAAAAGCCATGAGATATATCAACCACATCAAAAACTCCCATATCAATAGAAAGGAAATAAAACAGACAATCGGAAACTCGACCGTTGTCCTTTTTCTTATCCAGGACACTAAAAACCAAAAAGATAGCGCCGATGGGGAGGATACTTTTGAGTTTATCTATTCACTCAACGCAGCTCCCGATTTTAACCCTACCGCACCTTTGGTGATCGGTATGTACAATGGAACATTTGGTTTAATGAACCTTGACATGGATACCGATAAATTTGTTCCTGTACCAATATTGGAAACCCCACTTAGCAACCAGCTTGCACTTTACCTGATCCAGGAACTATTGATGAGTCCCATGGACAGACAATCCCATTTGGAGAATATGATAGTTACCCTGGGCGATTACTTGGTAAAAAGAGAGAACATAGAATCGCAGTTGAACTGTAAATTAAAAATGGGGTTGACTCCTTTTCAAATACATAAGATACATCGATATGTAAAAAAACATATAGATCGTCCTGTTCTAACCTCTGAATTGGCCAAATTGGTTGAGCTGAGCATGCATTATTTTACTCGTGTATTTAAAAGAACCACAGGTGAAACACCACATCAGTTTATAACTCGAATAAAGCTGGAAGAAGCTAAAAAGCTTCTCATTTCCACAGATGAAAGTGTTATTCAGGTCGGTCTCGGGGTGGGTTGTGAAAACCCTAGCCATTTTTCCAAACTATTTAAATCCAACTTTGGCATACCACCCTTAAAGTATCGAAAAACATTTCAGAACAACTTAGCCATGCTGAATTAAACCAGTGATTCATCAACCCTTATTCTTTGTAGAAATGTTATTGGCCAAATTCCTTAGAAGACTGTCTGTTTCAAGGTATAAATACAGTGCGCAGAATGCGGAAAACCAGGAAACACTGAACAAGGTTCAAGAAGAACTGGAATTTAACAATGATGAAACCGGTCTATTTATTTAGGAAAGACCAAATCATAAAAAACAATCAAATTATTGTAAAATCACTTAATCTTTAAAATTATGAAATCAATTTTATTCAATCCTATTGCTTTGTACATTTTCCTCCTTGCTTGTGTCCCCTGCGCCCATGCCCAAATTCCAGACCCCGGATTTACAGTGGACAACACCACAGCCATTGTTATAACCGACCCTCAAAATGATTTTTTGAGCCCCGATGGCGTAACTTGGGGAGTCATTGGAGAGAGTGTGATTAAAAACAATACCGTTGAAAATTTGGAAACGCTGTTCCAATTGGCTGAAGCACATGGAATTCAAGTATTTATTTCTCCACATTATTATTACGAGCACGATCACAAATGGAAGTTTGAAGGGGCATTGGAAAAACTAATGCACGACATAGGAATGTTTGACCGAGGCGACCAGCTCAACAAAGAAGGGTTCGAAGGATCCGGTGCTGATTGGCTTCCCCGATACAAAAAATACATCAACAAGGATTTTGTAACGGTCGTAGGTCCCCATAAAGTGTACGGGCCCGAGCAGAACGATCTTAGCTTGCAGTTGAGAAAGCAGAAAATCGATAAGGTTGTTTTGGCCGGAATGTCCGGAAACCTATGCGTGGAATCGCATCTAAGGGAACTGCTGGAAGACGGCTTCGAAGTTGCCGTAGTGGTAGATGCAACAGCTTCTGCCGTTGCTCCCGGATATGATGGAAACGTAGCCGCAGAAATTAATTATCGTTTTGTGGCCAGCCATGTGTACACCACGGAAGAATTTAAGCAGTCGCTAAAATAAAAGCATCAGAAAACAAGAACAGTCACTAAAAATTGGCAGGGCAATATTGCCCTGCCATTTGTGTTTTGTCACAGTTGAAGCAAATCAATCCATTCCATATTTTTGGGGTCGAAACAAAACAAAAGTGTATCCTTTATCCGTATCGAAATACGTTTGTTCAATATTCATTTCGGACTCTTCGGCTACCTCTTCAATATCGCTCAAAAAGAACTTTTTGGAAATTTCGGTATGAATCGCTTCAAAGAGGTCAAAAGAAACTGTGAATCCTTGTGAAAACTCAACAATTTGCTTTTTTAAGCTTACTATTTGACTGGATGCCACGCCCGTAAGTGGGTCATAATATGGAAAATGATCAAATTGCCCAAGGTTGAAGTTTGCACCCAACTCCCTGTTCATCCTTTCCAGTAAGTTAAGGTTGAATTGTTTGGTTATGCCTTTACTATCATCGTAAGCGGCCATAATTTTTCGAGGGTGTTTTACCAGGTCGAATGCCACCAAAAAATAATCGGTATCCTTTAGTTTGGATTTAACGAAGGTAAAAAGCTCAGAGATGTCACTACCGGTGTAGTTGCCAATATTGGCCCCTAAAAACATGACCAATCTTCCATCTTGCGTAGCTGGTATGGTTTTGTAGGTCTCAAAATAATCACCGGCCACACCTTTGTATTTTATTGGCTCTGTTTCACTTTTTATTTCTTTTTCGTTTATGGCCAGGACATTGTCGGAAATATCCATGGCCACATACTCGAGCGAGTTAAAATGCGGCTTAAAATGTTTGATCAAGTGCTTGGTCTTGGTGCCATCGCCCGCTCCCAGCTCCACAATTTGCAAACGGGAGTGGACCAATGCAATATCGCGGGCCATTTGGACACTTTGGTTTTCAATGATCTGCATTTCGCTACGAGGAAGGTAATACTCCTCCAAGTTCATTATTTTTTGATAAAGGGCATCTCCTTTTGCATCATAAAAATACCGTGAAGAAAGTGCTTTGGGCGACTTGCGCAGCCCTTCTTTTACATGGTCGAAAAAATCGGACATTCTAATTTTGGTTTTTTACAAGTCGGATCCCAGAAAAGACCCATCTGCTGGATGCAGGGAAAAAATTACGGTATGTATTTCTTAGGTGGTCATGTGTTGTGGCAACGGATGCTCCCCGTAATATCATTTGGTTTAGCATAAATTTTCCATTGTATTCGCCTATTGCACCCTTGGCCTGGGTAAAGCCCGGGTATGGCAAATGTGCCGAATTGGTCCATTCCCAAAGTTGGCCCCATTCAATCTGTTGTGAAGCAACCTCCCACTCAAATTCGGTTGGTAAGCGCATCCCTTTCCAATTGGCATATGCATATGCCTCGTACATGGATATGTGGGAGACGGGCAATTCTACATTTATTTTGTCCAGTCCGTTGAATTGATATTCGTACCAATCACCGTTTTTATGATGCCAGTGCAGAGGGCTATCGATACCATTATTTTGGATGTAATGCCAACCTTCATCGTGCCAAAGATTGAAGTTTTTGTAACCTCCATCTTCCATAAATTCCAAAAACTCCCCCTTGGTCACCAACTTGTTGCTCATCTGAAAATCTTGGATAAAAACTTTATGGGACGGCCGTTCGTTATCAAAACAAAACGTGTTGCCCTGATGCCCGATTTCATATAATCCTTCCGAAAAGGAAAGCCATTTCTGTTCATGGGACTCTTCTTTAAGACCAAAATAATCTCCTATCGCTGGAAATGTGGGCTGAGTGCCTAAAATATACTTGATATCGTATGCCAATAATTCTTGATGCTGCTGTTCGTGATTGATTCCAATTTCGACCAATTGTATCACCTCAATATCGGGCTTGCTATCCAACAGTTCCTGAATGGCACTTGTTACATATTTTCTATACTCATAGATGACCGAAACACTCGGACGGGTCATAAAGCCCCGCTCGTGCCTAAGGGTCCTTTCACCCAAATTATTATAGTAACTATTGAACAAAAAGGCAAAGTCAGGGTGAAATACCTTATAGCTTTGGTCAAAATTTACCAATACAAACTGTTCAAAAAACCATGTGGTATGGGCCAAATGCCATTTTGGAGGTGATACATCCACTATGGGCTGTACTACATAATCTTCTGTTTGTAAGGGACTGCATATGGTTTCAGTTTTCTCTCGAGTCTTTAAAAACTGTTCGGTAAGGTTCATTCTGTGCTATATTTTTCTGATCGATTAAAGCTGGACGGTTTTCCTATTTGTTGATTTGCTTTACAATTTAGTCAAAGATTCCAGCATTGTTGGTATCAATTCTGAAACAGTTGGGTGAGGTTGTACAGAATCCCGTATTACCTCATAACTCTTATCGGCATACATAATGTTGATAATTCCGCTGATTATTTCATCACCGCCCACTCCCAATATAGTGGCGCCCAATATTTTTTTTGTGTTGGCGTCCACCACCAAACTCATATAGCCTTCGGTTTCACCTTTTTCCTTGGCGCGTGCTATCTTACTGAACGGTCGATGCCCAATCAGGACATCCAATCCTTTTTCTTCTGCTTCTTTCTTTGTTATCCCGACTCTACCCAAGGGTGGGTCCACAAAAAGGCCATAGGTTAAAATTCTATCGGATACTTTACGGTTTTTACCCTCGAACTTGTTTTCAGCGATAATTTCGTAATCATTGTATGCGGTGTGCGTAAAAGCGCCTTTTCCATTGCAGTCGCCCAAAGCATATATCCCTTGGATGTTGGTTTCCAGGTAATCGTTGACCTCTATGAATCCTTTTTCGTTGGTTTTTACACCGGTTTTTTCGAGTTGTAATTTTGCGCTATTGGGCCTTCTGCCAACGGCCAGTAAGAGATGGCTACCTTTAATTTCGATAGCTCCTTCTTTAGAACAATTAATTTTGGCAACAATTCCACCGTTCTCATCTTTTTGGGCGGCAATACATTCTGCCCCTAATCTAAAGTCCACGCCTTCTTCCTCCATAATACGTTGGATTGTTTGACTGGTCTCCGGGTCTTCCCTCTCAATTATGGCGCTGCCCCGTTCAATTATTGTGACTTTAGCACCCAATCGGGCGAACATTTGACCAAATTCCAGACCTATATAACTACCTCCAATTACCACTAAATGTTCTGGGATTTCCTCGAGCTCCAAAATACTTTGATTGGTAAGGTAAGGAACATCCCCATAGCCTTCTGGTATAAATGCACTCCCACCAACATTAATGTAAATCTCTTCGGCCGTTAAAAGTTCGTTGTTTACGGCAACCACTTTATGGTCCTCGAAATAAGCTTCGCCTTTAAAAAAACTAATATTTTTATTGTTCTTCACTCCTTGGGCAATCCCATCTACCGATTTTTTTATCAGAGCGTCCTTTCGCGCTTTAATTTTGCCCAGATTGGCTTTTGCTCCAGTCGGGATTTCAATACCGAGTTCGTCGCCATGCTTCGCCTCCCACATGCGCCGAGCACTGGCCACATAAGTTTTGGTGGGCGTACAGCCAACATTTAAACAGGTCCCGCCAAAATGCTCCCGTTCTATAAAAGCAATTTTTTGCCCTTGGGAAGCTAGCTTGAAAACCAACGGGGTTCCCGCCTGTCCGGATCCGATAACAATAGCGTCAAAATTCTTAATTTCTTTAGTGTGCATATTTCGTTTTTAAGTTGTGTTGTTTTCTGACCATTTGGCAATGGATCATTCTTCTATGATTTTAAGTCGTTCTTTTCCCGAATAATTAACCTTTATCTTTTTTTAATG
Source organism: Flagellimonas alginilytica (assembly GCF_042134605.1). Lineage (GTDB taxonomy): Bacteria > Bacteroidota > Bacteroidia > Flavobacteriales > Flavobacteriaceae > Flagellimonas > Flagellimonas alginolytica. The sequence continues at coordinate 3,018,915 of NZ_CP169638.1, read as the reverse complement.
GCTACCTTTCTCCTATTCAATAAAGAATCTTTCTGATTTTCAGCCATTACAAAAACAACATTGACCCTATCAATTCTTCCTTGGGTATGCTACGATTTATCCAAAACTCACGAATTAAAATCTTTACTTCGAACAAGCCCCTACTACACACTTACTAATCTTTGCGATTGTAAAACAAGATCGAAATAACAATAAAGCCCAACCCGGTTAGTCCTGGAGCTGGTATAGCTGCTTTGTATGAGATAAAAATCATGGCCAGGGATATGAGCAACAATAAAACGAGCAATATATTTTTCATGGTGTATATAGATATTGATGTATTGATTGATTTGACAAGTAAGGGGAAACAATTGACCTTTCCCTATTTGAAAAAGGCAAGTACATTAGAACGGGCCTTCGCTTTCAAAATACAAGATACCAGTTTAAAATTGGAACAAGGTTTGGTATATCTTTCTTTCGGTTGTGTATTAAAAAAAAGGCCATTTCTTTTTACAAAATGGCCCTTCGTAACAACAATCACTATTATGAACTTTTAGTTAGCTGTAATTGTAACCCTGATCATCTGGTCGATTGTGGGGACATGGGCACCGACCGTTTGTTCTATTGCAATGGTTCCATTTTCTTCTTCACCTGTATCCGCAGCAACTTGACGCGTAGGTTGATTGTTTCCAGCACCGGCATATTCATCTACCTCTGTACCGGCATCAACTAGTTCCAATCTATCGGTAATATCTCCGCTAGTGGGAATTCCGTTATTAAACAAGTTAATTTCATTGGCGCCGATCAACCAATCATTGGATTGTACCAACATGGTTGCAAATGATAAAACATCCCCCTCACTTGCTGTAAACTCAAAAGAATAGGATTCTCCCGGAAAAATTGGTCCAGGCCCAGATTTTCCGACAGGTGTATTAAAAATATTGTCAAAACCTGATGGATTCCCATCTTCAGCCATTGCCTCCAAAGCTTCCGAAGCACTACCTCCAATACTATAAACAGCTCCATTTACGCTATAGGCACCTGGTGCAAAAGGTGATACAAATCCACTTTCCGAAGTAAACTGAGTATCCAAAATCGAATTATCACCGTCTTCCGCTATACGCTCCAATCCTTCAGATGATTCAATCCCAGCTGTAAACAATGGGGTTTGTTCCGGGCCACTAACTACCCAAACTCCCGGTGCCAATGGAGTTGCAAAATTTGCAACGTTAGAAACATTTTCTATGGTCATTGTGAACTCTGTTCCCCCATCATGAGTTAAGGTTACCTTTATTACCTCGGCCACTTCCGGATATACAAAACCATCATTCACTTCGGAAATGAGCTTAACTGTACCGTTTTCATCGTCTCCAGTATTTGGCCCTGCTTGCCTTGGAGCCTGATTCACCCCGACTCCTGGCTCCTCATTGACCTCAGTACCAGCGTCCCATAGACTTATATAGGAGGTAACATCTCCAGTCAATGCCTCACCATTTTCGTTATAAAGGGGAACTCCTGCTTCATCAAAGCCATAAAATAGGTCATTGGATTGAACAAACATGGTAGCAAAATTTAAATAATGCCCTTTACCTGCATTAAAGGTGTAGGATTCTGTATTCCCTGGGGCTATAAATCCAATAGTTCCGTTCACAAAATATTGCTTGGTTTCAAATGTGTTTTCAATCGTGACCACAAAATTTCCTGAAGGTATCTCTGGGGAAGCATTACCATTATCATCATTACTGCAACTTGAAAGGCCTATTAATGCGGTCAAGACCAAACTTCTTAAAATAAAACTTGTTTTCATTTATTCTTTAATTTTTATATTATTTGGTCATCGGACCATTATTTTGATATGAAAACTTGTCGCCCATTGTTTTTGTGCCTTACGATAAACTTTTGTTAAAACCCAAAACAGGAAAATACCAACAGTGGGCTTAAGTGACGCTATAAACTGTTTTTATCACTTGTTAAGCATACAACCATGATTTTTTATAGTTTAATTCATTGCAAAGTGTTAGGACGGTCCTTTTAATCCGACTATGCTCACCCAATAAAATGTATTCCACTGATGAAGTATTTGCTGTTATTCACCATTCTGATTCAAACCATCACCTTGGTTGCGACCCCAACAAAAGACCACGGTAAGCTTATGCCATACGAGACCAACGGGTTTCATAACCCCACCTACCCGGACCATACGCTTTGGCAATTCTTATTGCAACAGTATGTGGACGATACAGGGCAAGTTGACTATAGCGGGCTCTTAAAGGAAAAGCACGTTTTGGAATCCTATGTAAACATCCTGAAAGAAAAACAACCCTCCGGAAATTGGAGCAGAAATGCAAAACTGTCCTATTACATTAACCTGTACAATTCCTATACGGTTTTATTGATTTTGGATAATTATCCCACCAGCAGTATCAAAAGAATCAACCAACCATGGGACCAAAAATTAATCCCACTAGGGGATAATATGATCTCTTTGGGAGACCTTGAGCACGAGATCCTTCGAAAAATGGATGAACCAAGGATTCATTTTGCGATAAATTGTGCGTCGGCTTCGTGCCCAAAACTATTAAACGAGGTCTACCTGCCCGAAACCCTGGACGAACAGTTGGAACGCGCCACTTACGAATTCATTGAATCTGATAGAAATCGAATTGAAAAAGACCATTTAGAACTCTCCAAAATATTTAAGTGGTACAAGAACGATTTCTTGGACGGTGACATACGAGCTTACATAAATACCTACACCAATGTAAATATTGCCGAGGATGCCAAAGTAAGCTATTTGGAATACGACTGGAACCTGAACGGTAGGTAACAAAACTTGTTATGATCAGTATTATTATTCCGGTTCTCAACGAATCCAAGGGAATCCGCAAATTGATCGACCATCTTAATGCCAATGCGTTTGGCTATGTAGGGGAGATTATTGTGGTCGATGGTGGAAGCAGTGATGACATTGGAGTGCAACTGACCGGATACTCGAATATCCGATATGTACAATCCAAAAAAGGGAGGGCCAGGCAGATGAATGCCGGTGCAAATATTGCCAAGAGAGACATTCTCTACTTTTTACATGCTGATAGTTTCCCCCCAAAATATTATGACCGGGCAATTTATGAGGTACTCCTTGTAAACCAAAACATCAGGGCCGGTTGTTTTAGACTTCAATTTGATAGTGATCATTGGTGGCTAAAACTCATGGGTTGGGCAACTGCGGTCAATCATATATCTTGTAGAGGAGGTGATCAGTCCCTTTTTATGGACCATGACCTGTTTTATACCCTGAACGGCTTTAATGAGGATTATGAAGTTTATGAAGATATTGAGCTCATAAAAAGAATCTACAAAAATACCCGGTTCAAAGTGGTCAACGAACCCATTGTTACTTCGGCGAGACACTACAACAACATAGGGGTTTGGAAGCTTCAATGGCTACATTTACGGATTTATGCAAAAAGATGGTTCGGTGCAGATGCCAAAGAGTTAAACTTTTTTTACAACAAGAGCCTTAAATATCTTAAAAGCGGAAGCCGTGAATAAGACCGCAGCCCAACTAGTATACTTCTTTAAAGTGGTTTAATTAGCTGTTCCGACCCATTATGGAAGGAATTTCGAATTCATCCGACCATTACATACATGAAACTGGAAAAGATATCATTTAAAAATAGGCAAGGCCATACATTATCGGCAAAATTGGAGTTACCGTTAACTTCGCCCATATTGGGTTATGCCCTGTTTGCCCATTGCTTTACCTGCAACAAAAACCTTACTGCTGTCAGGAATATCAGTAAGGCTTTGACCAAAAGTGGTATTGCTGTTGTTCGGTTCGATTTTACCGGCCTTGGTGATAGCGAAGGTGAATTTGAAAACACCAATTTCTCTTCGAACGTAGAGGATCTTGAGGATATGGCCGCCCATATACGTGAACATTACGAGTACCCTTCCATGCTTATTGGGCATTCTTTAGGGGGTGCTGCCGCTATTTTTGCGGCCGCCCGTTTACCTCAACTAAAAGCGGTGATCACCATTGGAGCTCCTTCGCAGCCGGAACATGTATCCCATTTGTTAAGGGATAACATAGATCAAATTCTTATGGATGGTGAAGCGTTGGTATCTATTGGAGGTCGAGATTTTAAGGTTAAAAAGCAATTTTTGGAGGACATTAAAAATAAAAATATGGTCCCGATCCTCCAAAGTATAAAAAAGCCTTTATTGGTAATGCACTCACCGCAGGACATTACCGTGTCCATCGAAAATGCCGCTAAAATCTATCAATCCGCAAAGCATCCCAAAAGTTTTGTCTCTTTGGACGGTGCAGACCATTTACTCTCCAACAAGGAAGATTCTCTTTATGCTGGCAAAATTATCGCAGCGTGGTCCCATAGGTATCTATCCCAAAATTAATCGAGCATCATGAAAAACTTTGATCAGGAAATCATTTTTATTTACAATGCCAAATCGGATGTTTTTAGTGTGGTAAGTGATTTTGCCCACAAGATATTTTCTCCATCCACCTATCCATGCTCGTTGTGCCAACTAACCCATGGTCATGTGGGAGTCAATAAAAAGTGGGCCTCGTTTTTGGAAACAATTTCATATAATAAGAGGTTTTTACATAAGGACGAAGCTCTAGAGGTCAATATTGACCTCCTGAACAAACCGTTGCCCATTATTTTGGTAAAGAAGAACACTGGAGAACTATATACACTTTTAAATGCATCGGAATTGGGACGGTTAACTTCGGTAGATGATCTTATCGAAAGGATAAAACATCTTCTAAACAAGTAGTCGAAGTACTCCAAAAATGTTTTGGTACATTAAGAGATACTCTTCTTTCAATGTACAATCCTAAATCATTGGTGGTGGTTAGGCTCCTCAATATATCAAACCAAAAGATCCTTAGCCTCTTGTAAAAGTTCAATGCGCTCCGTGAGACCTATCGACAAAGGCAGTTGCGCCAATCCCAATATACGCCTAAGTATCTCTGTAGCCATAAATTGAAAACAGAGCTCCTTTTGCAGTGGCGCCCTGTCCATGTAACTTTCAAGAGCTTTGTTAAAAATTATTTGTGGCTGTGCGGCCAATTTTAAGTGTGCCAAGGTTACCCCGATCTCAAACTCGGGTTCACCAAAAAAACAGAATTCCGGATCAATGATCCGAACACCTGCACTTGTTTTTAACCAGCTACCGGGAAAATAATCCCCGTGCAGCAATATACTGCCATCCTTTAAATAGCGCTCTCCCAATTGCTCCACCTTCTTTAACAAGGGCACATCCTCTTTAAAGCTGTTGCCAATTTCATTTAACCCGGGAAGTATATCATCCAAATTCAACCCATTGTTTTTATGAAAAGGGTAAATAAAAATGTGTTCATGGTTAAGTTTGCGCATTTTACGATTGGGAAGTGATCTGCCGGTTTTGCCTAAATGGACACTGGTATGAAGTTCGGCCACAAATCCAATTATTTCTTGTAATTCAACCTCATCCAAACTACCTGCTTCCTCGTACAGAAATGAATAATCCACACCCTCGCCCAAATCCTGTAATTTCAGAACATAATTGTTCACATCGACCCCAAGGAGTGCCGGCATCTGCCGTTTAAGTAAAATATGGTCGGCCACTAAGTTGTAGAACTCGGACTCCCTCATTGCTCTATCCACAGGTGCCGAAACCTGTGGATACTTTTCTACATAATCGCGGCTTTGTTTTAGGATAAAGCTGCCTTGATCCGTCCTTACTCTAAGTGTAAAGTTCATATTCCCTTCTCCGGGGACTTCCACGGCGGTAATATGTTCATTTGTCCCCAACCATTTTTGTCCATGGAGGTACTCTTCCAGCCCTTTTATATTCTTGGTGATCTTAATCATTTAAAATGCTGCTTTTACACTTAATTTTCATAGGTTTTCAGGAGGCTTTCCATCAATTTTTGATGGTATCCGGGAACAACATCGTAGCAGTAAAGAATCGGATATCCCTCTTCTTTATCACATAAAAGATATTGTTTAAAGTACTGGTTGCCCTTTTGTTCCCTCATATCATTTTTATGGATTTCCAATCGTGCCACAAGGGGTTCCATAACCAAATCTTCCGGCGCAATAAGATAATGGCTGGCCAGCACATCGAACGGATTAAAACCCACATCGCCAGCATCTACCCACTGTTGCAACCATGGTCTTGATTTTTCGGAGAGCCAATTATTTCCGGGTGTCCCGTTTTTCAAATCATCTAAATCCTTGGCCGTTAACCAAACTTTATTAGAAATTTCAAATGGGCATAGAACCACCTTTACCCCACTCTGAAAAAGGATACGGAAAGCATCATTATCTAGGTCGAAATTAAGATCGGGAGCGTGGCGAACCGGATTTCCAATTTCAAAATAAGAAGTAGGGGTCCTACGTCCAGCGACCAGGACAACTTCTTGAATCCTTGGTGCCAGTTCTGGGTACTTTAGCAACAACAAGCCCACATTGGTTGCTGGCCCAATGGCCAATATGGTCAATGGCTCCCTACGCAAGGCTTCTGCCAGGGATTCCACCGCGTTGTTCGTTCTTATATCCTGCAAATCCAATTTTTCGCCCGCACCCTTGTACACGGGAATGGGATATGGTGAAAATTCACTTACCATTTCCTTGCTAAGTCTAAATGCATCATCGATCTTGGTATTGCCAAACACAGCACTGATACCCACGACATGAATATGGTCTGCTTTGAATAATTGTAGTACGGCATAACCATCGTCCACATCACTGTACCCATCTCTATGGTATCTTTTCATTCCCACTGCTAGATCGGTATCGACCCAAACCCTTTTTTTAGTGAAGGACTCCCCACCCCTTGTATAAGGCTCGGTGATATTGGCCTTGCCCCGGGTAACATTGGCCGCTACTGACAAGGTTGCACTAATTGTGATTATAAATATTAGTATTGGTAATTTAGTAACTCTCTTCATTTTTGATTGTTTTGTTCAGTTTACATTTCCCACCAACTCTTTATATTGATGTTATCCCCTCCCAACCTAGATACGGCCTGTTCATAGTTCTCCCTGTTGGCTGCTTGTTCCGATTCGGGATACAGATAACGTGATGGGTATCTATCGCTGTTAAAGTTGTCTATTCCAGGGCTGAGCTCCGGTATTCCGGTACGACGGATATTGAACCATGCCTCGTGCCCTACCATAAATAGACTCAACCACTTTTGGGTAAGGATTTTTTCCAGATTCTCGTCCATACTCCCATTGAGCGCAATAACCTCCCTAGTGAAATAATCTCCCGGGATTTCCGCATTGTAATATTCAAAATGTGCCCTAATACCATTTTCGTAGAAGGTTTGGGCATTTCCGGTGATAAATCCCCTTTCCGTAGCTTCGGCCAGGGCAAACTGCACTTCTGAATACAACATGAGCTGTGCATCCACTCCATCGGGAACCACCCGAAACCTATCGGACATATTGGACACATCGTTCAGTACAATTCCCATTTCACTAATTGTCTGGGTACTTAATCCGTTGGGCATCCCCTTGAACTCCGGTGTACCGTTGAGAAGACTCTCTTGAGTAGGGTTAAAGAATACACCTATCCTGGGATCGTCCCATTCTTTTAATATCCGTTCCACCGTTTCACTCATTTTTAGACCTTGATAAATACCTGATGATGCACTGAACAAGGGAAACTGATTTGGAGCGGAGCTCAGATAGGGCAGTATTGCATTATCGGCATTCGATTCCATAAGTTTATTGCCATTGGCCAATTGTTGCAGTCTGTCAAAATCCGAGGTTCTCTTGCTTACTCGGAGATAGTACCGCACTTGGAGTGAATTAGCGAACCGCACCCATTTGTTCAGATCATTATTGAACATGATATCCCCACGAATACTTTCGGTGGTATTTTCAAGTTTGACCGCAGCTTTTTCCAGTCGGGCAAGAATTCCGTTCTCCGGGTCTATATAAATACGCTCTTGTGTATCATATTCAGGTGTAAAGTTTGCCTCCGAAAAACGTATGGCATCGGTGTACGGGACATCTCCCCAAATATCGGTGAGTTGTGAAAATAGGTAACTGCGAAGAATTTCGCACACCCCATCATAGGCATCATTATACCCTGGCAAAGTTTTCATTGATTCCAAATCGGCCAAAAGGCCATAGATCAAATTCCAATATCCGCTATTGCTGCCCAGTTCATATCTATCTATGCGTTCAAACTCAATATCTGCATTAAACTGTGCCAAATAGTTATTGAGTCGTAGACCTTGATTGTAGGTATGCTCATTGCTGAAATCGGCAATTACATTGGTCAGCAAAAACTCCGGGCTTACCTCTTGCGGCTCGTTCGGGTTCTCGTTTATGGAATCAAAATCCTTTGTACAACTGATAATGGACAAGCAGATACAGATTAAAATCAGAGATATATTTTTCATAGTTTCTTCTTAAAAATTGGTCTTTAGGCTTACACCAAAACTTCTGGTGGATGGATAAGAAAAATCCTCAACGCCGTACACTATATTGCGCTCTTGGAGCGCATTGAGCTCTGGGTCGAAATGCGGATTTTCGGTAAACAATAATAAATTGCTGCCAATAAGGCCAAGCTTTAAATTTTCCACTCCCAAGGATTTTGTCATTTTCCGGGGAAAGGTATAGTAGATACTGAGCTGCCTTAATTTAACATAAGAGGCATCGTACAGGGCACTGGCCTCATTCCCTCTATCGTAAAATGCATTGTTGAACCTACTTGCCGCTACTGCTGTAGTATTGGGGACATATTGGGGGCTGTCCACCGTCCCAATATTGACCACACCATTTCCCACTACGCCATTACCATCTACAAACTGTGTGCTTTCCGATCCCCCTTCACGGCCCAACAGGGTTTCCTGCAATACTCCGGAGGTACTTCCCAATGCCTTGGTTCGGGACACGATGGTGCCTCCTTGCCGCCAATCGAACAAAATGGTAAAGTCAAAATTTTTATAAGAAAAGTTGTTATTGAAGCCCAAGGTAAAATCTGGATTATAATTGCCCAGTTTGCGCAAATTGGCATCCTGAACTGGCAATCCATTGCTGTCGTAAAGGTCTTGCCCATCTATCTGTACAAACCCCGTACCGTACATATCGCCTACGCGTCCGCCTTCTCTGGCTATGTAGAATACGGTATTGGAACCTCCGCTACCGCTAAAAACACTTGCTGTAGCCGTTACAAATTGATCTACCCCATCTGGCAGTTCCGTAACCACACTCCTAAAAGTGCTAAAGTTTACCGATGTGTTCCAGGTAAAACTGTTTGTTTTTACCGGGGAAGCGCTCAGCATCAACTCGAGCCCGCGCGTGCGTATCTCCCCACCGTTCTCATTAAAACTATTAAAACCTGTCGCATTGGAAATGGGCCTTGAGATGATCTGATCCTTACTGATATTTTGATAGGCAGAACCCTCAAATTGTATTCTTCCATTTAAGAACCATGTTTCGAGGCCCAGTTCATAGGCATCCAAACGTTCCGGTTTTAAATTGGTGTTTTTTAGCACAGTTCTGTTCGTTACCCTAAAATTGGGGCCATAATTCCCGTTTAGCCGAAAGGTCTGCGTATTTTGAAATGGATCGGTATCGTTACCTACCGATGCCGCACTAAACCTAAGTTTTAGATACGTAATGTCTTTGGGCAGCTCAAATGCATTGGAGGCAATAAAGCTCAATCCCGCGGAATAGTAACCAAAGGAATTATTACCTGTGGGCAGGGTACTGCTCCAATCGTTCCTAAAAGTGAAATCGGCATATAACTGGTTCCGATAGGCAAAATTGGCCGTACCATAAATACTGTTAATTCTTTTGTCGAGCTTTTCGCTATTTCCCAATAAAGGGGCCCTGGAATTGGCCAAGGTATATATTTCCGGAATTGCCAATTGTGACGCTTCGGCGAAGGAATAGTTGATTTTTTGATCTAGGCGATTGGCTCCTGCAGTTAGAACATAATTCCAATTTTCGTTAAAACTATTGGTATAGGTAAACAAAAAATCGGTGTTCAATTCTGTAAAACGGACATTGTCCTTTCGAAAAGATCCAAATGGGTTGGCATTGGTGCTTACCGTACGACGGAACTCCCTGTCATCATTATAGGTATCCAAACCACCCCGTACCTTTAACGATAGGTGCTCTGAAAAATCGTAGGTTGCGGACACATTGCCCAGAACCCGATTCTTAGTGAAACTATTGGTGTTCTCGAAGAGGGTAAGATAGGGGTTGGTCAGCCATAAATAATTAATATCAAAATGTTGCCTACCCGTCTGTCCCGCTTGCCAATAATCCCTAAGAGATTCAATATTGGTCTGTCGACCTGTCCAATTAAACCCATAAAGTACATTCTCATATCCGTACCCTAAATTGGGTCTATTGCCACTTCGTGTATTAATGTAGTTTACAAAAGTGCTCAGTTTAAGCCTATCGCTCAAAAATTGATCAACACTCAATGCAATACCGTCTCTTTTTAGATCCGTATTCGGCAAAATGCCTTCATTGCGCAAATTACTGTAGGATACGCGCGTACTTCCCTTATCGGTGGTGTTGCTAATGGCAATATTATTTTGATAGGTTATTCCGGTTTCAAAAAAGTTGCGGACATTATCCGGTCTGGTCACCCATGGTGTTGGGGTAATGGGCGTAAAGGAACCGTCTGGCAATGTTCGAGAAATCACGTCGCCTGCGCGAACGGGATTCCCGTTGATGTCCACCGAAGGGCTATCGAACTGTGGTATCAGTAGCCCGGCATCCAATCTTGGGCCATAACTGCTGATTCCGCCGTCACCAACTCCGGCACCCGTACCATTTTGAAAAGCATAGGCCCCATTAGATCCCAATCCATATACATTTTGATAATCCGGTAAGGTAAGCAAGGTTTCTATGGTGAAATTACTATTGATGCTTACTCCAAAGCCTTTGGCCCTATTGCCTCGTTTTGTAGTAATCAGGACTACCCCATTTGCAGCCCTTGCCCCATAAAGCGCAGCCGAGCCAGCTCCTTTTAAAACAGAAATGGATTCAATGTCATCCGGACTAAATTCGGAACTTCCGTTACCAAAATCGACCTCTTGCAAGGCACCATTATTTACAAGGTCGCTTGTGATTTGTTCGTTGCTTATCGGTACACCATCCACCACGAAAAGGGGCTGATTGCTTCCACTCAACGAGTTTTCCCCTCGTATTATGATCCTAGAGGATGAGCCTACACCACTGGAACCATTGGTAATCTGTACCCCAGCTACCTGCCCTGCCAAACTATTGACCAGATTGGTCTGCGGAACCGTAACCAACTTATCCGAACTTACTGTGGATACGGCAGATACCAAGGCACGTTTATCCTTCTCGATTCCCAACGCGGTCACTACGACTTCGTCCAGTTGTTCTTGGGAGGGTTCCATAATGAGCGTAAGTGGCAGGGTCCAGTCCTCCACTAGAACTGTCAATGGCCTGTATCCTATGGAAGAAATTTGTAGCGTAAATTTTTTGGATGAGGTTGTCAACTCAAAGTAACCATCTTCGTCGGTGGATGTATAGTTTTGAGTCCCTTCTTCATAAACCGCGGCATAGGGAATGGGCGATTGATTGTCGTCCAGCACTCTGGAGCTGTACGTGCTTTCCTGTGCAAACAAGGCAAACACATAGCATTGCAATACTACAATCAGTATTGGTCTCATATGTTTATGGTTAAATTAATTGATGATGTTTTGCAGTAGCTCTACCTACTGTCCGTTATATTCTGCTAAAAAGAATTGAAAACGGGCGGTGCCCTTAACCCTATATTTGAAAGATGTAGTGCCAATGGAACTGCTTCAAGAGTTCGTTTCCATTTGCGATTGAGCGATGCTATCAGTAATTTGAATAACTTGCTCAGTAAAGAGGTAGGGTTAGATTTTGCATAGTCCTCCAAATCTTTCCGGGAATCAATATCGGAAAGCTCCCTTAAAATTTCAACATCTATTTTATGAGTGTCGATATGATCCTTTAGACTGTCCAGCAAAAAGGAAGTTTGCCAACGGAAGTTCAGAAATGTTCCGTGGTGAAATATTTCCTTGTTCAGACCGATCAAATAAACACCTCCATCTTTGGATGGACCCAGTACCATTTTGTTTGATTCCAACTTATGCACGGCATCTTGTAAAAGTTGGGTGGTCAAATCCGGACTATCGTTCCCAATGGAGATTACATTATCGTAACCGGCATCAAACAGTTTTTGAAAAGCATTTGTAAAACGGCTTGAAAAATTATTGCCTATTTGTTCGTGCTCATCTACCCAATAAAAATCGACACCACATTGCGTAGCCAAATTTCTCGTGTTGGCGATCAATAAATTGAATAAGGCTTCCTGTTCTTCCGGCCTATGACCATCACCAATGGGCTTCCTCACTACTTCCTTCTTAGCGGATAAGGAAAATACAAGCAGCGCTGTATTGTTCGGGTCCATTTTCTTGTTGATCATTTCTTGGAGTTATATGCCGTCCATTCAGTATTGTTCGTGGAACATGGTATAGGTCGACAACAATTTGCAATACTTACCAAAAATCTTAAAAAGGACCTAAATACAGTATTCGATTAGTGCCTCAAAATCCATAAATCACCTCTGCATCAGCACCTTATATTAGTTACATCAAACCAAAAAAAATAGGTGTTAAATACAATTTACGCTAGGATTTTGTCCTTTGTAGCCCGTTTAAGCAAGGGGGGCGACCATCAAAAGATTGCGGTTAATTCAAATAAATTATTTGTAGGACTCCTGGAAAGCCTTAGGCGTAATTCCTGTTCTGGCTTTAAAATATTTTGAAAAATAGGCATAATCGGAAAATTCCAGCGCATAGGCTACATCCGCCAAATTATGTTTGGAGTGTACAATTAACCGTTTGGCTTCCAGTACTACCCTTTCGGAAATAAGTTCGGTAGTTGTTTTGTTCACGGTTTGCTTTACCACTCTATTGAGGTGCTTTGTGGTAATGTTCAATTGCTCAGCATAAAATTTAGGTAGCTTTTCCTCTTTAAAATTTTTATCGATCAAAATTTCCAAACGATCCAATAATGCCGTGCTTTGTGTATAGTTAATATGATCCAAATCTATTTGGGAGGCATATATCCGAGAAAGTTGGATGTAGATATCATTTATCAAGCCTAGGATTTTAATCTCCCGCATCATTCTATTATCACGATATTCGGCAATTGCCTCCTGAAATTTCATTTGCAACACCGGTATTTCACTTGTTGGAACTTTAAGCATTGGGGGATTCTGTTGCGAACCGTAAAATGGAAAAATGGAAAGGGAGTGTCCTAGGAACCTTAAATTATAAAAGGCTTGTGAATGAAAAAAAATGATTCCCTCCGGTTTGGTATCGAATTTCCAATAATGGGTCTGCCCCGGTTTTAAAAAGAATACCCTTCCGGGACCAATCCGGTAGGTCTTAAAATCGACCTCATGGGTACCGGTACCCTCCAAAAAAAGAACGCACAAGTAAAAATCATGGCTATGTGGTTTATCGATAAGGCATCGGTTAAACTCCAAATGACGAGAAAAGGAATTAACATACACCTCGTTCATCCGTTTTGATTCTCGGAAATTTTGAATATTTAAAACCGGTATTTTCATAACTATGTCCGAATAGTACAAATATATGGGAATATGCCACACACAGGAACGTATCCTAAAGTCGCAATTTTGTTGAATCAATTAAAGTTGCGATGAAAAAAGTAGAAAATATATTCCAATGCAAATGTCCCAAATGTAATACTGGAGATATTTTTCAGCATCCTAAATCAAGATTTCCTTTTAGGATTCCAAAAATGCACGAAAGATGCCCTCATTGCAATTATAAATTTGAAAGGGAAACAGGATTCTTCTTTGGGGCCATGTTCGTAAGTTATGCCCTTGCAGCTGCCGAAATGATCGCTTGTCTGGTTATTTTCTGGTATTTGGCCGGTTTTTCCCCTCTCAGCGTATTCTTTATTATCGCTATTATGGCCGCAGTTTTAAGCTCGCTCAACTTTAAACTTTCCAGGTCTATTTGGATTTACTTGTTTTATCGGGACTAGATTGTCTCAGAGCAAAGTAGACCTTGCTGCGGTTCGTCTTTTGGCTTCTGTTACGACCAAACATTAAAGAAAAGTCAATTTCTTTTAAGAAGAAGTAATCCAATTTTGCGATTGGGCAGTCACAAGCCCTTGGGTTAAGATATATGCTTGGCCTTTGCAGTATTATTAAAAAACTTACCCCTAGTAAATGTAATATATGTACATAGTAGTGTTTCTAAATTAAAAATTGGACCAAAAGGAACTTCATCCTAATGGCCCAACGACTCAACAAGCTATGCTTTAACAAACTGCACGTTCAATTGTAGTTTTACGGTATCACTTACCACTATTTTACCAGCTTCGGTAACGGCGCTCCACGTAAGATCAAAGTCTTTTCTATTTATGGCCCCCGAAATATCGAAGCCTGCTTTGGTTTGTCCGTATGGATCTATTGCCACTCCATTAAAATCCACATCCAAACTTACTTCTTTAGTGATGTTTTTTATGGTCAAGTCTCCAATTAAAGTACTGCCATCAAATGATTTTGATTCAAACTTTAACTCCGGATAGGCTTCTACATTGAAAAAGTCATCTGATTTTAAGTGTGCATCTCTATCGGAATTTTTAGTGTTGATGGAATCCGTTTGTGCTGTAAAAGAAAAGCTTGCGCCTTTAAAATCCTCATTTTCCGTTTCCACCGAGGCACTATAGTCTTCAAAATAGCCTGTTACGGTAGAAATCATCATATGCTTTACCTTAAAAGCAATTTCAGAGTGTGCGTTATCAATGTTCCAATTTGTTTTTACTGCTGTTTCCATAAACTGATTTTTATTATTTAAAATGAATTATACTTTCTATTTACAGTGACATAGGAACTTCCATCAACAACAATTCGGTGTTGGAATCTGCCGTGATGTTGAGTTCATTTACATCCCAAACCCCAAATCCATCCCTGGGATTTAAAGCTTGATTGTTTACGGTTGCATCGCCTTTGAGTACAAAAACGTACACGCCGTTTTCTCCTGGTTTTTTTAAATTGTAGGTCAGAGATTTTCCTTGATCCAAATCGGTCATATTAAACCAGGCATCTTGATGGATCCAAACACCGGCATCGTCAGGATTTGGTGACAATACTTGTTGGAATTGATTTTTTCTATCGGCAGTGTTCAGCGTAATCTGATCATACCTTGGAGCAACATTTTCCTTATTGGGAAATACCCAGATTTGCAAAAACTTCACCTGTTGGTCTTTGTTTTTGTTGTACTCTGAATGCGTAATCCCCGTACCGGCACTCAACACCTGAATGTCGCCCGACTTGATCACCGCGACATTGTCCATACTATCCTTGTGTTCCAAATCACCTTCCAAGGGGATGGAAATAATTTCCATGTTTTGATGTGGATGTGTGCCAAAGCCCATTCCTGCCGCAACGGTATCATCATTCAATACGCGAAGTACCCCAAAGTTCATGCGCTCCGGATTGTGGTAATTGGCAAAACTAAAAGTGTGTTTGGAGTGCAACCATCCGTGGTTGGCATCTCCCCTACTGTCCGCCTTGTGTACTACTGTGTTCATAGTTTTGTATTCTTTATTTGGTAAATGGTTAAAACCGATGTTCTCTCTTGTCCAGTTTGGTTGTTCCTTCTCTTCTTTTGTGTTGCTCAACACTCATAACCCCAAGAAGGAAAGACCTGTACCTGCAATTGACTTTAAAAGAAAACTTTTGCGATTCATTGTTTTTGTTTGACAAGGTATAAGCCAACAGCGTGCCATAATTTTAAAATTCTGAATAACAGTATTTTACAAAAAATTATTCTATTTTTATTATGCTCATTTTTGAGAATATTCCTATATATGAGAAATATATTGTACTTTTTTAGTGCTTAAAATGGAGCTTATGGCTAAGAATCAAGAGAGTTTAGAGATAAAAGAGTGGTTGGTAGAGACCTTGCCCTATGAAGTGATGTGGATGGACGAAAACGGTAAAATAGTTTATGCAAATACTAAGTTTTGTAACCGGTTAGGGTACAACAAGTCAGTAATAACAGGGCTTTCCATTTTTGACATTAACCCCACATCTTCACCGGAAAGTTGGAAAAAACACTGGGAATTGGTCCAAAAAAAAGGAATTCATCGATTTAAGGAAACCCATAAAAACAAAAGCGGCAAATATTACGAAGTAGAGGTTTTTGCTCAATTTTTCTCAAATAACAGAAAAAAATTAATTTGTGCCATTGTCAACGATATTTCGGAATCAAGTTTCTATCAAAAGTTAATGGACAACACCCAGACCATTGCCCATGTTGGTGGTTGGGAGCTCAACCTTCAAGATGGTTCCATTGTAGCCACATCCGAAGCTTTACAAATGTTCGAGGCACAGAATGTAGATGACCTTACGCCTCCAAAAATTATTCATCAATTTAAAGACCCCGAGCATATTAAATCCCTGTTGAGCAATGCCATACGAAAAGGCGAAGCATACGATGAAGTGTTGGAAACTGCACATTATCCTCCTCGATTTATGAGGTGCGTGGCCAAACCCGTCTTAAAAGGAGATAAAATTTATAAGCTCATTGGGGTTTACCAAGATGTCACAGAACAGCAACTCAAGGAAAACAACCTACAGCTCTATAAAGAAGTTATTGGTAATGCCGAAGATATTGTTTATGTGGTCAAAAAGAACGGGGACCTATTTCATCACAACAAGGCCGCAAAAGCACAATTGGGATTTAACGAGGGCCAATTAAACAATGCTTCCATTTTTGATCTAGACCCTGGGATTACCAAAGAATGGTGGGAAAATCATTTTAATGATGTGGTAGAAAAGGGGTCCATCCGGTTTGAATGGCTTGCAGTACGAAAAAATGGCACCAAATTTCCTGTGGACATCACAGCCAATCATTTACGCTACAACGATGAAGACTATAATTGCGCCATAATCCGGGATATTTCCGAGCGGAAGGTAAGAGACTTGGAACTGTTCCAGGCGCTGGAAGAAATCAAATCCCTGAAAGATCGATTAGCAAATGAAAACGAGTATTTACAAGAAGAGATTAACAGTAAAATCAATTTCAATAACATTATCTGTACCAGTGAGGCTTATGAGAAAGTCTTGCAATTAGTAGACCAAGTTGCTCCTACCGATACTACTGTTTTAATCACCGGTGAATCTGGAACAGGTAAAGAATTACTCGCCAGTGCTATCCATAATAACAGTATGCGTAAAGACAGGCCACTGATTAAAATTAATTGTGCCACCCTACCTAAAGAGCTGATTGAAAGTGAATTGTTTGGGCATAAAAAAGGGGCGTTTACAGGTGCTGTTGCCGATAAGGTCGGTAAATTCTCGTTAGCCGATGGTGGCACCATTTTTTTAGATGAAATAGGTGAAATGCCGATTGATCTACAACCAAAACTGCTACGTGTATTACAGGAAGGTGAGTTTGACGAATTAGGTGGCAATAAAACTATAAAAGTAAATGTTCGTGTAGTAGCAGCCACCAATAGGCATTTGGAAGACATGATAAAAGAAGGAACGTTTCGCGAAGATTTATATTACCGTCTAAATGTATTTCCTATTCATAATATTCCTTTGCGGGCCAGAAAAGAGGACATCCCTATGTTGGCACAATACTTTTTAGAAAAATATTCGGCAAAAGCAGGCAAAGTATTTAAACGCTTATCGAAAAAAACGGTTGAAGCCTTAATGGCTTATAACTTTCCGGGCAACATTCGTGAGTTGGAAAATTTAATTGAACGTGCTGTTATTATTGAAAATGGTACAACATTAAATCCTGGACAATGGATACCGCAACCTGATAATATCATTCCAACAAAAGATTTTAAACCGTTCGAAACCATGCAACGCGATTACATTATCGATGTCCTAAATTATACCAATTGGCGTGTGAGTGGAAGCAAAGGTGCGGCAAACATTTTAAACATGAATGCCAAAACCTTGTTTGCCAAAATGAAGCGTTTGGGTATAGAGAAAGAGGTGCGGTTAAAGCGTTAAACTCATTCTATCCCCTATACTGAGATGGTGTTACCCCGGTATGCTTTTTAAACAATCGCGAAAAGTAAGTGGGATAATCGAATCCTAGGTTGTATCCAATCTCCGCAATGGATTTGTCATAGCTCTGTAATTGATGTTTCGCTTCGATTATGATTTTTTCCTGTATAAGCTCGGATGCCGTTTTGCCGGTATGGTGCTTGATCAAATCACCAAAATAGTTTACGGAAAGGTTCAATTTTTCAGCAAAATAATTTACGGATGGCAATTGGGTATTTCCGTCCGAATAATATTTGTTCAGCTCCTTTTTAAAGGTCATCACCACTTTATTGTACAAGGGTTGTCTGGTTTCAAACTGTCTTTTATAGCATTTACCAATGTAGGTGAAAATGAGGTTACTATAAGCAATGAGCAAATCCAGCTCGTAGGTGTCCTTTTTGTATTCCGTTAGAATTTGTTCATAAAGGGTTTCCAACTGTTGCTGCTCATCTTCGGTTAGGAACAAGGCCTCCCCTATCTCATACTGAAAAAAGCTAAAATCAATATTGTATTCCTGCAACAGCACAGGGGAAATGAGCATATGGTAGCCCTTCCAAGGTTCGGTGGCATCCTATTCAAAAACTTGGTTCGGTTTTACAAAATATAAGAAGGCAGCATCCCGATCGAACTCCGTACTTCCAAAACAGTGCAGACCGGTCACATTGCGTTTAAAGGCCATCATATACCAATCTGTGGTGATGGGTTCACTTTTTAAACGTAGATTTTCAAACTCGTCATACTTTACCACATCGATCAACTCCTTTTTTGGAGCGGTGTACCCAACATAATGATTGAATCCCTTTAAACTTTTAAAATGCGTCATCTCTTAAAAACTAAAATAGACTGTAGTACCAAAGATAGCACTACAGTCCAGTATTTCTAAATTACCTTACGAATAAGACTTGAGACTAAAAGTCTTGTACAGTTGGTCTCAACACAATTTCGTTCACGTCTACATCTGCTGGTTGTTCAATGGCAAAAGCAATGGTTCTGGCCACAGAATCGGCAGGAATAGAAATGGTCTCGTACATATTGTCTACCATTTCAGAACTCTCTTTATGGGTACTTCCGTGTTTCAACTCGGAATCTACAGCACCTGGCTCAATGGAAGTGGTTCTGATATTACCTCCTACTTCTGCACGCAGTCCTTCTGAAATGGCTCGAACGGCAAATTTGGTTCCACTATATACCGTACCCCCCGGTGCAAATACTTTTATTCCTGCTACGGAAGATAGGTTGATAAAGTGACCGGAACCTTGCTTTTGGAAAATTGGCAGAGCAGCTGCTACCCCGTACAATACACCTTTAACGTTGATGTCTATCATACGGTCCCACTCATCTACCTTCACCTCGCTCATGGGTGCTATAGCCATCAAACCAGCGTTGTTGACCATTACGTCAATTTTACCAAATTCACTTACCGCCTTGTCCACCAAAGCTTGTACATCTTCTTTTTTGGTCACATCTGTTGCAATGTATGCGGCCTTACCTTCGTTTTTGGAATTGATTTCTTCCGAAATGTTCTGTAAACGATCTTCTCTTCTGGCTCCTAATACAACGTGTGCCCCTTTGGCAGCTAAATGACGTGCGGTAGCTTCACCTAAACCACTGCTGGCACCTGTAATTACTACTACTTTTCCTTTAATATTATTTTCTAAACTCATAAGATATTCTTGATTTATTAACTTAAAACGTAGGTACAAAGGTAGGGGTAGGTGGTAGTGCCGGACTGACACAAAAAAGGGAAATAATGAAACAAATCACGGATTAAGAATTATTTAGCATTTTTTTCGACAACCCTTTACTCCTTGAACCCTTACACCAAAACATCGTTAAATGACGGCAACACTATTTCCGCTATTTTATCCAATGCTTCTTTAACCGGAGTGTCCGATTTTCGCAAGTGCAACGCCATGTGGTTTACCCCTGCTTCTTCGTAGCGTTGTAGTAATTCCGTAAGCTTGTTTACCCCTATGGCACCTCCAAACCGATGTGGTCTAAAGTCGGCATTATCGTCCGTAAGTAGGTTTAAATGAAAGGCAGAAATATAGGGTTTGCAGGCTTGGTCGTTATCGTATAAGGCCTCGCACCACTTCTTTTGCTGCAAATAGGTTTCCTCTGGTGTTCTGGGATAATTGAACCACCCGTTCGCTTCTTTTGCAATCCAATCTATGGACTGTCCCGAATGGCCGGCAACCACCAATGGAATTGGGTTCTGGGGTTTGGGATAAACGTCCACACCCGGGTTCAAAAAGGGATAAAACTCGGTTAAATCGCTTTCCAATTTCCATGCCTCTTGCATAATTTTTAAATGTTTCCGAAACAATTTGGGGCGTTCCTCATAGGCTATGTTATACATAGGAAATTCCACGGGCCTGTCCCCTAGCCCTAAACCCAACAGTAATCTACCCTTGCTTAAATTTTCAATAGTTGCGGCGGCTTTTGCCAAATGTATGGGTTGATGTAAGGGTGAAACGATAGCGGCCGTGCCCAGCAATATATGCTGGGTAGCCGCGGATAAATAACCCAAATAACCAATAGTATCGAACAACTGGGCGCCATCCCCAAAATTGGGATCGTAAACCGGTACTTCCCGCACCCAAACCGATGCAAAACCAGCAGCATCTGCCTGTTGTACCAACTCCAAATGATTTGTCATATCCGGAATACCGAAAGGCCTTCCCGTTTCCCTTCGTTTTTTATCCCCTGCCAAGGACCAATCGTTATCTAGCGGAAATTCTATTCCCAAGGTCATTTTACCGGGTCGGTATAGTTTGTCAAAATTTTTCATAGCAATTCTTTTTTAAGCCAAGGGCCGCAGAACGACCCCTGACTTTTTAATTAAGCATTCCAGATTTCCTCTGCAGTATACGGGCCGCCTTCAACTTCCCAGAATTTTGCATCCACAAAACGATGGTCTTTGTTAAGGACTGCGATCTTCTCCATATCCGAAGCACTCAATTCAAATTTTAGGGTATCCAAATTTTCTTGTAATCGGGATACATTGGTGGATTTTGGTATGACCGAAATACCGCGTTGTATGCCCCATTTTAAGGCTACTTGCGCCACTGTCTTACCATGGGCCTGGGCAATTTCCAGAAGCACCCCATTTTTAAAAAGGTTAAGGGCATCATCTTCTGCCCCGCCAGAACCAATTGGTGCGTAAGCCGTTAGGTGAATACCCACTTGTTTACAGAAATCTACCAAGGTATCTTGCTGCAAAAACGGGTGTACCTCAATTTGGTTGACTTCTGGCTTATGTTTTGCCGTTTCCAAAAGAGCGTTCAAATATTGGGTATTGAAATTACTGACACCGATATGCTTGGCCAGTCCTTTTTCCAAAGCTGCTTCCATACCGGCCCAGGTATCGGTCAATGGCACTTCTTCCAAAGGAATAAATTGATCTGCTTTCTCTGGCATTTCAATCCCTTTTTTAAAGGCTACCGGCCAATGGACCAAATAGAGATCCAAATAATCCAACTGTAGGTCTTTCAGGGTTTTTTCCAAGGCCGGTTGTACGTTGTCCATCCCGTGAGAATCACTCCAAAGCTTGGAGGTAATCCACAGTTCTTCCCTGGTTACTACACCAGAATCAATGGCTTCGGCAATCGCCTCGCCCACTTCTTTTTCGTTTCCGTAGGCTGCCGCACAGTCTATGTGTCTGTACCCCATTTTTAAGGCTTCCAAAACAGCGGTATAAACCTCTTTGGGTTCAGAACGAAAGGTACCAAGCCCTAAAATGGGCATTTGATTGTTATGTTTAAATAATAATGTATGCATCTGTTTATAATTTTTCTTTTTTATATAAAGCCAGTGTAAGTATAAAGCCTACCACCACAAGTATACTCCCTACCCATGGCGTTGCTGCTACGCCCAATGTGGATTCAACTATTAATCCGCCAACATAGGCCCCAATAGCTATCCCCACGTTAAAAGCGGCAATGTTCAAGGCCGAGGCTACATCTTCTGTGCCCGGCAGGTATTTTTCTGCCATTTTCACCACATACAATTGCAGTGCGGGTACGTTGGAGAAGGCCAATATTCCCATAAAAAATAGAGTTACTATGGACCAAATAGGACTGCTTGCAGTAAAGTATAGTACCACCAGTACCACGGCTTGCAAAGCGAACATGACCATTAAGGCTTTTCCCGGGGTTTTGTTGGAAACCTTACCCCCAATAATATTGCCCAAGGCAATGGCTATACCGTAGACCAAGAGTAGAACACTGGTCATACTAGCGGAAAATCCGGTAACTTCTTCCAACAAAGGCGCCAAGTAGGTAAAGGTTACAAACGTACCGCCATAACCAAGTGCCGTAATGGCCAACACCAACAGAATAGAAGGGTTTTTGAGTACTTTTAGCTGATCTACCAAACGTAAAGGCGGTGATTTTTCAATATTTGAAGGAACCAAAAAGTAACTGGCCAAGGCCCCGATAACCCCTAAAATGGCAACGCCCACAAAAGTGGCACGCCACCCAAAGTTTTGGCCAATGTACGTACCCAAAGGCACGCCCGTAACAATAGCTACCGTAAGCCCGGCGAACATTATGGAAATAGCAGAAGCCCTTTTATCTTCTGGCACCAGACTGGCCGCTATAGTAGAGCCAATGGAGAAAAAGACCCCATGTGCGAACCCGGTTAAAATGCGTGCCAATATTAACAAGGTAAAACTAGGCGCAATGGTGGCCAATCCGTTACCGATAATGAACAATAACATAATACCGATCAATAACCGTTTGCGCGCTATTTTACTGGTCAAAGCCGTTAATACGGGTGCACCAATGGCCACTCCCAAGGCGTACAAACTCACCAACAATCCCGCTGAGGAAATAGAGGTGTTTAAGTCGTTGGCTACCGTGGGTAACAAGCCCACAATAACAAACTCTGTAGTTCCAATACCAAAGGCACTAATGGTCAGTGCCCATAAGGCCGCTGGTAAGCTTTTCTTTTTAGTCTTTGCGTTTAAAACTGCTGAATCTGTAGCCATCTTAGTACGTTGCTTTAACCAGTTCCACAATCTTTTGAGCCGCTAATTTGGCAGAAGCAGGATTCTGACCGGTGACCAAACGCTGGTCCACGCTTACTTTTTCTTGCCACATATCGGCTTTATCTATGGTTGCTCCACGTACTTCCAATTTTGTTTCCAAAAGGAAAGGAACCACATTTTCTAACCCTACATTTGCTTCTTCTTCATTGGTAAAAACGCTTAGTGTTTTACCGTTTACCAAATAGGCTCCATTGGACAATTGAATGTTCACCAATGCGGAAGGTCCGTGACATACGGCCGCCACTATTCCATCATTCTCATAAATACTGGCTGCTATTTTGGCCAACTTCTTATGGTTATGAAAATCCCACATGGTACCATGGCCACCGGCATAGTAGATTACATCATAATCCCTTGCCTTGATTTTTGAAGGCTTTAGGGTGTTTTTTAGCTTTTGTTGAAAAGTGGTGTCATTCCAGTATTTTTTATTCACTGGATCTTCTAAATCAAAACCATCTACCGGAGGGTTCCCTCCTTCTGGGCTTACCAAGGTAATTTCGAAATTGTTCTCCTCAAAAACTTCGTAGGCGTGGGTTACCTCACTTAGGTAATAGCCCGTTTTCTTACCCGTATCTCCCAATTCTTGATGACTTGACAGTACCATTAAGACTTTTGTAGCCTTATTGTTATGTTGTGCCGTTCCTAATAGAGCAAATAGTAGCATTGCCACTGTTGCGTTAATTCTTGTTTTCATTTTCTTTATCTTAAATTTTATGGGACAAAGGTTGGTGAAAACAAAAGGCTGTGCGAGGAGGTATATCACCATTTTAATGTGAGGTAGCACAACCCATAAAAGTGATATACATCACAAAATCTAATTTTTAAAACGGCTCAAAGTTTCCCTGGAAACACCTAGGTAGGCGGCAATCAATTTTTTAGGTACCCGTAGTAATAATTTGGGGAGTTTGTTTAACAGCTCATCGTACCGTTCTTCTGCGGATAAGGTTAAAAGGGACAGAATGCGTTGTTGCAGGTTAATGAACCCATTGTTGGATTTAATCCGATAAAAATTAGCAATGGCGGGTATTTGCTGGCAAATGGATTCCCTACTTTCTAAGGACAGGCAAAAGAATTCGGAATCTTCTATACAATCCACAAAGATGGTGGCCGGTAATTGGTGTTGAAAAGCGAAATAGTCGCTTACCCAATACTGCTCCATACCAAACTGAAGAATGTGTTCGTTTCCCTTTTGGTCTATGGCATACGATTTTACCAAACCATTGATAATCCAAAACTCACATTCTACTGGCTGACCTGTCTGGATTAGAAATTGGTGCTTTTTTAATTTCCGATACTCAAAATGAGGCGCTATTTGCTCCCATTCCGCATCCGTTAGGTCAACAATTTCCTCAAAATGTTGTCTTAAGAGGCCATAATTTTCTTGCACGCCAAATTTGTTTTAAGAAGTACAAAGGTAAAATAGTAAATGTTAAATTGCTATCAACTTAAATTAACAAACAGAATCTCTTTTACTGAATTATTCCAACTAAAATCAGTAAAATTGCTTTTCTCACAAAATATGATAGGACAAGCTCATGGACCATATTATTAATTTAATAGCCCGGACCATTTGGTTATGACCGACCTCTAATTTTAGGGAGGAGGTCAATCGACCGTTGTCTTTAAAAAATCGATTGACCTTCTACATGAGCAGCCATGGTTCCTTTTTAAGGAATAGAAGCCTTTTCCTCCTTCCTTCCATTCTTAAACCCTACCTCTTATTGGCTTTATCGGTGTTCAATTGGTAATTACCTGGTGTAAATCCAAACGTTTTCATTAATCGTGTCCAAGTGTTTATTTGAGCTACTGCCAATGTTAGCAAACTAATTTCCGGTTTATCAAAGTGCGTTAACAAAGCCTGAAACAGTTTGTCCGAAATTGAACTTCCCTGTACGCTGGTTACCTCCTCCGTAAATTCGAGTACCACCCGTTCCCTTTCTAAAAAATAAGGGGTCTCCTGCCACACGCACAAGGAGGAGAGCCTCAATTCGGACTCACCGGAATTTTTAAGTTCTTTGTAGTGCATATCTACACAATAAGCACAACCGTTCAACTGCGCTACTCTTAGGCGCATTAATTCCAAAAGTTTAAAATCAATTGTCGATTTATTGATTATTGCTTCGACTGCCATTAAACTTTCGAACATCCCGGAAGGGATATCCTGATAACTAATTCGTTCCATAAGTATATTATTTATGGAGCAAAAATAACCCTGAAGAAAGCTCCACTTCCTTAAGATTTCTTAAGAACGTAACTTTTGATTTTTTCTGATCGTACTTAAATATTCTGGGGTAATATCCAGATAAGATGCTATCATATAGAGTGGTACACGTTGAAAGATTTGGGGTATATTATCCAATAATGTTTGATACCGGGTCTCACGTTTTGTTCTCATATAGAGTTCGTCTCGTTTTTGAATAGCAATGAGCATATTGAGATAAATCTTCCTAAACGCACTGTTAAGCTTTGGTACTTTATGGTACAGTTCTTCCAAATCTTTAAATGAGATCCGTAGTACCACAGTCTGCTCCAAACATTGAATCGCTTGTCGAGACGGTTTTTGCTCAACAAAACTTTCCAAAGAGGTTACCCACCAATTTTCAATGCCAAAACCCTGAACCTTTTCCTGGCCAGAATCATCTATAGCATATTTTCGAACTAACCCTTTTAGGATAAAAAAGTTATATCCACAAACCTGTTCCTGTTCCAATAAATGCTGCTTGTCCTTGTAGTTTTCAACATCACAGTTTGCATATATAACTTGAATTTCCTCTTCATCAAAATTTTCGTATTTACACAGATAATCTCTAAGTTGATTCAAATACATCCTATTGATATGATGTTAAAAAAAGATCCAGTTCTTGGCTTGCTGTAAATCTGGCTTAAAATTAACCTATAAAAATTAAAAAGTCATCGGAGATGCAAACTCCAAAAGTTTCGTTAAACTATTTTTTATTTCTAACCGTTTATTTAGTTTTGTGGTGTATTTAAATATCAAATGCCAAGAACAAAACAATATAACGAGCAAGAAGTAATCGATAAGGCCATGAATTTATTCTGGCGGAATGGCTACGAAACAACATCTATGCAAATGCTTGAAAAGGAAATGGGCATAAACAAATTTTCCATCTATTCCAGTTTTGGCAGCAAAAATGGAGTGTTCCTAGAAAGTTTGAAACGGTATAAAACTAAATTGAACACTTTATTGGTTAAGTTGGAGAAATCTGATTCGGGAATGTTGGGCATTAAACAATATTTCTATGATTTTGTTCAATTTAGTAAAGAAACAGAGTTTGGAAAGGGTTGTTTGATAACAAATACGGCCAATGAAATAGGTGAAAATGCGGACATCCAAATCAAGGATTCACTCTCGAGTTTTATGGAGCGCGTTAGGCAAGTATTCATCTCGGTCCTAAAACAGGACACCTCCAAATCCCAAGAATCACTCAACAGCGAAGCGGATTATTTGCTTATTGCCATGTTTGGACTATCCTCGGCCACCAGAGTGTTCAACACCGAGCAATTGGAACATTACATAGAGAATATATTCAAAGATCACTGACATTTTTTTTGCAACATATCTAACCTTTCGTTTAGTTTAAATAAACTCCCTATTCGGACATTAAAACAAAGCTTCATCCATAAAAATTGACTTTAGCTTTTTAATTACAAAAGTTATCCAGAAATAAAAAAAATGTGGTCTCCATTTGGAACCGAAAGGCCCTCTAAAGTAACAATGGATCTAATAATAACTAAATGCGCAAAGGAGCGCGAAAATTAAATAAGTAAAACAATAAAAATTCGAATTATGACAACTTTAAAAGTCCACAACATTGAAACAGCTCCAGAAAGCAGCAAACCCCTATTGGAAAATTCCAAGAAAGCCTATGGAATGATCCCAGGCTTGCATGGCGTATTGGCAGGAGCCCCGAAAATACTGGAAGCCTACCAAACCCTGCATGAGCTTTTTACCCAAACTTCGTTCAACGAGGAAGAATTAACGGTGGTATGGCAGACCATCAATGTAGAACATGCTTGCCATTACTGCGTACCGGCCCATACCGGAATCGCCAAAATGATGAAGGTCGATGATAACATCACCGAGGCTTTACGCAATGAGACGCCTCTAAAGGATGAAAAACTGGAAGCTTTGAGAACCATGACCCTGACCATTGTAAGAAATCGTGGTCATGTAACACCCGAAGATCTACAAACATTTTATGCCGCGGGATATGGGGAGCAACATGTTTTGGAAATCATATTGGGACTATCGCAAAAAGTAATTAGCAATTATACCAATCATATTGCCAATACTCCTGTAGATGCTGCTTTTGAAAAGTTTGCCTGGTCCAAAGAAAATGTAGTTTCGTAGCCCTATAGTACCCTATTTTTATGTATTGCGATAAACTTTCCGGCACATCGGAAGGTTTATCGCATATTAAAACAATTCGATTATGATAAAGTTGACCGTAATGTACCCCAACTGTCCAAATACACAATTTGATAAGGACTACTATATAAACCAACATAGCAACTTATTAAAAGATCTACTTGGCGAAGCGATAATATCATCCGATATAAACCTTGGGTTATCCGGTGCAAGCCCGGAAAAAACTGCTCCGTATGTGGTAATTGCCAATCTTGTCTTTACCTCCCAAGAAGCATTTCAAAATTCCTTTGTGCCAATGGCCGAAAAAATCTTGGCCGACCTTCCCAATTTCACCAATACCCAGCCATTAGTTCAAATAAGTGAAGTGGTATGAATTCAAGGTGACCATACGTGGCCACCCTAAATGGCAATGATTTTTAGAAAAAAACGAATTATCCTAGCAAGTTTTGAAGTGGATAGGTAAGAAACCATAGAACATTTGAGCGCTCCGATCATTGGCTTGGCAAATGGAAGTTTAGGGGTGCTCGGTAACCTTTTGTAGCTGGGCTAGATTTTTATCCGAGATTCCACCGAAAGATGTGGCCAAAACTACCTTTAACAAATGGACCATACCAATCTGTTTAGGAGGCGGAAGTGGAGCAGATGATGTAACTTGGAGCTTTCCGGTTGATACATATGAGTTAATCCCATTGAGCTACATATTCTCGTTAAAACAAACAGGAAAAAACGGTAAATAAAACCCTTCATAAATGAAGGGCCTTATTAACTTAGATTTAGACATGTCTGCAGGGACCAACCTCTTGACCCTATTGGGGCATATATAGCATAGGCAACTCGGTCCGCTCTAATAATCCGTTAAATTCCGAAATATCCTTTGTCCGTATCTCTTCCAATTCAGATTTTAAAACGTTCCATTGATCTAAATAATCTTTGGATACATTCCGCACCCCTTGACTCACGGGAAGGTTTCCTTTACCAATCCTATTTAAAAAATCCTTGAATTTAATCAACAAACGAGCCTCGAACATATAATTGCTCTGATAGGTCCTCATCTCCTTCTGTATAATTTTTGCAATCCAGTTATCCAATTTTTTATCCAGTTCCCGTCCTTTGGTTTTCACATCGGTCAAATCAGATTCTTGTAATAGAAATCTTAATTGTTGTTTTACTTTTCTTAATGACCGTACACCTGAACTCATTTCACCAGCGGCCCTATATATTGACTTGGAAATACCATCTCGTTCGATATAAGCGGCCTCGACATTTTCGACACTGGATTTTATACGGGGATCTATAGTAATTTTAAACTCTTCTACCTGTTCCTGCTCCCCAACCTTAAAACGGACTTTATACGTACCCGGAGGTGCATCATAAGCACTTAAATCACGGTTGGTGGTATATAGTTCTTTCAAACAATCAAAACGACCAATTTTCATGTTCCAAGTAAATCGATGCGCTCCTGGAGTTTTCTTTAACTGTGGCTTTACCAATGTATCACACCCAATTCGTTTTTCATTGGTATATTCTGAATGGATTATATGACCCGTACTATCTAAAATTTCCAATCCCATATGGGTGCTCTCGTCCACAGCCTTATTGTTAACATAGTTTATCTGAACCCCTTTTGGAGGGTTTTGACCATATCCGCCATCTATACTGTAGGCTACGGAAAGCTCCGCATGGGTGTCCCTAGGCTTGTATAAAAAATGGTCTGCCATAGCAGTTTTCTCATTGACCTGATGTAAGGGAGTAAGGTCGTCCAATATCCATATAGCCCGTCCTTGGGTGGTGACCACAAGATCTTTACGTTTTACCCGTAAGTCAGTAATTGGCACTTCGGGTAGGTTGTTCTGCAATGACAACCATTGTTCGCCGTCATTAAAAGAAACAAACATACCGGTCTCAGTTCCCGCATAAAGCAATCCTTTTCTATCTGGATCCTCCCGTACACTTCTAGCAAAAGTATCACCAGGCAGACCATCTGTAATCTTTTTCCAAGAAACTCCATAGTCACTGGTCTTATATATCATCGGGGTAAAGTTATTCAACTTATACCCTGCCACAGCTATATATGCAGTTGACGCATCATGGGGAGAAGGTTCAATTACGTTGATGATGGCTTCTGGAAGATCTTTCGGGGTCACATTGCTCCAGGTCACTCCCCCATCTTGCGTTACGTGTACCAAACCGCAATCGGAACCAACCCATACCACTCCTTCCTGCAAGGGGGATTCTTCAATATTAAAGAGGTTGTTGTAACTTTCTGCTGTAATTTGCTCATTGGTAATGGGACCACCTCCCTTACCCTGATGTTCTTTATTATTCCTAGTCAGATCTTCGCTAATGGTTTTCCAGGTCACCCCCCGATCGGTTGACTTCATCACATACTGTGAACCATAATAAATCACGTTGGGGTTATGCGGGGAAACAATCACGGGGCCGTTCCAGTTTGCCCTTAATTTCAGGTTTTTAGGTTGTTCACCACTAATGCGTTCGGGATAGGGGCGGACCATTCGGGTATTGTCTATATCCCTGTCCCATTCCACAAAATTACTGGCAAAATATGTTGAATAAACAAATCTTGGATTGTTGGGATCAAGTGCCACTGTAGAAGACTCACCTGCGCGCATAATATCCCAGTGCATTTCTCCAATACCGTTATCCATTACCCTGCTGTCTATAGCAATTGTGCTATTATCCTGTTGCCCGGAATAAACCCTGTACGGATGACCATTGTCTGTTAAGGCGCGATAAAACTGTCCAGTAGGTTGGTTGTATATACTTGACCAAGATGTACCTCCATTATAGGTCACAGCAGCTCCTCCATCATTGGCATTTATCATAATATCACTATTATTGGGGTTAATCCACATATCGTGGTGGTCTACATGAGTGCCACGCATTCCGGTAAAGGTTTTGCCTCCATCAATCGACTTCATGGCCTGACTGTTCATAACCCAAACCTCGTCCTCATCATTAGGGTCCGCTATTATATGCATGTAATACCATGGACGAGCAAATGTTGTCGCGTCATTGCTGGTTTGCCGAAAAGATTCTCCCGCATCATCAGAACGATATACCCCTCCTTCCCGCTCTTTGGCCTCGATGGCCATATAGACAATATTGGGATTGGCAGGCGATATATCAATACCCATTTTGCCTTTAAGTGCTGGTAGTCCTTTTGATATTGTTTTCCATGTCTTTCCGCCGTCAGTTGTTTTAAACACCTTACTTTCTGGGCCTCCACTGCTGAGTGCCCATGGTTTCCGTTGAAACTGCCAAGAAGTGACCATCATAAAATTAGGATCGTTCTCACTCACGGTCATATCCACTATTCCGGAATCCTCGCTCACGTTTAATATCTTTTCCCAGCTCTTTCCCCCGTCTTTGGATAGATAAAGCCCTCTATGCTCATCTTTTCCCCAAGGGTTTCCCTGAGCGGCCACATAAACGATATCAGGATTTTTTGGATGTACATAAACCCCTCCGATATGGCGTGTTTTGCTCAAACCAATATGCTTCCAGGTCTTACCTGCATCTAAGGATTTGTACATACCGTCTCCATGTGAAGTTTTTACCCCTCTAATAGGAGATTCACCAGTTCCCACGTATATAATATTATGATCAGAAGGAGCAACGGTTATATCTCCGATTCCAGTAGTATTGAAGTAGCCATCGGATATATTGTTCCAATTATCGCCGCCATCCGTTGTTTTCCAAACTCCACCACCTGTAGCACCCATATAATATGTAAAAATATCGTTGGGCAAGCCTTCAACAGTAGTAACACGCCCACCCCGAAAAGGGCCAATATTTCTATATGCCATAGATTCATATAGCTGTGGAGTTATACCGGTTTTTGTTTGTTTTCGTTGTCCGTGTGATGAAAATATCAGCGTAACGGATAAGAGTATGAGCAATTGGTTTTTCATTGATTTTAAGTTGATTTAGTTCGATATTCGGTCTCTACAGTCTCACCAATGCAGAATTGCAAAAGGTGCAAAAGCCAGCACTACTGAAGTGTGCAAAGCACGTAGTAATCCGCTTCAACACATATTGTGTTGACCATTTGAAAACTATGCTTTACATAAATAACGCTAGAGTACGGTAAACTTAAGTGGTATTTTTTAGAGGGTACATACTAGTTTGATTTCGATTGTTAAATGGAACATATGCTCTTTTGAGGCCAATCAAAAAGAGCTGTTACATCCTTTAATTTATTACGTTACACAAAGTACAAAATTTATGGACGTAATTTCTCCTTTTCCATAATATTTTTTTAATCGACTCGATGAATTCAAACCCGTACAACTCCAAAATAGCAAACCCTTTTTAGTAACTTTGACTCAACTGTAAATAAATATATAACCCTAATTAAATCAAAACATGGGAAAAGGATTTTTTCAAGTTCCGACCGCTGTCAACGAGCCGGTCAAAACATACGTACAAGATTCTCCAGAACGAGAAGAAGTACTCGAACAATATAAGGCGTACTACAATGGCAAGGTGGAAGTACCACTTTACATTGGGAACGAAGAGATAAAAACAGGCAACACAAGACCCATCTCCCCGCCGCACGACCACAAACACATTGTGGGACACTACCATTTGGCGGAAAAAGCACATGTGGAAAAGGCCATCGCCAATTGCCTTGAATCCAGAAAGGCCTGGGCCGACCTGACCTGGGAACAGCGTGCCGCCATTTTCTTAAAGGCCGCAGAACTGATCGCAGGGCCCTACCGCGCCAAAATGAACGCCGCCACAATGATCGCGCAATCCAAGAACATTTATCAGGCCGAGATAGATTCCGCCTGCGAAATTGTCGACTTTCTGCGTTTCAACGTGGAGTACATGTCACAGATATACAGCGAGCAACCGGAATCCTCCGAGGGAATCTGGAACCGTGTGGAATACCGCCCCCTCGAGGGCTTTGTGTACGCCATAACCCCGTTCAACTTTACCGCCATTGCAGGCAACCTGCCCGCCAGCGCCGCCATGATGGGGAACGTAGTGGTATGGAAGCCGAGCGACAGCCAGATATTCTCCGCCAAGGTAATCGTCGATGTGTTCAAAGAGGCAGGATTGCCCGATGGCGTGATCAATGTGGTCTACGGTGACCCGGTAATGGTTTCCGATACCGTATTGTCAAGCCCAGACTTCTCCGGAATCCACTTTACCGGCTCCACGGATGTGTTCAAATCCCTTTGGAAACAGATCGGGAACAACATACACAGGTACAAGACCTACCCCAGGATCGTTGGGGAGACCGGGGGCAAGGATTTCATTATTGCACACCCGACGGCAAAACCCAAGCAAGTGGCCACCGCCATTACCCGTGGGGCCTTCGAGTTCCAGGGACAAAAATGTAGTGCGGCATCCAGGGTATATCTTCCCAAATCCACGGCCAATGAAATTTTGGAATTGGTGAAAGCTGATATAGCCTCCTTCAACAAACCTGGCTCACCGGAAGATATGGGCAACTTTATCACCGCTGTGATACACGAAGGTGCATTTGACAAATTGGCCAGCTATATAGACAAGGCCAAGGCCGACAAGGATGCAGAGGTAATCGCAGGGGGAAATTACGATAAATCCGTGGGCTACTTTATAGAACCCACCGTGATCTTGACCACCGACCCGCAGTACGAGACCATGTACACCGAACTGTTCGGGCCCATTGTTACCGTTTATGTCTACGAGGACAAGGATTGGGGCGAGACCCTAAAACTGGTGGACGGAACTTCCGAATATGGACTTACCGGCGCCGTGCTTTCCGCGGACCGCTATGCCATAGATGAGGCCACCAAGGCCTTACAGAACTGCGCGGGCAACTTTTACATCAACGACAAGCCAACCGGTGCCGTTGTGGGACAACAGCCTTTCGGCGGCGCAAGGGCCTCAGGGACCAACGATAAGGCCGGGTCCATGCAAAACCTCTTGCGATGGGTATCGCCAAGGTTGATCAAGGAAACTTTTGTTACCCCGGAGGATTATCGATATCCTTTCCTGGGTTAAGCAACAGACGAAAAAACTGCACAAAGGCCGTCACTCTAAAAAAATGACGGCCTTTTTTATGCACTGAAATTATTCACCAACAAGTAGTTAAAAAGAAAAATCGACTGCTTTTACAATACCTTTCGTCGAAGAAGTTCTTTTTTAATCAATTCAATTTCCCTTGAAGACTGGGAACCTACAGATGAGTTTTCCTCTGCCCTACGAATTAGATATGGCATAACCTCTTTTATGGGTCCGAAGGGAACGTATTTTACAACATTATAGCCAGCTTGGGACAGATTAAAACTGATATTATCGCTCATACCAAATAACTGTCCAAACCATATTCGACCATCGGTACTTTTTAAATTATGGACCATCAATCCACGGACCAATCGTTTACAGCTAAATTCATTATGTGTTCCCAAGAAAACATCAAAAAAATCTAGGTTGTCCAAAACATAGTCCAAACCATCATTAAAATTTTTATCGGTTGCTGCCTTATCTTGACATATTGGACTTTTATAACCCATCTTAAAGGCCCTGTTTCGTTCTTTTTCCATATAGGCTCCTCGTACCAACTTCACCCCTACCCTTATTTTATGCTGTTCACTAAGTTTTTTGAGGTCCTTAAGATAATCCAACTTATGTCTTAGATACAGTTGAACTGTTGTAAAGACCACGGTTCTTGTTTTATTGTATTTAACCATCATTTCCTCTGTAAGTCTATCGACTGCACAATGAGCCCATGATTCCTCAGCATCTACCATGACCTTTAACGTATCTGTCTTGGAAACGGCCAGGCAAATGGTTTCAAATCTTTTTTTTATCCGCTCCCACTGCTCGCATTCTGACTTGTCCAAAATTTGATTTTCAGATATTTTTCTAAAAATTTCAAGTTTCCCTATACCTGTTGGTTTAAACACGAGAAAGGGTATTTCCTTTTGGTTTTTAGAGAATTGGCAAACTTTTAAAAGGGTATCCAGGTTATCGTCAAAACTCTTCTCGCTCTCGCTCCCTTCGACCGAATAGTCCAAAATGGACAAAACCAGGCCCTTGTTAAATAGTTTATCTATCTCTGACTTACAATCCAAAAGATTCTCTCCTCCACAAAACTGTGAAAAAATAGTTTTTCGCAATATTCCCTCGACAGGTAGCTTCACTTTAAAAGCAAACTTCAGAAATGACTTTCCAATCTTTGTGAGTGAACCGTACCGAAGTAATTTAAATAAAATTATGGCCTTTTTTAATTCATAGTTGGATTTGGAGGAAAAGGCGAACTCTGTATTGTTAAAGTTTATTGTCTCCGACATTTTACTGGATTATTGGTAAACAAGCAACATTCTTCCCAATTGGAATACAACAGGTATCGACGTTCTTGACGTGTTAGACGATAAAAAAATATGGTGGTCGAAAAGACGACCACCACGACGAACCAAAAAAGGGTACTAACCTATTACAATTAACTATACTTAACCCTTTGTACCTGGTTGTAGGATTTTATAGTTTCTTTCCTTTTTTTGTTGCTCCACCATACGTTTTACATCCTCCAACAATTGTTTAGCGTCATAAATAATACCATCCTTGACGGTATATTTGACACCTCCAACCCTCTGTATAGTATTGTCGTCCATCAACTTTATAGCTCCGGTTCCATAGAGCACTTTTAAGTTTACCAAAGGGTTTTCTTCCAAAATCACAAAATCGGCCAACTTCCCTGCTGTGATCGTTCCGATCTTGTCATCCATTCCCAATGATTCAGCCCCGTTCAAGGTTGCAGCCTTAATTACCTCCAATGGATGAAAACCAGCTTCGCGTAAAAGCTCCATTTCCCTTGGATACGAAAAACCATAAAGTTCATATATGAAACCTGCATCCGTTCCAACTGTGACCCGACCTCCTCGGTTTTTATATTCGTTGATAAAACTCATCCAAAGTTGATAGTTTTTTTTCCAATCGATTTCCTGTTCGGTCCCCCAATAATGCCAATAAGATCCATGGGATTCCCGACTGGGAGAATAAAACTCCCAAAGACTTGGCAAGGTATACTCCTCATGCCATTCGGCTCTTCTGGCCCTGGCTAAGTCTCTATTCGCTTCATATATGACCATAGTGGGTGATAAGGTAAAATCCAAATCAAGTAATTCCTGCATCACAGCGTTCCATTTTTCTGAATACGGTTTAGCAGCTTGGTTCCATAACTGTCCAGCCTCACCAAAACGGTCCTGTTCGTTCTGGTAGTTATAGTCCAAGGAATAATCCTGCACGGTCCTGTCATCGAACAAGGCTTCCGGAAGGCCGTACCAATGTTCCATTGCGGTAAGACCTGCACGTGCACTATGTAATACATTCCATTGGCCCACATATGTTTGTGAATGGTGCATTTTGGACCGAAGTCCCAATTTTTTGTTTTCATTAAGTGCTGCTTCCATAATTTCTGGCGGAGCACCAAAGAATTTGATTCCATCTGCACCATTTTTTGCGTTCTGACGAACCCATTCCCTGGCCTGTTCGGGCGTTGTTATAATATTCTTGGCCCCCATCCCAAAACGGGTGTAGGCCAATATTCGTGGAGCTGTAATCTTGTTTTTATTACTTTTCTCCTTATGCTCCAGAACCCAGTCTAGGCCATTTCCGCTCGCTGGGTCGGCAATGGTAGTTATTCCGTGCCCAAGCCACAATTTAAAGACATATTCAGCAGATGTTCCTTGTGCACTTCCTCCAATATGCGCATGGGAATCTACAAATCCAGGCAAGATATACATCCCTTCGGCGTTTAGCTCTTTTCCTCCAGGTCTTAGAACTGGTCTTTTATTGGGGTCGATGGGCACACCTGGATAGCCCACTACCCGGACCTCGGTTATCACATTGTTTTCTACCATAATATCCACTGGACCTTGTGGCGGCGACAATGTTCCATTGATCATGGTAGCTCCTCGAATTATAAGCTGGCTCCATGGGCCCTCCCCTTCGGCCCTTTCCGGCGCTTTCTCCACTCCGGCTCTATTCTTTCTAAATTTTGCAACAATGGATTCGGCTTTTGGACCGCCCCGCTCACTTTTAAGATTGGATTGATTGTCTTGAGCTTGCATTGCGCACGTTACCGAACACATTGCAATCAATGCAACAATTATTCTAATATTTTTCATTTTTCAATATTTGGTTAATAATTCCCTTGTACTCAGAAAAACAATGTCTCACTAATTGGTTCTGTTATATTTTGCAGGCATTCCTTCCGAAGGTATGGACTTAGCTATAAAATCCCGAAGATCGTCGTTTGCCGTTTTTAGGTCCTCATTTCTCAGGTACATCATATGTCCACTTCGATACCCTTTCCAATCCATTCTATCCTTTAGTTTACCGCTGGGGTCCATTTGCCACATATTATATTTTGAATTGAAATAATCGGTACCGCCATCATAATATCCTGCCTGGACAAGAACATTGAGATATGGGTTCTGGGCCATGGCCTGTCTTAAATCGTAACCTGTGTTATTATTGCTCCTATCCCATGGCCGTACCGGACCAAACATATTGTACTTAAGGTCGGTTACGTAGTTTAAGTGATTTTTGAAGTAATAGTTAATAGCTGGAGTAAAGGAATGTAACCAACTGGTAAGTTCTGCGGAATAATCGGGTCGAGTGCCGGCCGCCTCTTTATCTATTCCCAAATATCTTGAATCCAGCCTACCAATATTGTACCCCTCATCCCGCAACAATTCTTTCCAGAAGAAGGCTTTGGGTATGCGCAAATTATGTTCCAATATCACCTCTACCGATAATCCTGAATATCTTGATATTTTGGATGCTACTTGACGTCTTTCAGAATTTGAAAGAAATCCTCCTTTGGACAAGGCCGGCGTAAGTTCATTAATGGTATACTCCTCTACTTCGGGCAGTACTTCTACGAGGTCCTTTGACTGAAGGTCTGCTGGTAATTTTTTATGGAACCATGCCGCAGCGGCATAATAAGGCAAGAAATTTGCCGCACCGGGCACTGTACCGCGTTCTATACCCAGTGTTGTGGGTGACACCAAAATTACCCCGTTTAGATACATCCAATGGGAATTTTGAAGCTCCAGTGATAGTCCCGATACCCTAGGAGTGCCATAGCTCTCGCCTATCAGGAACTTTGGTGAAGTCCAACGATTGTTCCTAGTAACAAAACTGTTTATCCAAGTCGCCAAATACTCGATATCTTGATTTACGCCAAAAAAAGTTTCCGATTTGGTCTTGTCGTCCATTTCGTCGATCGCTCTCGAATATCCGGTATTTACCGGGTTTACAAAAACAATATCGGCAACATCCAATATAGTATTTGGGTTATCTTTTATACCATAAGGCTGAACAGGATAACCCTCATCATCAATTTTTAGGATTTTGGGTCCTGTATAGGCTATATGCATCCATACCGAGGCAGAACCCGGCCCTCCGTTAAATGAGATGACAAGTGGGCGTTTGGAAACATCCTTAATACCCGTTCGTTGATAATATGTATAAAATAGTCCTGCAATAATGTTGCCCTTGTCATCCCATACCGGTTGCTTTCCGGTCGTGGCACTATATTTAACTTCCTTACCTTTTACAACCACCTTTCCGTAGGTAGTGACCGTTGAGTCCATAGCTCTATTGATTTGCTGCGAGTGGGCAACAAAACCAATGCTTAGAAACAGGGCTATCCAAATGTTTTTTTTTCTGAACATATTTTAATTGTTAATGATTAAAATCGCTTGTGATGGAGACAAATGGTTCAAAGAATAGTATTGATAATGATGTTGGTTCGAAAAGGGGACGGATTATCGGCTTTGATAAAGCAGCCTGTTAAAAACTGCCATCCGCCCCTTTTGACTAATCAAACACTTATTAGAATTTTATCCTTTGTCAATTTTAAATCTCTTCCACAGCCAAAAATTTATAAAGGTTCTAGTCCACGTCCCAAAATAATTTGGTCGTCAACAAATCACCTCCGATCGCAGCGTCTGCATTTTCATAGTTGGCCTTGTTCAATGTTTGTTCTGAAATCGGATAGGTCAGTCGTACCGGTACTGTGGGAACAAATGATTCTGGTGGAGCCTCAAGGGCAGGGTAATCCAAACGCCTGTATTCGGTCCATGCCTCCAATCCTTGATTGAACAAAGCCACCCACTTTTGCATACCTATCTTTTGTTGCCATGTTCCCGGTGCGGTATCGTACGCCACCATTGGATTCGATAAATAACTATCGGCACCACTACCTAGACCATAATACTCAAAAGAAGCTCTAATGGCCTGATTGTAGTGTTCTTCTGCATTGGTAACACCAGCAATAGATCGTTCGGCTGCCTCCGCCAACAAAAACTCTACAGTGGCATAGTCCAATAAAATCACTGGTGTGGATGGTTGGTAGAACAGTGTACCAAATTTGGAATAATCGTTATAGGCAACAGCCAATCCCGAAGGCGCCCCAAGATAGACCCCATCTGTTCCCTCGACTTCTTGGAAGTACACTGCGATTCGGGCATCATTCAAATCATTCATATAGTTCACAAAAACATCACAACCAACAAAATCCCTACGATTTCCAACCGCCAAATCTGTCCAGAGTTCTGCAGTATTGGGCTGCGATTCCAAATGCTCTATTTGGGCTATATCTGCATTTGATGTAAAAACATTGGGTAGAGCCGTGGTTACTGCCTGTGTACCCAATGTTGGGTCGGCATCAATAATACGCATTCCCATTTGCAATAACAATGAGGCCCCAAATCGTTTCCAATTGGCTACGTTGCCATTGTATAAAATGTCCTGTCCCCAAGAACCTTGACCTTCGTCCAAACTATCGATAGCCGTAGTCAATCTGCCAATTAGATCTACATAGACATCTTGTTGATCATCGTATTCAGGAGAAATGTTGTTCACATCCAATGCTTGGCTATAAGGAATATCTCCGAATGCTTCAACCAGTTTTGAATAAGCATAAACCTCCACGATTTCAATAATTGCCAATTGATTGGTATTCACTAGGGTCATGCTCTCCGAATTTTCAATAATTTTGGCACTTTGTGCCAGATTGTTCAAAATATCCATATAGACCTCGTTCCAAGTAAAATTGGAATAGTATGTGGTTCCCTCATTATAGGTTACGGATGAAATCTGTTGCACCAATAACCTCGTGGTATTGAAAGGGTTTCCATTGGCACCGTACGTAATACCGCTCATTGTATCCGATAGGTTTTTCACAGCATTGTTGAAAAATGTTTCTGCTGGTGCTTCGGTTGCGTTTTTAACATCTACGTTCATGTCTTCCAAATCACCGGAACATGAGAAAAAAACCGCTATTAAAATTAAGATATAATAGTTTTTCATTTTCTGTTTTTTATGGTTTAGAATTGAACTTGAAGATTTACTCCAATGTTTTTTACCGTTGGCATTACCCCGTTTTGAGACCCCTGTAAATTTCCAGAGCTCAAACCTGCTTCCGGATCTGCGAACGGCAGGTTTTTATGTATGATCCAAAGGTTGGAACCTACGATTCCCAATCTTAATGATTGAATGCTCAACTTATCCATAAAGGACAATTTGGGGAAGTTATAGTTCAAGGCAACCTCCCTAAGCTTAACATAGGACGCATCATAAATAAAATGAGCTCTTGGCGCCAAAATACTTCCTGTTGCATTCCTATAGGTATCCATTGCTGTCCTTACCGTGTTTTTAGAACCATCTGGAGCAACACCGTCCAATATAATACCTCCGCCATCAGCCAAGGAATTACGAATCGGGTTTCCTAGGTCGTTCAGGCCAGTTGACCATGTATACAGTCCCGATCGATTACCTGTATTGATATCATTGGAAAAAACGTCACCTCCACTTTGGATATCTATTAAAAAACTAAGATCAAATCCTTTGTATTTAAGAGAGTTGGTAATTCCAGCCGTCCAGTCTGGAGTTATATTTCCAATTACATTATTGGAAGTTGTGGTTCTCTCATAAGCACCGGTTTCCTGATTTATCAATCGTTTACCATCCACATAAATGTAATCTGTTCCCTGAATGGTTCCATAAGGTTCCCCAACGGTAGCATTAATGGACACTCCGTTCACAGACCCCAATTGAAGGTTACTACCTCCTTCGAACAAAGACAATACCTCACTTTGGTTTTTTGCCCAGTTTACATTAGCTCTCCATTGAAAGTCTCCTGTAGGAACAATATCCCAGTTCAAAGCTATCTCAACTCCCTTGTTCTGAATTTCACCTGCATTGACGAACTTGGAAGAATAGCCCGTAGTAGTGGAAATGGCTACGGGAATAATCTGGTCTTTTGAATTGGTTTGATATAACGAAAGATCAAAACCAAGCCTATTGTTTAAAAATTTCAATTCCAGACCCGCTTCGTAACTAATGGTAGTCTCCGGCAATAAATCCTCATTGTTCTTAGTATCATTGGTGCCATATAGAGGTACGGCTCCAAAGGGTGTTGGTTTGTTCAACACATCCACCAAACTATTGGCTGGAGCTGAACTCCCCACCTCGGCATAATTAAGACGAAGCTTACCAAAGCTCAACCA
The DNA here is from genome assembly GCF_042134605.1 of Flagellimonas alginilytica. GTDB lineage: Bacteria > Bacteroidota > Bacteroidia > Flavobacteriales > Flavobacteriaceae > Flagellimonas > Flagellimonas alginolytica. Next base: position 2,977,869 of record NZ_CP169638.1, on the reverse strand, counting down.
ACTTTTATCCAACAAATTGGAAAAAACAAAACTTGATGAAACGGAAGGGTAAAAATAGGTGCTATTCTCCTCTGGTAAAGTTGAAGAGTGGTCAAATCTACCCGTTAGATCCAGATAAACAAGATTATCGTACCCGAAAGAAGCTAATCCATAAAATCCATCTACACCCACCTTTTCTACACTCTCAATGGGCGCAGGGGGCAAGTTCAATGAATTCGACAGGGAGAAAAGATCTTTTAAAACCAATCCGCCGTTGGTCTCCGCGTAAATTGAACTCAAGTCCGTTCTTCGAATATTGGTTCCCAAAACACCGCTAATATTGAGTTTATCCGTAACGTATTTGTTAAAGTTCAGCATAAGGTCGTAGTTCTCCTCGCTGAAATTGATATTTCTTCGTGAATATCTTCCGACCGCTCCTGCAGTTCCTTTATTGTTTCGTTCTTCTTGAATAAAGGAGTATGTATCCAAGGAGACTCTTCCCTCAATATTCAACCAATCGGTGAACTTGTACTTTAAGGAAACATTACCGAAAATTCGACTACGCGAATCGTTCTGGTAATTTTCATAAACGACCCAATAAGGGTTGTCTATGGTACCGCCCATAAAGGGGTCCACATTGTTCCCTGTGTTAAAATAAGCTTCTTTTAGCTCATCGATACCCACGTTCATTGCCCAATACTTTCTCATGGAAGAAATCACATTTTGTGCATTCCCTCCTGTTTCATTACCTGTTCGGTTTCTACCCAAGGCATCAGTCAAAATATAGTTTGCGCTCCCCGATACTGAGAATTTATCGGTTATATCAAAAGAGGTGTTGATGGAGATATTGTCCCGGGTAAGATTACTGTTGGGCATAATTCCATCTTGATCAAAACGGGTATACGCAATTCTATAATTGGCCTTGTCGCTTCCTCCAGCTATGGCCACACTATTGGTCGTTGTTATCGGAGTTTCAAAGAAGTCGATCAGCTTGCTCTTAGGGGCTTCCCAAGGTGTGGGCTGCAGGTAAAAAGGAGAACCCTCATAAAAGGAGTCCCACTGATATACCAAAAGGCTGGAATCAAATTGTGCCCCATAGGAGCCATAAGCTGTCGACGGTGTCACTAAATCCAGTTCTCCATCTCCATCAACATCGGTATCCACAAAGAAACTATCCCCTCCGCTCCCATAAACAGGACCATATCCAGTACCATACTCGTACTGAAAATCGGGCCAAGTTGATTTATCTATCCATCCCACGGTTACATTGGAGTTTATGGTTACCGTAGGTTTTTTATTTGCCCCAGCACCAGATTTTGTTGTGATGATCACTGCACCATTGGTTGCCCTGGATCCATAAAGAGCCGTAGCTGCAGCTCCCTTCAACACATTTATGGATTTAATGTCATTGGGATTGATGTCCGATGCCATATTACCATAATCGAAGCCACCGGTACCACTTTGCTGGTCGGCTGTATTAAAATTGGAATTGCTCACAGGAACCCCATCGACCACAAAAAGGGCTTGGTTGTTTCCCGTTAATGAAGTACTGCCTCTAATAACCACATTGCTGGACCCTCCCATATTGGTATTGTTCTTTATCTGAACACCTGCAATCTTACCGGACAGGGCATTGACAACATTATCTGTGGGTGTTCGATTTACATCTTCTCCATCCACTTCTTGGGTAGCATACCCAAGGGACTTTTTCTCCCTGGATATTCCAAGTGCGGTTACTACAACCTCATCCAACTGTGCAGAATCTTCTTGGAGTTCAATGGTGATGGGGTCGTTTCCCGTGACCTCCACTTCCGTAGTTTTGAATCCAATATAAGATACAACCAACACATTACCTGTGCTAGCCTCTATGGTAAATTTTCCATCAAAATCGGTTTGGGCCCCAATGGATGTTCCCTTTACCATAATATTGGCACCCAATAATGGTATTCCTGAAAAATCCACGACAGTTCCACTTATAGTACCTTGCAAATTATAGGGCAACAGGGATGCATTGGGAGATTTTTCCAATGCAGGTTTTTTTCTCATCTGCATAAGAATTATTTGTCTTCCTTTTATTTGATAGGTAATGTTAGTGCCCTTAAATAGAAGTGACAGTACTTCCTCTAAATTTTTGCCGTTCGTTTTTAAGCTAATTTTCTTACTAAGTGGAATCTTACTGTACTCGTACATAAAACGGTACTCCGAAATAGATTCTATTTTCCCCAGGGCATTTTCCAAGGTAACCTCCTTCAGATCAAGCGTTAACTTTTCTCCTTGATATCCTGGGTCGGCCTTAACTTGAAAAATACATGCGATCAATAAAAAAATAGTGAGCTTGGAAGTGATTCCAAAATGCAAGAATCTCTTTATTAAAAAAATTCTAGATGGTTTTTTTTTCATAATTTTGAGTTGATTTAATTAGTTTGAATCGATATTTATTACACAGTTAAAAGGGGGAATGGGCCAACATTCCCTCTTTTTGTGTTTTTACAAGGACCTATTTCATTGGCAGTGTTGTTTTAAGTTAGTAATTTACTCTCGTGTTGGATTTGGTTATTTATTTTATAGTTATTTCTTTGTCTCTGGTATTCTTTTCTTTTTGAATGATATACTCGAATGGTGCCAATACTTGTAGCCCGTCCAATACATCTTCTATGCGTTCCACATTTCTATTGAACCTTGCATTGAATGTTTGATCGGTAATGCTGTTGTTATTATTTTCAATGTGCACGTCATAGACTCGTTCCAAGGTTTCGAGCAGCTCAGTAAATGATGCATTTCTAAATACCACTTCTCCATTCTTCCAGCCGGTATATAAAGATGTATTTACCTGTTCCACCTCCATTTGTCCCTTTGATCGACTCCAGGCACCTTTATCTCCCGGAACCAAAATGGTCGAGTCATATAAGTTACTGTTGGGCTTCAAGCTTACAGATCCCTCTACCAAAACAGTGGTCACCTCATTTTGGTTTTTGTAGGAAGAAAAATTGAACTCGGTACCAAGAACACTTACCCTTATATCCCCAGAGTTCACAATAAAAGGGCGGTGCTTATCTTTGGTAACATCAAAATAAGCTTCACCGTAAACAAAAACCTCTCTATTCCCATTTTTTGGGAAAGCAACTGGAAACTTTATTCGTGAACCCGAGTTAAGGTTAATTTTGGTACCATCTGATAAAACAAGCGAAAACAGTAATCCATTGGGAACATGTAGTTCATTGTATTCAGAGCTCCCTCCATTATTATCAATATTATAGATTAAGGTGTCACCGGACTGAACGACAATATTTCCGGAAGGCAATTTTATCGGGTGGTTTCCCGATCCATCTAATATCTTAATACCATTACCTGTATCCAATGATATAAAATCCTCATCTATTTGAGTTTGTAAAGCATCGCTTTGGCCATTATTAAAATAGAACAGCGTTATTCCCAACGTAACTAGGCCCAAAAAAACCGCGGCATATTTCAAAAATTCCTTGATTTTAGCTTTCCTGAATTGACCCTTGTGCAATTGAGCTTTTACAAGCTCCCAATCGGCATCAACATCCAAATTATTGAGAAGCTGCAAAGCATCTTCGACCAAGTGCTCTTTCTTGATCCTTTCAATAACTTCTTGATCGGTACTATTCAAAAAACCTTCGATATCATTCTTCTTTTGAGATGAATCTCTAAGCTTTTTTAAAAGGTATTGCAATGACTCTTTGCTACGCATTTAAGGATGTTTCTTTATTAGTAGTTGTACTTCTCTAGAAAGAGGGTGACAATTCCTCAATATTTTTTTAAAAATGATATCTTTTATTTGAATTTTAGGATAAAATTCAGATTAAGTTTATATTTCGTTAACTTTAAATTTCCTTAAAACCCCGTGAACCTCTGCCGATGAACTTTAAGGTTGAAGATTTTTTTAAAAAAAATTACGCCTTTCTGTGCCTTGTTTCCTTTTCGATTGTAAAAGATGAGGATGTTGCCAAGGATATTGTGCAGGACTTCTTTGTATCTTTTTGGAATAAAAAAGAATATGTTGCCATTACAAGCTCAATGGATGCTTATGCGAAGAAAGCCGTAAAAAATCTAAGCTTGCAGTACATACTTAAAAAACAGAGGGAACTAAACCTTTTGGATAGCCTCAAATTTGAAAACCAGCCAACCGATCAGGTTGTCGATATAAGAAACTTGAACAAATTAAACGACCTGGTCGATCAACTGCCCCACAAGAGAAAAGAAATATTTGTTTCGGCCATTGTACACGGCAGAAGTTATTCGGAAATTGCCGAAGCCAATAAAATTTCCGTAAATACTGTTAAAACACAAATAAAAAGGGCTTATGCATTTTTAAGGACGTTTAAAAAAGAGGATTTTATTTCTCTACTACTTCTGGTATTTTCCTAAGGCAATTTGTTTTCTGTTCGACATGTAGTATTCCAATATCTGTATGTATTGTAATGCAAAATATTAGGAATTCCGTAGAGAGCGATTTCAAGTAATATTAGCAATAATTAAACCAATTGTTAGATGATTCTAATGGTTAAGCACAACGAGCAAGTTATGAACACTGTGTGCTTTTTGTTTATCAAAAAGCACCTAATATACTGTTTTTTTGAGGGATTAGTTGTATTCAAGGAAATACTGTAAACACTTAAAAATAAAACATTTAAATCACCTATTGATATCAGTGTCGGGATTATACTCAATTTTATTTGCCTCCTCAAACCAAAATCTTAATTTATTCTCTTATAATCAAGTAATTCCTACGGGTACCACTAGCAATATCGAAAAACTTTTCTATCCATAAATCGTAAAATGTTCTGAATCTGAAATCTATTATATTTTCATTTACACATGATTATTTAATTTTACACCGATAGGTCGTTAGATGTCGATTCATAATTTCCACCATGAAGCTTCAACAAATCACCATTTCCTTAATTAGTCTTATTTGTCTTTTTTGTTGTGAAACAATTTGGGCTCAGGAGCAATCACATAATAAGAGCAATGCCCCTGATACAACATTGGTCGATAGTCTATCAAAAAAGGGCTATGATCTTTGGATAAGAAACCCTTCAAAATCCATTGAACTAGGCAATAAAGCATATAATCTGGCATCTAAGCTGCAATATGATAAAGGTGCCGCATTTGCAAAAAGGGTATCAGGTGTTGGGTATTGGACACTTGGTGAATCGAAAGATGCACTTTTCGATCTTTATAAAAGCTTAGATCTTTACCAAAACATTGATGATCTAGAAGGTATTTCCAATGTAAAGCTCAATATTGGAATGGTCTATGCGGAAATTGATGAGGATTCCTTGGCATTGAGGCATTACCAAGAAGCCATCAATGGGTTTACAACACTTAATTTGGAAAATAGAATTGCTACGACTTACACAAAGTTGGGTACCCTTCAGATTAAAACCGGCCGGTTGGACAAAGCGCATACCAATATTAGCAACGCGCTTAATATCCACACAAAAAATAATTTTCAGTACGGAATGGCCGAAGCTCATAATAGATTGGGACAAATTTTCTTGGAACAGAGTAATTTGGAACAGGCCGACTATCATTTAAGACAATCATTGACCTTGGGCAGGAGAATCGATGATAAAGATGGAATGGTCAATAACCTTATTCAATTCGGTAGATTATTCTATTTAGAAAAGGAATATGAATTGGCGGACATGCATTTCAAACTTGCCTTATCAAGGGCAAATGAAATGAACCTTAAAAACTATAAACTCCAAATTTTTAAAAATCTTTCCGAGCTGAAAAGCCAAATCCAAGAAAGTGATTCGGCACTATATTATTTCTCACACTATGTGGAATTAAAGGACTCACTTTTAACCATCAAGAAATCCCACCAAATCGCCGGCTTGGAATTTAGAAACGAAATCCAACAAAAGAACAATGAACTTGAAGAACTTTCAAAAAGCCAAAAACTCAGCCAAACTATCCAATGGATTTTAATTGGAGGCTTGTTGATCATAGGTATTTTGTCCGTTTCGTTGTTAAAAAACATTCGTGCTCGCTCAAAAACCCAAAATGAAATACTGGAGCAACAAAATATCATTGCCCAAAAAGAATTGGAAAATCAGAAATTACGGGGTATGGACTTAGAAGGTGAGCTCAGCACAAAAAATAGAGAACTTACCTCCTATGCCATGAACATGGTTCAAAAAAACCAAATACTCGAAGAGTTGGATGATAAGATCAGTGAAGCCATGAATACCGCTTCCCCCGAAAGGATAAAGAAGATGCTTTCCGATTTACAACGTATGATTAAGATCAATCAAGGAAATGATAAGGATTGGGAAGATTTTAAACGGTATTTTGAAGATGTACATCCTGAATTTTTCACCCATCTTAAACATCAATTCCCTAATTTAAGCGCCAACGATTTAAAAGTTGCTTCTCTTACCAGGCTCAACTTATCCATAAAAGAAGCATCGAATATTCTGGGAATATCCCCTGAAAGTACCAAAACCGCACGTTACAGGTTGCGAAAAAAGATGAAATTGTCTTCCGATACCGATCTTTTTGATTTTTTATTGCAATTCTAAAAAAATCACAACGTCTTAACTTATAGTTATTTACATTTCATAAATACTTATATGTCTACCTAATGTCTACCTATTTTGAGTACTTGTAGACATCTTATCCGATACTCGTACACCCTTCATCGGCACAATACTTTTTTTCTCCTCTCACCTAGTCCTAAGTTTGCTCCCCAAAAATTCAGCGGTAAATCCGTGTTTATTCATCAATTCTAAAATCAAACAAAAATGAAACGACAGTTATTTATTCAATGGCATCAGAACAACAATAGGCTGATGGCCATCAAAACAAGAAAAAAAATTGAGTTTAACTCCAGGTACAAATCGAAAATCTAAAAAAGATGGAAACTTTAAAAAATTTACCCAGCCCTTTGGAGATTTTATTAGACCCGATATCACTTATAGTTTTGGGAATTTATGCTTCTTTGATGATTTGGGAAGCATTGTTTCCGGCCAGAAATCTTCCTAAAATAAAGAACTGGAAAACAAGGGGCTTGTTAACCTTTGCCGTATTTTTTTATCTATCCAGTTATTTACCCATCATTTGGGATGGATTTATTGCCCAATACCAAATATTCGACCTTTCCATGCTTGGCGATATTGGAGGGGCCATTGTTGGCGTATTTATTTATGAGTTTGGCCTGTTTCTTTGGCACTATAGTTTGCACAAAAGTGATTTTTTGTGGAAGGTATTTCACCAGATGCACCATAGTGCGGAACGAATCGACACCTATGGGGCCTTCTATTTTAGCCCAATGGACATGGCTGGTTTCACTCTATTGGGGAGCTTGTGCTTGGTAGGCGTTGCAGGATTTACACCTGGGGCGTCCACTATCATACTTTTAACAACCGTATTTCTGGGTATTTTTCAACACAGTAATATCGTTACTCCTCAATGGGTTGGGTATTTTATTCAGCGACCTGAGAGCCACACGGTTCATCATGCCAAGGGTATTCATGCGTATAACTATTCGGATCTGCCCATTTTTGATATCATATTTGGGACCTTTAATAATCCAAAGGGGTATTCACACGAAACAGGCTTCTACAACGGAGCTTCAAAAAGAATTAAAGAGATGCTTTTTTTCAAGGACATCAACAAAGAAAATCAATCAAAATAAAAAAATGAAGAAAAATAGTATAGGAATAGCATTAGCTGTAGTATTTTTAGTGTCATGTACATCGGACGATATCTCCGGATCAGGTGTACCCACTACGGAAAACAGGGACCTTAACGCATTTATTGCTGTTTCTGCAGATGGCATTGCTGATGTGAACATTGTACAGGGTAATGCCCAAAGTGTGAAAGTAACGGCCGATGACAACATCATCGGCCTTGTAAAAACAGAAGTCAAAGACGGTATTTTGGAAGTTTACCTGTCATCGGGACATAACTATAAAAATATTGATGTTAGCCTCGAAATCATGGCAAAGGGATTGAACGGTGTTGCCAATAAAGGATCTGGCACAATGAAAGTTGACAACGTGGACAATCCAGAATTCTATTTAAACAACTCGGGTTCCGGTGACATCAGTCTCTCCGGTGCGTCAAACACACTACGTATAGAAAACGAAGGAAGTGGCAGAATTTCCGGGTTTACATTTCTGGCCGATACGTGTGCAATCGAAGCCATAGGTTCCGGAGATGTGGAGATCAGCTGTATGGACGAGCTCGATGTAATAATCGATGGTAGTGCCAAAGTTTTTTACAAAGGGAATCCGTTGATCACCAAAAATATTTCGGGTAGCGGAAATGTTATAGATGGAAACTAAATAAAATATACCTTTAGTCTTTTCCTAAAAATGAAAAACCCTATAATTTTATTACTGGCATTTCTTATGTTAAGTTGTGGGAATGCACAAGAGGTGACAAAAGCTAAAAACGAAGAAAGCTCTGAAATTAAAGAAGCTTTACTTATCGGAACATTTCATTATAACAATCCTGGTGCTGATGTAGCCAAAACCAAATCTTTTGATGTTCTCAATGAAGATTCTCAACTTGAATTGAGAAAAATTAGCGCAAAGATTACTAATTACAATCCCACTAAAGTATTTGTGGAATGGCCATACGATGAGCAAAAAGAATTGGATTCTCTTTATAATGTATACATTCAAGGTACTTATTTCGACAATGAGAATCTATCAGATTTTTATTTAAAAAGTGAAATTTTCCAATTGGCCTTTAGAGTAGCTAAAGTGGATAAGCCGGGTAAAGTGACCCACCTTCGCCGGATGAAACTGACCAGGGTAAACGAACTGCCTAGATTTGATCTATCCTTGGGTTAAACTTAGTTTTTATTTTTCAATTTTCTTCTCATTGATTCTCCTTTTATGTCGATTCTGTGTGCCGTGTGCACCAAACGGTCGAGAATGGCATCGGCCAGTGTTTTTTCACCTATGATGTCATGCCATACTTCGACTGGTAGTTGTGATGCTATAATAGTGGACCTTTTGCCGTGACGGTCCTCGATGATCTCCATAAGCGCATGCCTGTTGATGTTGTCCAATGGTTTAAGGCCGAAGTCGTCCAAGATGAGCAAGTCCTGTTTTTCAAGTTTGCTTATCTGTTTTGGATAGGAACCGTCGGCCTTTGATGTCTTGAGCAGGGTAAAGAGCTTGGCGGTGTTGAAGTACATGACCTTTCGCCCCAAGGAGCAGGCCTGGTGGCCGATGGCCGAGGCCAGATAACTTTTCCCCACACCGGTACTACCGGTAATAAGTATGTTTTCCCTTTTAGGGATGAACCCGCAGGAACCGAGCCTCCGGACCAGGTTCTTGTCCAGTTGGCGTGACGGTCGGTAATCGATGGCCTCCATGACGGCCGTATACCTGAACCTTGCGGACTTGGTCAATCGCTCTATCCTACGGTTGTGCCGGTCGTCCCATTCGCTCTGGACGAGATAGGCGATCAGTTCATCGTTGGTGTAACCGGTGGACGGACCGCCGGTTTCCATTGTTGTGGTGAAGGCCCTGTGCATTCCATAGAGCCTCATTTCTTTCATCAATTGCATTGTTTTTTCGTTCATATGTTCTGTTTTTAAGTATTGTTCCTATTCGTAGTATTTTCCTCCCCTTATGTTGTTGTGCTCGGGCATTTCCATATCCCCGTCCATACGTTCATCGATCTGGTCCCATCCCTTTTTCAGGATGCGCTCGACCATATTGTAATTGTACGCACCATATTCCGAGGCACGTTTGCACGCATTCTCAAGACGTCCCCTTCCGTACTTTTTGGCAAGGTGGAGCACGCCCAGACAGGACTTATAGGATTGTTCCGGGTGTTGCTTCTTCTCCAGGATGGCAATGATGTACCCTTTACAGTGTCCACCGATATTGCCCGCCCAATCGATGAACCTTTCACTGCTCCATTCGCTTACGAACCTGTGGTGCGAGGGCATATGGTCGGCCAAGGTGGTATAGCCGTATTTTTTCCTGTCCCTTGTATGTACGGCGAACCTTTCGTGCTTATGGTAGATTTCGACGATACTGTCGGTATAGACCAGCTTGACCTGTTTGCCTATATGCCTGTAGGGCACGCTGTAATAATGCTTGTCCTTCCCAAAATAGATATGGCTGTTCTTGTGCACGGTGGCCTGGGCATATCGTTTTACCTCATAGCGTTTCGCCGGTAACGGCATCAGTTCGCCCTTCTCGATTTCCATGAAAAGTGAACGCCTGGAATATTCCCTTCCCCTGAACGGCATTGTGTTGTGTTTTTCCAACAGTTCCCTTATCGCCATGTTGATATCGGCCATGCTATGGAAGACCTGGTTCCGTAAAGGGGCGAACACCCTGGTGTAGATTATCTTCACGGCGTTCTCCACTATGGCCTTGTCCCTTGGCCTATAGGTACGTGTGGGCAGTACCGCCGTTTCATAGTGTTCGGCAAAGTCGGCGAAGACCTCGTTGACCTTGGGCTCGTAACGGCTGCTCTTGGTGACCGCCGACTTCAGGTTGTCGGGTACCAGGGCCTTTGGTACGCCGCCGTAGAACCATAGTGCGTTTTCGGTGCAGCGGATGAAGTCCTCCAGTTTTTGGCTCGCACAGGCCTCTACATAAGTATATTGGCTGCTGCCCAGTATGCAAACGAACACCTCCAGTTCCTTCAGTTCACCGGTGTCCCTGTCAACAATGTGGAGTTTCTTCCCCGTGAAGTCTATAAAGAGCTTGTCGCCGGCCTTGTGCTCCATGTGCATTACCGGCGAGGTCTCCTTGCGCCATTCGGCGTACCAGTACTTGAACTGTGAGAGCTTGAAGCCATCGGGATGCTTGGCATAATATTCCTCCCAGAGCAACTGTCGGGTAACCCCGGTCTTTCTTATTTCCTTATCAAAATAGGGAAAGTACTGCCTTAAGGTCAGCAACCGTTGGCTCTTGCGCTTTTGCCCGTCCTTAAAAAGGCCGTGGAGTTCCTCCAAGGTCATCTTCTCCACTTCGTAGGCCGTAAAACGGTACCGCTTGAAGAATTCTATGTACTTCCTGACCGTGACACGGGATATGCCCAATTGTTGGCTTATCCCCCGTTTGCTCATGCCGGAGGTGTAAAGTTTGTAAATCAGTTTTGTCTTTCGCATGTCTATCTGCTTGTTCGCCATGGTGCTTTTTAACAAAAAAAGCACTTAGACTTTTTACAGATAGATCTAATCTAAAGGTGGTCCACTTTGACCCGGCGAAGGTGGGTCACTTTCGTCCGGCCAGCTATGGTCACTTTAACCCAGCGAGGGTGGTATACTATGTCCGGCGTTTCCACTTAGGACGTGTATAGAATGAAATGCACTCCCTTTTCATCACAAACCGCAAGAAAAAGTAAATGTGCTTGGGTGATTCCAAGCTATCCCTATTAACCCACAACTTCAAGAATACATCTTGAACCAATGTCTCCACAACAAAACCATCATCGAGAAAGCTCTTGCCCAGCCAGTAAATCTGTCTATTGTATTTGGTATAGATTTCCGAAAAAGTTGAATAGCAACCTTTCTTCAATAATTCAAGATGCCTGTTGTTAATATTTGAAATCACGAGCATAAAATTTTAATGAATACTTACCAAATGTAATCATTTATTTATTATTCGTAATTATTAACTTATTATAAGTATATTTTACAGTACTATAAATGAATTACTTGTCATTTTAGGGTTAACAAATACGCCCATGACAAAAAAAGATGATCATAAAGACCCTGCACTGGTTTCCATAGGTTCAATGTTCGAGACGGGAAAAATTCGAAAGATGTACACTCTTGCAGAATTATATCCGACCAGAATAGCGAAATCACTTGGCATAAATTATGGCAGATATATGGTCAAGCTGAACCATCCTGATAAGTTTACAATGGGAGAAATCGTAAGGCTTGCAGACTTACTCGATATAGAGCCTGACATGATAACCAAGGTCATATATGCGGAATTAAAGTAGAATATGAGAATTCTCTAAATTAGGAATTAAATAATCCTTGTTGAGTTCAATTTCTTTCCAACCAACTTTCCCAACCATCAGTGTTATCCAATAATAGTTTCTTTTTAAGAACAACAACACTATCGACATTTTTTTCATAGAATATGGTATCACCATACCGATGAGCCGTTTCTATGAATTCAATATCCTTCCTATTTGGTTTTAAATTTATATATCGGTAAAAATAGTTGTCAACCCCTGATTTTCCCCATGTCGAAATCCGATTCTTATCGGCGTCAAACGTTAAATTGGCACCACTAAAGATTTCAGACAATTCAAACACCCTTAGTTCGGGGTGAAATAAATAGGTTAGATATGATTCGTTGGCACCACCTCCTGCGCTTTCTGTGAAAAATTTGAAATCATAATGACCATCCAAATTGATGTCAGTACTATCGTTGGTATAGCTGTACATTGCCTTCCTTGCCTTGTTTCTGAATATATTTTTGTTGTAATCTAACGAGGATAAATCAATTGGATTGTAAACGAAATAGAACTGATCCAAATCCAGATCCAATAGAACCCTTTCAGTTGTAAACTCAACGAGTTTTTGGCCAAGAAGGTCAACCAATATTTTCTCGGATTTTGAATTGATACTTTCCGAATATCTTACTATATATTCCCATTGACAGTTAAGCCCATTGATTTCAAATGGTAGACTCCGAACCTTGAATGATTTACCTATCAAATTTTTATGAAATATCGGCAGCTCCTTATAAATATGAAATGAGTCTTTCTTTATTTCCTTTAAATCAAATCCCATGTTGTACTTGTAAGTGGTTATTATTGAATCGATTCCATAGGCCATTAAATGAGTATTGTCTTTTTCTGTCTGTTCATGTTTAAATGTTTTTTTGAAAATCGAGTCATTAACAAACTCAGTTGAAATAGTGTAGGTATCTTGTCCATCACCTCCGCTCATGGCAAGGGTAATATCAAAAATTGAATCAGGTCGTTTTACTCTAAGAATCTTTTCCAGTTGGTCTCCATATGTATGTTTAAAATATATCAGAAATGAAATTGAATCTTTCTTTTCGGACAAGAACTGTTGATCTGACATTAAGTAATATTCATTCAACCCTATTTTGGTGGTGTCCAGATGGAGTGCCGTTATTTCTTTTTCAGTATAGCGTTTGGAAAAGTCAAAATTTGTGGGAAGTGAGTCAGGAAGCTCAATTTTTTTCACTATCCATTTGTAGAAAGATTCTTGATGTTTCTGCTTGACCGGGTTTGATAAGGGATTAATGTTAGAAGAAGTATCGATTTCACGATTTTTACAGCAAAAAAAGAGAGTCACCGATAAAAGAAAAAGGACGTTTTTCCTTTTAAGATTTTGAAAACTATTTTCCATGGCCTGATATTAATTTTTTACTGATAGTGAAAGTCATTATGCATTAAAAACACTGTGTCTAATTTTCCTCCAATAATATTTTACTGTCCTCCAAAATTCTAACTCTGAACTCTTCCTTTAACTCCATGGAAATTGAATCTGTTGAACTGACACTTCTATTTCTTGAATCCCAGCTTTTCTTGCGCTCCCCCTGAAAAACATGGATTACCTCATCTTCCGTGATACTAAAGAATCTGAAACTTTCCGCTGCGATATAATAAGCATGAAGAATTTCAGCATACTTTTTAGACCTATCATACAACAACACAAATCCCTCATAATCGCAATCATACCCTGGGGTATAACAACAATCCTCAAGTGGCTTGTCATATGGATGACATCCAAAAGAATCACCTGATTGTAGTACATAATAATACACTTCATATATACCTATATTACCTATCCTAGTGGAATAGAAAGAATTATATAAGTATATCTCCTTAAATCTTCTTTTGTAATTATCCAATTGGAATTTGTCTTCCAAAATGAAATCGTAATTTGTAATAGAGGGGAGGAATTTCCCATAAGAATCTTCAGTTGAATCGTCCAAAGCCATATTGAGTTTTAAGAAAAACATCCAACTTTCATAGATTGCCTTTCGAGATTGGGTAGAATCCGTATCTTGCAATGCCTTACCGACCTTTTTAGTGAAACTTGTTCTTCTTTTATGATTGGATGACAATTTTAAGAGTGGTGCTGGCCCAAATGGTATGGTAGAATCTATTGGATGGATAACTCCTTTCAAGCTATCGATATAGTTTCCTCGTAAACTCTCGCTTTGTTTTCTTTGTAATGCCAGTTCTTGTTTAGAGGACCAATTTTCAGTACTATCCATGATAACCGTCAAGGCTTCATCGATGGTCAAGTAATCCACATTTGGTATTTTTTTGTATTTAAACCACCGTTCTTTGGCGATTTCCATGAATTTGTTCCAGTTATCCAAACTATCATACTCCATCAGATTCTTTTCCTCTTTCGTAAGGTATTTGGCAAGACTGTCCTTTTGTAATAATTTCTTTCTATATGGAAAATTTCTTTTCTCACTAAGCCCTTTTTGTTTTCCGTTGGATTCAGGTTGTCCTTGTTGAATTTCCTGAGGGCTTTGAGAAATTGCGTTCTTCTCTTCAGATTTTTCTCTTTTACAAGACTGAAAAACAACTGTTGCGTAAATTATAAGTACTATATATGGCTTAAACTTTACCAATTTATTCATAATACGTGATTTTTCTTTCTCTTATTAAATAAGGCTTACCGTCTTCGTAAACAATCATACGGGTCCAATTTCCATATTTATCATATTCGCCATACTCAAAAGTATATTCATCCCCTGCCCGCAGTGCTATTACCCTTTTCTTGTAATATCCATCTTCATTGAATTCATCATAATTATCAGGGCTCAAATATTCTTTTTTCCTAATACCTGACGGATAATACTCATAGTAGATAGTGGGGCTGTTTTTATCGGCTTTTTTAATTAGATTCCCTTCCGAATCATATTCATATAGATAAGTGTCATCTTCAATCTTTAGCCCGTTTTCATATTTAGGATGGCGATTGAAAACCTTGGTACTCATCCGGATATCTTTACAATCGAAAGGCGTGAAAGAACTATCAATCTGTTTTACAATGTCATCATATTCATTGTAAGTGAAATTCTTTTTTCTGGTAAGCATCCAATCATTTGCGCAAAATGAGGGCCCGTAGTACTTTTGAACAATTTTTCTATTTCTAGAATCATATTCAAATTTCTGTTTGTCTTGTTTGATTTTTTTTAATGGAGATTTATATGCATTATATTCTATTCGATTGCCATTTGAATATGTATACTCGTTATAGAACTCAGCGATAGTATCTCCTTGCTTAAATTGCATGGCCCTAATTACATTCCCCGCTTCATCAAATTCTTGTTTTCCTCCACTACCTGATAATTTTTTTAAACTGTTGAATAGTTTTCCTTTTACTATATCACCATTCTGTAGAATAGGCTCATAGGTGTTAATTTCATTTGTTTTTACAGGGCCTCTGAGTATAGAATAGTCGTGCTCGCCTCCAACTTTTATTATTTGTGAATTGGATGTACACCCCATCAGTAAACTTATGGCAATAACTACAAAACCTATCTTTCTATTTAAATACAACATGGTTTGCTATTGAATATAATTGAACATCTGATAAACAAACGGAAGAATAATGAATTGATTATTAAAAGGCTATCATTTTTTGTATGAAAAAACTTTCGTGAATCAAATGTATCCATCTTATATTGCATTAGGTATGTAAACCCCGAATCTTACCCTCAACTTTTGCGCATGGATCCTATCGGGTTTTTGTAGTGTTCGGGAAGATAAGCGTGATGCAAAAATCCGAAAGGGCGCAACCTACTTTTTGGATTTCAGTAGCCCATATCCTCACCCGCTCCCCTGGCCTTATCAATGCCCCTTCCAAGAGCCTTGATGATCTTGGCCGCAATCTGTACTTTATTGGTCGGTATACTCGGAGCCTTGACACCCATCGTTTTTAGCAGTTTAAAAGCCATGTCCTTTTCCTTGGTGGGCAGTCCCATCACCTTGGCAAAGAACTTTCCCGGTTCCTTGGCATGTGCCTTTCTCCCAACATAGGATTCCACATAGTTCCTTTTAAAGCCAGTTGTCCTATCAAAGGTCTTTTCTGCTGCTTGGTAAAAACTGTCCCTGTCAAATCCCCTCTTGACCATCTTCCCGTTGAGTTCAACCTCGGATGCCTTGTGCTTGGCCATGGGTGAAAGTGTATAGGTGTTCGTCACGTCCCTTCTGCTTACTATGATGTGGATATGGGTCTGTGGCCCCTCTTTCTGCATCCCTGCGGCCACCAATTGCCCGTTCTGTTTGTGTGGGGCCAATCTTTCCTGTTCTTTGATCCTTTTTTCAAGCTCTTTGACGTTACCAATGGATTCGCCCCGTTCCACTTTTCGTATCTCGTTCCTCAGCCTTGCTATCTCCCCACGGTATGGGGCATTTTCTTGTACCTGCTTGTCAAATCCCCGATAGGTGCGTTCATGCTCTATCTTGGCGTAATATTTCAGGTTCTCTGCCTTGACCTCTTGGTTGCGATGGAAACTCTTGGCATAGTCCTCCATAAGTTTCCTTGTATATTCCCTTAGCATATTTGGGTCATTTCCAATGGCCTGCAATTCCCTTTTATTAGGACTGACCACTATGGAATAGAATTTCGGGTCTTTCTGCCTTAGTTTGGCCGTATTGGCATCTATTTCATCGATGACCATTTGAGGGCTTACGCTGTCATTTTCTTGGTCAAAGAATTCCTCCCTGAGTTCGGGCGACCTATCCTCGTTTTCCTTTTCCAGATAGTCCACATAGTTCCCTACACTGGAGTTATAGGTACTGCCCATTTTCTGAGCTGAGATGGTAAGGTACATGGCTGTTATTTTAATTGGTATTTCAAGCTTTCAAAATCCCCGATGCCCATATTGATTTTCAGATATGGTTTTCCCATCATCGGCTCCACCTTTTCAACGCTTTTGAGGATTTCATTGCAGCGTTTTTTATAATCTTTGAATTCTTTCAGCATTCTGTCGTGCTCCACTTTTGGAACGGTGTTTCTAGGTGCCAAAAAATCCTTTTGCTCTTGCTGTATCTTGACTGATTCCCGTCTCGGTCTCTTCCCATCCTTTACATAGGCCTCGTAAAGGATCAACATCATTTCATAGGTGGGCCGGATACTGGTCTTTTCCATGTTCTTGATAATTGCGATGATCCTATCGAATTTTTTCATCATCTGACGCTCCAACTTTTTGATACTTTCTAGAATGATCTTTGTTCCCTCCCCAAAAGGGTCAAGGTTGTTCTCCTTGAAGTATTGTATCATCCCGTCCAATACCTCACTATGCGATTTGTTGAACTTTTTGGAATAAGTGCGAAAGCGTGTGGCCGTTTCCTTCTTTATTGTAATATTGGAATAAGCACCTGTTCCTTTCTTTGTTCTACCGCTTGTTTTTTGCTTTTCCATAGGCCGAATTTTGTTTTTTAGTGAAATTGCGTCAATTTTTGCGTCAAAAATTTCCAGTGTTTACAGGGCCTCCCGAAGGGTTTACTGTAGATTTCGGAAAAGTCTACTGTAGCCCCTGATTTTGCATAGTATTCCAAAATCTACTCAATCAACTGGCTTTCAACTTGTTGAAGACCCGAAAACAACCGTGATGGCGCAATTTGCGCATCACCCTCTTGCTATTCCGAACAACTCCCATTCAGTCGTAGTTCTGAATACCTTTTTCAATCCCCGATTGCCTTTTTATGTTCCTTTTGGTTCATATGGTCAATCAGGTTCTGCATGTCCTCACCTATCTTGTGTTCCAGTACCCTTGCATAGATCTGTGTAGTGGTCAGTTTGGTGTGTCCCAACATCTTGGAAACGGTTTCGATTGGAACACCATTGGACAATGTTACCGTTGTAGCAAAAGTGTGTCTGGCAGTATGAAATGAAATATTCTTATAGATTCCGCAGACCTTTGTAATCTCCTTTAAATAACTGTTGGTCTTTTGGTTGCTCAATACAGGTAATAGCCTTCCGTGTATCAACCTTTCATTACAGTTTTTATATTTATCCAAGATTTGTTTTGCTTTGGGAAGTAATGGAACTTTGACCGTTTCATTGGTCTTTTCCCTTTTCGTATAAATCCAAAGGTTCCCATCTATCCCAAACCTCAAATGATCTATATCTAGAGCCTTCACATCTCCATAGGCCAATCCGGTATAACATGAAAAAAGAAACGTGTCCTTCACTCGCTCATACCCCTTTCCTGAAAATGTTGTTTCCTCAATCAGCCTGAGTTCCCTTTCGGTCAAAAAAGAGCGTTCAGTCTTCTTATATCGTTTTTTATAATTTACAAAGGGGTCTTTGTCCAACCATTCCAACCTCACGGCAAGATTTACCATTTTCCTTAGACGCTCCAAATGTTTCATGGCCCCGTTATTGGTGCACTTCTTTCCCTTTTGGAGTTCAGGCCCATTGATCAAGTGATTTTCAAAATCGGTAATGAATTTGTAGTTCAATTGTTTCAAATTGATATCTTCAAGTCTGCGCGTTTCATGTAAAAACCTCTTAAGATATTTTTCTGTACCATAATAGTTTTTTATGGTTCCCGGGCGAAGCTTACTCTTTTGTGATTCGTTGTGGTATTTGATAAGTTCTAAAAGGGTCTTGTGTTGCTCGTCCTGCCCTAAATAACGGGCCTTGATTGCCTGAGCCGTGATAAGCTTGTCCTCACGCAACAATTGTTTATGGGTGTCCATGATGGCACCATACACCTCATCCAGATAGCTGTTCAACAAACGGGCCTTGTGGGTCAGACCATGGAGTCTTCCTCTCGTTTCATCCCATTCATTCACCGAAACATATCGTTTCAGGCTGATTTCTGCCCGTTTCCCGTTGACAGTGATGCGGGCATAAATGGTCAATTTTTCAGGGTTGTTGGAAGTGTCCCTTGTGAAGAGTAGAACCTTTAAAGTGTTGGAATTTCGCATAATACATAGCTTTTGGGTTTGACAAAACAGGTTTGCAAAACACCCATAAACAGCGTCAAACTGTAGCTAAATTATGCACAAGGAACGTACCGAACCATTCACCGAACTCTACACCATTTATATGTATTTAAATGATATCAAATGAATGCATAAAAAACAAAAAGCACTGTCAATCAGTCAGTTGACAGTGCTTTAATACCACCTATTTAGTGGTTCGTCGGGGTGGCAGGGTTAGCCCCTCATTTCCACTCCCCTATGTATCAATGTTTTATATTTCAGTATTCTCAATAGGGCACCTATTAAGGCACCTTCAAAGTTCTTTAGAACTTTCGAGAAAACAAATTTAACCAAATGATTTCAAATAATATCATGCGGCTATTTTTTGTTCGGCAGTTCCGCTGCGTTTTTACCTTTCATTCTTTCGACTACCAAATCTCCCAAGAATTTTGCAAACGGCCCGATATCCTGCCTTACACTGGCCTCTTCCAATGCCTGCATATATTCGTCCCGCTTTTCTACGGGAATTACGGTCCACGGATAGCCACCGGAGGCCAGCATTGCATTCATCAGGAATCTGCCCATACGACCGTTTCCATCCATATACGGGTGGATAAAAACAAAGACAAAATGACCCAGCACGGCACGTACGGAAGCCTCGGGCTCTTCCTCCAGCAGTTCAAATAGGATGGGCATGGCATCGCGCATGGCATCCACATTTAGGGGGACATGCTTGGAATTACCGATATATACTTGGTTATTACGGTAACCGGAAAGGTCGGAAGCCTTCAACAGGCCTGCCACCACACTTGGGTCGAACAACTGCCTGTACCATGCGGCATGGTCTTTATCGACCTGTGTTCCTGAATTTGCACCTTCCAATATGGCTTTGATGCTTTGCTTTACGGATTGGAAAGCCTGATAATACCCCCGGGCGGCCATAGCATCCCGTTGTTTCCTGTCCCCTTCGTTTTCCTCGGTGTCCCATTCGCCAGAACTCACCTTTTGGATCAATTCGGGGGTCACCCGATAGCGCTCAATGGACAGCGAATGGTAGGCATCCGTTATGTATATATCGTCCACGTCCTTCATATAGGATTCATGGTCGGTCCGTATGCCGGGAGCTTGGGGGAAATTGGCCATTACCGCCCTGCGCATCTGTAGCCATATCAGGCGTATACGGTTGGCATAGGGAGAACGTTCCCTTGCCGACAATTTCAATTCCAACCTGGTATCAAAGGGATCTTCCTCCCGGATATCATAATCGGCCTGTTTGAAGGTCTCCATGATCTGGTCGGCTATTCTGTCACGTTGAATGTTACGAAAGGCCCCGGCCAATCGGCCAGCCAATGTGGTATGCCCATTTTCCAATAGTATGGGCAATAATTCCGAAGCATCCCGTATCAACGACAGCGTGGTACGCGCATCGATGGCATTGCTTGTATACACCGACACCCCTGCATAGATGAGGGAGGCCTGTAAATCATACATGCGGATGCCTTCTTCCATTACGGTCTGTTCCGAAGGAGGGATATCGGTCTTCAAATTGAACAGGGAAGTGTTATGGGGTAACGGGGTGGGCTTGTTATTGCCCTTGGGCGACCGTATAAGCAATTGCTGCGGCACCGACCGGTTCCCGGCATGGAGCAGCAAGGACTGGTCTGCCGAAAGCGACCAATCGTCTCCATATTTTCGATTAAGAAACCGTGCTATAAATTCCCAATAGGAACTGTACCACGCTGTGGTCTCACCATCTTTCTCATTGGGGTCCGTGGCAATATACCATCCTTTGGAGACTTCCCGTAAAAAACCATTTTTGACAAGCAATTGACGGTGTTTCACATTAGGGATATCATCGGTATGAATTCCTACCATACCCTGGTCCTGTAACCCTTTCAAAAAGGTAAGGGCCTCTGCGAATCGTTCTCTGGGGGTTGCCATGTTGTTGAATTTATTTTTTTAATCTTTGCTTTTGGGCTAAAATTAGTTTTTTCTGTCGTGTTAATATTAGTAAAACCAAATGTACTAAAATTAGCAAATATAACCGTGGTAAAATTAGTAAATGTATGTCGGTGCATTTTGGAAGCACACAACATAATGGCCCGACTTTGTCAATATATCCCTCTATTTCATCTTGTAATTTTTATTTTACTCTCGATACTTTACATCATTTGAACAGTCCTGTTTTGTAACATATTCAGCAAATATTTGTTACAAATCATTTTGACGGTGGTTTATTTATTTCTCCATTTACAAACCAATAGTTTGTGTATTCGAACATTTTTAAACCATTTGAAAGAATGTGCCCAGGAAAAAGTATGGCAATAGATAGTATTCATACAATATTTCCGAAAATTAAACGTCGCAAAATGTTTGCGTTCAAATTTGTCCGCCTAAAAAATCGGTACCCCCTAAAGGTCTCCCCCAATTTTTCACTTGAAAATTTGAGACAAAATTTTGGCTTCCGTTTGTGTTGTGCTCAAATATTGTTTAATCTAAAATTTCATTATCATGGAAACAAAAACAAAGTCAAACGGAGTAGCAAAAAGACAGACTGCGACCGTTAAAAAGGAAGTACAGGACAAATTGACCAATGAGGCCATTGGAAAAACGGTAGTACCTGAAAAGAAAGTAACGGCTGAAAAGCCCGTTATCAACTTGGATGACCGCATCCAAAAGTTCGAGAAGCTAAGAGGCTTGGCCAATCAACGTGAACGGTTGACGGAAACTTTGAACGAGCTGACCAAGTTCAATTACAACCAAGACGGTTCGAGTTCGTTCCACATCCGGGATTCCAGACATTTGGAGTTCAAGACCACCAACTCCAATCTGATAAAGTTGGTCACTACGCATTTACAGTCCACGTTGGAACAACGTAAAGCTGAAATTGAACAAGAGATTGTCCAATTTGAACTTTAATGAAGCGAATGTCATCAAAAGTGAAAGCCTACTCCACAAGAGTAGGTTTTCTTTTTTTATTCACCTTAAATTTTTCAATTATGTACCTAAATAATTTACAACAGGACGAGATTTTCGTCCCATCGGAAATGAAAACCCTTGAAAGTATTACAGGAATCCAGTCCCGCAGGGGGCTTGAAAATGTCATTGTATCCAATGGCAAAGTGGTCAACGTAGTATCGAACAGCTATGGCCACATTCCCAATGAACTTTTCTTCAGAAAAGCTGAACAGTTATTAATGGATGCCAATTTAAAGTATCACAAACGCACCATTAACAGGAATGATAGGTCTTTCATTACCGATTTTATAATCGAAGACGATAATCAATTCTCGCTAAAGAACGGACAGGACAAGATACTTCCAATGCTACGTTTCAAAAATTCCTATGATGGAAGCGAAAAAACGTCTGGGCATTTTGGATTTTACAGGGAAGTATGCACCAATGGATTGCACGTTGCCCAAGCCGAAATAGCATTTTCTATAAAGCACAGTAAGAACAATACTGATTTGATAATGCCAAAGTTGAACTTGCTCTTTGAAAAGTTTCTCAACAATGAGTACTACGAAATCGCAAGTAAATTTAAAGAAATGGAAGAAATCGAACTTATCAACACCAAAGCATTCGTAAAGGACATATTGGAAAAAACAAAATTGTTCCGTTATGAATGTAGCGACAAGAACGATGACCCATCAAAGAAATCCCGTGAGGTCATAGAACTTATCAACGATGAACCTTTTCCGTCTTATTCCAAACCTAATTTATGGGTAGGTTATAACGCCTTTAATTGGATGTTGCACAATACCTTGAAAAAAAGCTTTTCGCAACAGGAAAAATTGGACAAGATGTTGTTCGATGAAATATATGCAATGGTTTAAGCAACATTGTAAAAGGTTTATCCAGTACCTAACAAAACTGGATTTTTTAATTATACTTCCGCATAACATTCCGCTTAGCACATTTCCTTACATTTTGTTGCTCTGTATTTAGAAAAAAGAACTTCACTACAGACGTTTTGGACACAATTACCTTTTTGGCATTCATTCCTTTAAGCCATTGTGCTTTGTAGAGAAAGTAAGTCTGTCCTGAGCGAAGCCGAAGGACTTCACTCTTTAGCCAAAAATGGATTAAGTCCGTTTTTCTACAAAATTACTCATATCCCTTTATTTTGATTGGCAATAATTTCTCTAAAAACTTGATTTTTCCTCCTGATTATCTTATTGTTTTTAAAACAAATATTATTGTAAAACAATAATTTATTATATCTTTACAACAATTAATTCCTGCAAAGGAAAAAACACAATAAATGAAAAGAACAAAACTGATTTCCAAAACATTGTATATCCTTTGTTTGGCAATGTCATTCATCTATGGCGCAACAACCTTATACGCATTGGTATGTAAATTAACAAACATAAATATTCACTATACAGGAAAGCAAGAGATTATAGCGTATCCCTTTACAGATACACCGTTTCTAATTTTAAATCCAACATGGAGCTATTGGCTGTTTTCATTTCTAATCCCTATCCTTTTCTATGCATTGTTCTTTTTCTTCTTAGCAAATGTGTTCAAGGTGTTTTTACAACAAAGAATTTTTATCGGCGAGAACATTGTACATCTAAAGCGCTTTTATATCCATAACTTATTTGTGCCAGTCATTTTGGTTTTTATCGCTTCTTTCTTTGAGGAAATAGAAACTCCCGTTTTTATCATTGTCGCGTTGCATTTTTTTCTTGGCGTGTTTGTTTTTATTCTGTCTGATATATTCAGACAAGGGCTCAATCTTCAGAACGAACAAGATTTATATATATAGTATGCCAATCATTATCAACATAGACGTTATGCTAGCCAAGCGCAAGATGAAAAGCAAAGATTTGGCAAACGAAATTGGCATTACTCAAGCCAACCTATCGATTTTAAAAACAGGCAGGGCCAAAGGGGTTCGATTTGAAACCTTAGAGGCCATTTGCAAAGTCCTCGAATGTAAACCCGGTGATATCATAGACTATGTAGAATAGCTACGCCTTAAAATATAATAAATGAATACATTGAAAATAAATAATGTATCCCTTGTCTATAGCAATGGATACCAAGCTCTTAATGGTCTAAATTTAGAGATTACAAACGGAATTTTCGGATTGCTGGGGCCTAACGGTGCAGGTAAATCATCGTTGATGAAAACTATTGTAGGATTGCAAAAACCCTCTGGAGGAACAATAACATTTAACGATGTGGATATTGTTGAAAACCCATTGGAGATTCAAAAGCACTTGGGGTTTTTACCGCAGTACTTTGACGTATATCCAAAAGTCTCAGCCTATCACTTGTTGGAACATTTGGCAAAATTGAAAGGAATCAATCAACCAAAAGAACTGAAAGTACAAATTCTAAACCTGCTGGAAAAGGTAAACCTTTTGGAAGCCAGACACAAAGAAGTGCATACCTTTTCAGGAGGGATGAAACAACGCTTTGGGGTCGCACAAGCTCTCTTGGGAAGCCCTAAAATTGTGATTGTAGATGAACCAACCGCAGGTTTGGATCCTGAAGAGAGAAACCGTTTCAATACCCTATTAAGCGGCCTTAGTGAGGATATGATTATCATACTATCAACACATTTGGTGGAAGATGTACGGAATTTATGCTCCACTATGGCCATTATGAAACAAGGTAGTCTTAGAATCCAAGGAAAACCAAAGGACTTTATCAATCAACTGCAAGGGAAACTGTGGAGTAAGGCAGTAGAAAAAGATGACATTCCAACCCTTGAATCGACCCATAAAGTCATCAATAAACAGTTGGTGGAACGTGTAATGCACCTGACTGTTCTTGCGGATAAATGCCCCGATGGTTTTAGTGCCGTAACTCCTACTTTAGAACATGTTTATTTC
The DNA here is from genome assembly GCF_042134605.1 of Flagellimonas alginilytica. GTDB lineage: Bacteria > Bacteroidota > Bacteroidia > Flavobacteriales > Flavobacteriaceae > Flagellimonas > Flagellimonas alginolytica. Next base: position 2,953,132 of record NZ_CP169638.1, on the reverse strand, counting down.
ACTCATTTATCATGATAAAGGCAGTCATCAAAAACGACATATCCGGAATTTTTCGCCAGAAAATAGTTTATGTTGCGTTAGTACTCTTGGTGGGAATTGGACTTTTGGCAGGTTTTCAATTTAAGGTATCATTGGGAGAAGGTGTTACCGAAAATGCTCCATACAATATAGGCTATGTCATGGGCTTGTTAAGCCTCATTCTTATCTTTATAGCAACCGTTTTTGCATTTCCGTTACTGTTTAAAGAGAAAGATGCCAATTTTGGTCCGATAGTTTTTACCACTCCGGTGCAGAAGTCAAATTTTGCAGTTTCTCGTTTTTTCTCCTTTTATACTTTAACAATTCTGGCCTTTTTCATCATCATTGTCGGGTTTATAATCGGTTCCCAAATAAAACTGGCCCATACGGTGGATAGTGCTTTTCATCCGTGGCACTACGTTTATCCGTTTATTGTTTTTGGATGCTTCAATGCCCTACTTATTTGTATGTTACTTTTTGGGGTCGCCCAAAAATTTCAGAATAAGCTTTTGGTTGCCTTGTGTGGGTTGGCACTCTACGTGCTATATATGATCATCATGCTATTTTCAAATGCTCCTTTTATGGCTCAGGCATTGCCACAGTCTTTGTTTGCCCAGAAAATTTCGGCACTGACCGACCCCTTTGGATTATCGGCATATTTCATGGAAAGTAAAGACCTGACCGTGATGCAACGTAACACCCAAGTCGTGCCTTTTTCCAATTACTTTGCATTAAACCGGTTACTATATTTGGCTCTTTCTTGTATTGGCATTTATGTGGGTTGCCGTACTTTTTCCTTCCTGCCAAAATCAAGAAGAAAAGCCAAAACACAAAAGCATTCGGGAGATGTAAAACTTTCGGGAATCAATGTACCTTTCAAAGCTATCGCCCCTATTTTCAGTTTAAAATCACAAAGACAATCCATCTTTTCTTTTTTCAAAATAGATGTTTTGTATCTGTTTAAGAGTATCGCATTAGTTACTGTTTCGGTGCTGCTGCTTTTTTATGTTGGTGTTGAAATGTATTCCGATATTGATATGGGTATTCGTTTTCCTGAAAACTACGCCGGCTCAGGGCTTCTGGCACAAACCATCAATGGTATCTTTTATATAATTGGAGGATTAGTATTGGTATATTTTGTCAATGATGTGTATTGGCGTAGCGACGCTTCTAACTTTTCTATCATTCAAAACACTACCTTTTATAGCCATCAAAAATTAATAGGTCATTTTGGCAGTTTAACGTTGTTGGTCTGTTTCCTGACTGTTTTGCTTTTGGCTGAAGCTATTATTTTTCAATTCCTCTACGGCTATCTGATTTTTGACTGGAATGCCTATTTGGGCATCTTTGTATTCAATACACTGCCCCTGCTATTGCTGGTGGGCTATTTACTTTTCATCAATTATCTTTTCAAGAACAAAACCCTATCATTGGTTGTTTCCATTTTATTCTTTTTCCTGTTGGCTACGCCAATATCAAACTATATAATACACCATTCGCTATTCCGGTTTTTATCCGGTTACCTCGGCACCTATAGTGATTTTATTGGCTATGGAGCATATTTGCCTGTTTTCGGGCTGCGTCTGGTTTTTGGTTTTTCAATAGTAAGCCTATTGTTTCTAATACATTTCCTCCTATACAATAAAGGGAAAAAGAGGATTGGATTCGCCGCTATTTTAATGATGGTTTGTATTGGAGCGTTAAGTTCTAAATTCTATTTGGACGGCTATAAACCGAAGGATAAAGACACGCTTTTGGCCGAAATGGCAGGCTATGAAAAAACCTATAGAAAATACGACGCCATACCGCAACCAACCGTTAAAAACGTAGTCACTCAAATTAGTCTGTCGCCTGAAACGAAGTCTTATACCATCAAGGGCAGTTACGTGATGAAAAATCTTCATTCCGTACCGTTGGACTCGATATTGATTTCTGTTCCCTCGGATTTTGATGTTGAATCGATGGTTTTTCAGACTAAAAATGAAACGATTCCAATAAAAAATGCCGATAACGAACTCGTGCTGAAACATCCGATACAACCGAATGATTCTGCTCATCTTTCGTTTGATTTGCATTACCAATGGCAGGCGGTCAATGGGCATCGATCGTTCAATGCTATTATTGCGGATGGTTCGTTTATGCGAATTAGCCGCTATTTTCCTCTCTTCGGATATGATGAAGACCGCGAAATTAAAGATGACGATATTCGAAGGCAATACCATTTGGGCAAGGCAACAAGCATAAAGCCCTTGGAAGCAAAAAGAACCCATATTGATGATTTTATCGATTTGGAAATGCAAATTTCGGTTTCTGACGATCAAATAGCTGTAGGAACGGGAGAACTCAAAAAAGAATGGCGAAAAGACGGGAAACGTTTCTTTCTTTATGAAGCTAACGATATACCGTTTCGCTTTGCCCTATCATCGGCTAGATATAAAGTGAAAAAAGCCATACATAACGGTGTTCATATCGAGGTACTTTACCACCCGATACACGGGCAAAATGTGGGTGAATTGATAAAGAATACAACACTTACCTTGGATTATTGCAGCAAGAATTTTGGCCCTTATCCCTTTACCTCGATTGTATTTGCAGAGGTGTCTTCTTTTACGCAAGGATTTAACGGAACGGCTTATCCGGGAGTGATTTATATGACAGAGAATATGGCGTTTCATTCCAATGTAAAAGCAGGTGATAATCAAGACGTGATTAATGAATTGGCCGGACACGAAGTTGCTCATTTTTGGTGGGGAAACAATCAAATCTCTCCTGACTATCGTGAGGGCTATGCGATGCTAACCGAAAGCTTGGCGATGTACACCGAAATGATGATTTACAAACAACGGCACGGCGAAGAAAAAATGTTGGAACGCCTGGAAGTTCAAAAACAAATTTACGAGTCGCAAAAAGGTTTTCACGAACCTGTTCCGTTATTAAAAGCAACGCAACAATATACCGATATTGCCTATAACAAAGGGGCGGTTGTTTTTGTAGAATTGAGCCAACTTATTGGAGAAAACACCTTGAACCTTGTGTTAAAAAACTTTTTAAAGGACTTTAAATATCCAAATCCCAAACCTGTTTCAACGGATTTATTGACGGAAATCCTAAAAGTTTCAGATAAGAAATTCCATCAACGGATTAAGGATTTGTTTTGGGAGGAATAAAACTATGTGCCTTAACGAACAACCCGCTCAGCACATTTCCCTACATTTCGTTGCTCTGCATTTCGGAAAAAGAGCTGCACTCAAAAAAGGTCTTAGACCCAATTCCCGTTTTTGGCTCTTCACTCCGCTAACCCCTTCCCGCGATGCGGGGAAGAAACGCTGCATTTCCAAACCAAAACCGTGAATTAAGTCCGCTTTTAAAATAGGAAAGCCAAAGCTTCGGTTTTCTTCACAGGATTATCGGCAAAGCCTACTTTGGGCTTTGCTCGACAATCCTTAAAAACCTAGCTCCGTCTTGTACATTTTAAGGGGTTTATAATGGATAAAGCCTTTGTCGTTTTTCGGGACGTCGAAAAACGGGCACAGTATAACCAATTCTATTCCAAACTCCGTCCCCTTCACTCGCTTAACTACCTGTACGCTCCCTTGTGGACGGCTTTGGAAGAATTGCTAATACTCTTATGGAACTTGTCAAGACCATAGCAGGTTTCAGTGAAAAATAAGGTTTCTACTTCCTTGAATCCACCGAAAAGGTGGATTGCTACGTCGTAGACACTCCTGATTTGTTCCCTGAAAGTCTTGACAAAACCCACTTTATCCATTGGTGCCGTGCACGCAAGAAATCAAACAAACACCCCTTAAAATTCAACTGAATTTAAATCCAAAGGGGATTTATTAACCCTGTCTGCCAAAACAAGGCAGGCTTTTAAAACAATTTATTATGAGTACTATTAAAAATCATGTACAGTTGATCGGGAACGTTGGGCAGGAACCGACCGTTACGAACCTTGAAAACGGCAGGAAAGTAGCACGCTTTTCCTTGGCGACCAATGAGTATTACAAGGACGGCAAGGGCGAAAAGCAAACGGACACCAATTGGCATACCGTTGTCGCTTGGGGCAAGGTTGCCGACATCATCGAAAAATATGCCGAAAAAGGCAAGGAAATCGGCATCGTGGGCAAATTAAAGACCCGAACCTACACTATGGACGATGGCAACCAACGCTATGTTACCGAAGTGGTAGCCGATGAAATCCTGTTAATGGGCAGTAAGTAAACCAAAAATAAAGAGGGTGTTCCCTTGGAAAGTTGCACCCTCTTTTCATTATCAATCTTAATTAGAATAACAATGAGAAACAAAGTTAACGAAATACAGATACGTTACCGGGAAAAAATAAGTATCTCGAAATCACCACAAATGAACAGTTCCGAGAACGTGGCAAAATTGCTATACGAAAATTGGGACAAGGACACTATCGGGTTGCACGAAACCTTTAAGGTACTCTTACTTAACAACTCTAATAAGGTCAAGGGTATTTACCCGTTGTCCACAGGCGGTATTACTGGCACCATAGTAGATATACGGCTATTGTTCGCCATCGCACTGAAAACCCTGTCCGTGGGCATCATACTGACCCACAACCACCCATCGGGGCAGTTGAAGGCATCCCATGCGGATATCGACCTTACCGAAAAAATCAAGAAAGCGGCACGGCTTTTCGACATTCGGGTACTCGACCATTTAATCATTACGCCCAATGGCGACTATTACAGTTTTGCCGATAACGGGGATTTATAAAATTGGATATCATGGAAAACAAGGAAAAGGAAAAGACGGCATTTGAAATATGGTTGGAAAATGGGCAGGACTTGGGGGATTATCCCGATGGCTTCAATCCCGATTTGTACGACCTATAATACTTTGAAAATGGTACATCTAAATTATAACAATCTCGATGACGAAACCCAAGAACGTTTATTGTCGATGTCAAAAAAGGATATTGAAAAGCGGTTCGGGGAACAATTAAGGAACTACGCCAGGGAACACTTTGTAAATTATCAAACCCTGTTGGAGGAAGAAGCGATACGAAATCTATACAATTACAAGTATATTTTTAGAATCTGAAATGTCAAACAGCACTAAACTAGCCCATTTATTATGATGGGCTTTTTTTATGTCCAATACCCTAAATTCCATATCTTTATAGAGTTGGAACGGGATATATTTCCAACGGTCATCACCCCTTTTTGATTTGACTTTCCTTGATGACCACACCCATTATAAAAGCAATTTGAACGGAACGCAGTTTCCGTAAATCGGCAACCGATTTTTAATCGGGTTGTTCGGAAAATTTTGGTCCCTGCGGGACGAAATTTGGAGAAGCAAGAGGGTAACACGCATAGCGGTGTTATAATTATTTGTTTGCTCATAAAGCATTGTTAATCAATATCTTAAAAACATACAAGTATTTGATTAGCAAGGCCTTTTACAGTAAATGCGGCCAGATCGCCCGAAAACAGGGAATTTTTTACTGTAAAAAACCACTGGGATGAACCCGTAAAGAATTTAAAGGAAAATAATTCGGAGACAGGACAAATCTCGAATACTTAAATCTCGATTATCTAGTAAAAATGGGAGATACCTATCAAAAATATCGCTTTTCGGCCATCAGCATCAAAAAGAAAACGGCCGTGCGCTTTCGGACATTTTCCCGTCTGGTGTCGGATTCCCATACCCGTACCCTAGAGATCGTGATGGACTTTTTTGAACGGAACGACCTTTCTCCAAACGATGACCTAGGAATCCGAAATAATCGTACCAACAAACGTATCAATGCCGTGATTGCCATCCTGAAGAACATCGAAAAGCAACAGACCCTGCCCACCAAGGTCATGTTGAATACCCTGTTCCAGGAAATGTCACAAGTGGAAGACCAAGAAAAGGAAGAAAGCTTTGATTTCGGAACGCCGGAACCTTTTAGCAGGGACAGGGAACTGGAGCATTACCAAAACCGCTATGTGGAAATGCGGCAAGAACTCGGGCAGTATAAAAACCGTGTTCAGAATGTAATGGAACAAATGACCTATGTAAAAGGAACATTTGGCAAAGGGCATTTTAAGCTGGATATGGGCAAGGATGAATTTGAAAAACTCAAAAAAGAATTATAGGATGTACATTACCATCACGGCACAAAAAACTGATGGCAACTATGCCCAAAGTTCAGCAGACTTCGTTTCCTATCTGGAAAAGGAAAACGAGGGCAAGACCGTAGAAGAAATGAAACACTTCTTCAATCAATTTGGGGAAGAAATATCCACGGAAGAGGTCATCAGGGAAATAGACGGGAATACGGCCAAGCTCAAAAAGACCGAGCCCAAGTTCTATTCCATCACCCTGAACCCAAGTGCCAGAGAACTGAAAGCCATACAGGATTCCCCCGAAGCGCTCAAAAACTATACACGGGAAGCCATGAAGGAGTACGCCAAAGCTTTTAACAGGGAAATAGACGGAAGGCCAATCAATGTGGATGATATTAAATACTATGCCAAGGTAGAACGGCAACGCACGTTCAAGGGAACAGACAAGGAAATCCGGGAAAACCAACCCTATGCCACACGGATATTGGAATTAAGGAAAGAGATACGTGGCATCGAGGCCGGACAACAATCGGGCAATATCCGTAAACTGAACAAAGAAATCCAAAAACTGGAGGCAAAGGCCCCACACCGATTGAACGGCAAACGTATCGTTCGGGGAATGGCCAAACCAGGACCACAGAGCCATGTACATATCATCGTCAGCCGTAGAGATGCCTCTAACCGGCATGGTCTTTCCCCGGGGAGCAAGCACAAAGCCTCCGAAGTGGAAATGCACGGCAAGTCCGTAAAACGGGGCTTTGATAGGGACACTTTTTTTAAAAATTCGGAAAAGACATTTGATACCTTGTTCAAATATCGGCGCAATTATGTGGAGACCTATACCGCCCGTAAGACCTTTTTAAAAGACCCCAAACTATATTTTTCTATGATAACCAAATTACCGACCAACGAAAAGGCCGTAGCTTTTAAACTACTTCAAAAATCCGGGGTGAACACCACATTGTTGAGTATCCCTACGAACAAGCTCCAGCTCACCATAAAGGCCATCAACCAACTGAAAAAGGGAATCGGCAAGGCTATTGAATCAGGCTCCATCGGGATATGAACTGGCAATGGGAACATATCGCCCTGTATATCGTTGTACCTATTTTGTTTGCTGGAACTGTACTCTATGGTTTGTTCTTTGCAGAATGGAAAAAACCAATGGATAAAAAGTATCAGGTACATTTTAAATTGAAATATGGGAAGTTTAAAATAGACAACATCAAAAGAGGTGTGTCTATTATAGGTTCTGCAGGTAGTGGTAAAACAGAAAGCGTTATCTATAATTTATTGCAGCATTTTAGCAAACATCAATTTTGCGGTATTCTTCATGACTATAAAGATTTTGAATTGACGGAAATAGCCTATCCTTTATTTAAGGAGAATGGGGTGAAATTCTACACCATTGCTTTTGACCAGATCCACTATCGGGTGAATCCCATAGCACCGAGATATTTACCTAATGAGGAAAGCGTGCATGAAGTTTCAAAAGTCTTGATTGAAAATCTTCTGGGATTAGATGAGTCAAGTACAAACAGTACTTCTAAATTTTTCAATGATGCTGTGGAAGGCTTGTTGGGTGGAATGATATGGAAGTTAAAAACGAGCTATCCCCAATTTTGCACCCTGCCCCACATCATCGCTCTGTTCCAATCGCTCAGCACCAAAAAACTGGTTGCCTTCCTGAAATCGGATTTGACTTCCCAAAGTATGGCAAGTGCTTTTTTAAATGGTATCGAATCGGAAAAACAGACCGCCGGAGTAAAAAGCACTCTGGCCAATGCCTTTAAAAAAATCAGTTCACAAAAACTGTTCATGGCACTGTCAAAAGATGAAGTGCCTCTTAATGTCAATAATGAAAAAAATCCTGCGGTACTTTCCATAGTGAACCACCCTAAATATGAATCCGCATATTCGCCTATTATTGCCGCAATCATTCATACAGTAATTAAACAAATGAGCATCAGGGGGCAGAAATCCTCATTTTTGATGATGGAAGAAGCACCTACTATAAAGTTGCTCAATATGCACCGTATTCCGGCTACACTTCGAAGCTATGATATTGCTACCATTTATGTAATGCAGGATAAGATCCAGAACGATATGCTCTATGGTGAAAAAGCGAGTAAGGCCATTTTGAGCAACCTATCTTATCAATTCTTTGGTAAGGTCAATGACCCGGATACTGCAAAATATTATGAACGATTTTTTGAAATTATCAAAACGCCGACCAAAAGCATAAGTAAAAGCAGTGGGTTGAGTTTTGAGAGTCGAATCACCAAAGGCGAAAGAGAGGTATCCAAACGGAGGGCAGACGCTTTCTTTAGATTGAAACAAGGGGAATTTATCACTTTTGCGGATGGGAAGGATAAGAAACTTCATTTCAAACTGCAACCAATTCAAAAGCTATTTCCTAAAAAAGCAAATCTATTTTCAACTGAAGATTTAAGATTGAATTTTGAGAGAGTTTATAGAGAGACTCAAAACATAGTAAAATAATAAGTTATAAACTTAATCTAAAAACAATTCTTTTATTTTTTTTCTTTGGATTAATTTTTTAATTTTGACCAATCGTTCATTTTTAAATATGAGTCCAAGAACCGAAAAACAATTAAAAGAACACAAAAAGGCACAAAAAGAAAAAATTCTTCAAGGTGCCTTGAAATTATTTGCAACTAAAGGATATTTCAATACATCTGTTAGTGATATTGCTAATAAGTTAAAAATCTCAAAAGGTTTATTATACAATTACTTTGATAATAAAGAAAGATTGTTAAATGAGGCTGTTGATTTTGCTTTAAAAGAGGCGTCGGAATTAAACCTGTCAGAAGATGATTTAAAAAATTTAAGCCCTGAAGAAATATTCAAGGCAGTAGTTGAGGGATACTTTAAGTTGCTTGAAGAAAAAAAAGAACTTTGGAGTCTTATAGTGTCTTTGGCCATACATGTAGGGTCAATACCATCAGTTCATAAAACAATTTCATCCATATATGAAGAACTCACCAAACAATTGAGTGAGCTCTTTACCATGATAGGTCACCATGATCCTGAAAATGAAGCTGTCAAACTAGGGGCGCTAATGGATGGCATTGGTATTCAATATATGATTTTTGGTGAATCATATCCTTTAAACTCGATTAAAGAAAACATTATAAAAGGTTACATAAATTCTAAAAAAAATTTACCATGAAATACAAGTTATTATTATTGTTAATGGTTGTTTCTAACTTCTCATTTAGTCAAAATGCTGATGAAATTGTTAAAAATGCTGATGATAAATTTAGGGGAAAATCGTCCTATTCTGAGATCACCATCAATATCAATAGACCAAAGTGGTCCAAAGAAATGAAAATGAAAGGTTGGTCAAAAGGTTCAGATTATTCAGTTTTAGTAATAACCAGTCCAGCAAAAGAAAGGGGTACTGTTTTCCTCATGCGAGAAAAAGAGGTTTGGAATTACCTGCCAACAATTGAAAGAACAGTAAAGTTTCCGCCTTCAATGATGTTGCAGAATTGGATGGGCACCGATTTAACAAATGACGATTTAGTAAAACAATCCTCATTGGTGACAGATTATGATAAAAAAATTATTGGTGAAGAAGAAAAGGAAGGTTACATGTGCTGGAAAATTGAGTTGACCCCAAAGCCTAATGCCGCTGTTGTTTGGGGAAAAATAATCATTTGGATAGATGAAAAAGAATACATGCAGATGCAGACAGATTTTTATGATGAAGATATGTTTTTGGTCAACCAAATGATAGGATCGGACGTAAAAACATTTGATAGCAAGTTACTTCCTTCAAAACTAACTGTTGTGCCGGTCGATAAACCGGGACAATCTACGGTAATTAGTTATAGCCAGTGGAAGTTTGGTATCGATATACCTGATGAATACTTTACCACCAATTACATGAAACGCATCCATTAATTATTAATTAGTAAACAATGATTCTAAAAATTGCCTGGAGAAACATTTGGCGTAATAAAAAAAGGAGTCTAATTACTGTAGCCTCTATACTCATAGCAATATTCCTTTCCTTAATCATGCGTTCTATGCAGTTGGGTACTTATAAGGGTATGATAGACAATGTGGTAGGTTCATATACAGGATATATACAGCTACATCATAAAGGATATTGGGATAATCGATCAATAGATAATTCAATAATTGTAACTAGTAACTTAATTAATCAATTGTCAAACACAGAAGGTGTTGAAACGATTTTACCAAGATTGGAAAATTATGGTTTATTGTCCTTTGGCGACCTTACTAAAGTAATTAGTCTCAATGGGGTTGATTTTAAGAAGGAACAAAAATTACAGGATATAAATTCAAAATTGATAACAGGTTTCCTTCCTCAAAACCCAAAGGATATTATTATAGGAAAAGGAGTAGCCTCTTATTTTAAAGTAGAAACCAATGATACTTTGGTTTTTGTAGGACAGGGATACCATGGAATGTTGGCTGCTGATAAATTTCATATTTCTGGAATTATAGACTTGAAAAACCCTGCCTTGAATAAAGTTACGGCTATGATGTCCTTGGAAGATGCCCAAAATCTTTTTAGTGCATCTGGCATTGTTACAAGTCTTGTGGTAGATAAAAATGACAATGTCCAACTTAAGTCGTTGCAAAAAGCAATCTCAAGCAAGTTGGACAGTAACTATGAAGTAATGAACTGGCAACAAATGATGCCTGAATTGCAACAAACCATTTTAGCAGATAGTGTTGGTGGATTGTTGATGATAGCTATCCTGTACATGATTCTCATCTTTGGAATTTTTGGCACCGTACTAATGATGACACAAGAAAGAAAATATGAATTTGGTGTGCTCGTCTCTATTGGGATGAAAAAAGGCAAGTTAATGTTTATGGTGTTTATAGAAACCATTATACTATCATTGTTGGGAGTAATTATGGGTGTTCTTCTTGCGTATCCAATCATGTTGTGGAAACACTACGACCCTTTGGTACTACCTGGTACACAAGCCGAAATGATGGAGAACTTCGGGTTTACTGCAGAAATTCCATTTTACATACAACCTGACCTGCCCTTGGTGCATGCTTCACTAATTTTCATAATAGCCTTGTTGGTATCTCTATATCCTATCTTAATTATTAAAAAACTGAATCCTCTGCATGCTATGAGAGGTTAACTTTTTAAAGTAACAAAATGAAAACATTATTAATGATTGCTTGGAGAAACGTTTGGCGTAATAAACTACGAAGCAGTATTGTCATTGCTTCGGTAGTTTTAGGCATCTGGTCTGGGTTGTTTATCATGGCCATGGTCTCCGGTATGAACGATCAGCGTTTGAGTAGTTTTATAAATACAAATTTGTCCCACATCCAAATTCACAATGCTGGTTTTCAGGAAAATTTTGATAAAAAAGATACTATCATAGGAAGTAATACTCTTTTAAAAGAAATAGACACCATGAGTCATGTAACGGCTTATACGAAACGGTTGGTATTACAAGGAATGGCATCTACAGCTCATGGTAATTATGGTGTGAAGATTATGGGAATATTCCCTGATAAAGAAAAAAATGTCACAGATATTTCAGAAAAACTGGTGCAAGGAACCTATTTGTACAAACTAAAAAGAAATCCAATTATCATTGGGGAAAAACTAGCCAATAAATTAGGTGTTAAAGTCAATTCCAAGGTGGTACTCAACTTTCAAGATTCCAATAATAATACCGTTTCAACTGGTTTTAGGGTTGAAGGAATTTTTAAAACCATAAACAGTTCGTTTGATGAGGAAAATGTATTTGTGAAGTATGATGATTTAGCTCCACTAGTTAGTTTAAGTGGCAAATACCATGAAATAGCCATCTTGTGTGATAACATTACTGAAACTGAAACTGTAGAGAACCAAATCAAAACAAACAATTCCGTTGAAAGTTGGGATCAACTTTCACCAGAATTGGGCTATGCCCAAGAAGCCATGAGCAACTTTATTTACATTTTTATGGGGATTATCTTATTAGCCTTGGCTTTTGGCATTGTTAATACTATGCTCATGGCGGTTCTGGAACGAAAACGAGAAATAGGGATGTTGCTATCTGTTGGTATGGATAAACGAAAAGTCTTTACCATGATTATTTTGGAAACACTTTTCTTGGCTTTTATAGCGGCGCTTCTAGGTGTATTGTTGTCAATATGGACGATTGAATATTTTGGTAGGAATGGCATCAATTTATCGGCTGTGGCCAAAGGACTGGAAAGTTTAGGTATGGGTGCAAGAGTATTTACCAAACTGCCATTTGCCATGTATGTAGATATTACACTAATGACACTTTCTGTAGCTTTGATTGCAGCCATTATACCAGCAAGAAGAGCTTTAAAATTAAATCCAGCAGAAGCCGTGAAAGCTATTTGATAAAAATTTAAAACTCAACAAAAATGAATGTTATAAAAACAGAAAACCTAACAAAAGTTTATAATGAGGGTAAAGGCAATGAAGTAAGGGCTCTTAACGGAGTATCCTTGGCTGTAGAAAAGGGAGAGTTCACTGCTATTGTTGGTCCTTCGGGGTCCGGAAAAAGTACCATGCTCAATATTATTGGTGGCCTTGACAAGCCTAATTCAGGAGAAGTGCTTGTCGATAAAACAGATATCATTGGAATGAAGGAAAACGAACTTATCAATTTCAGATTACAAAATATTGGTTTTGTGTTTCAGGCTTATAATTTAATCCCAGTCCTTAACGCTAAGGAAAATGTAGGTTTCATTATGCTTTTGCAGCATAAATCGAAAGAAGAAATTGATAATAGAGTTGAATCTTTGCTCAAATCGGTTGGATTGGAAAGTCAAGCATCAAAACGTCCCAATGAAATGAGTGGCGGTCAACAACAGCGAATTGCAGTGGCCAGAGCATTGGCTTCCAAACCTAAATTTGTATTAGCTGACGAACCTACTGCTAATCTAGATTCAAAATCCACATCAGATCTTCTTGACATTATGGAGCAACTCAATGAAAAAGAAGGAATAACATTTGTTTTTTCAACGCATGATCAACGCGTTATTGATAGGGCACATCGTATAGTAACATTGGAAGATGGTAAAATAATTAAGGATACCAAGTAATTAAGTTGAAGTTAACAAAGCACATAGTATTCTATATTTTGGTTATTGCATCAATAATCAATATGACGGCACAGGAAAAGCAAAATTGGGGTTCTGAACATGTAGACTTTTCGGGTTATGTAAAGTATTTAAACACTTCTAGTTTTACTTCCTTGGATAGTATAGGAAATGACAATCTAATTCATAATAGATTGAACTTTAAGATGTATGCCAATGATAATCTTACGCTAGCAATCGAATTACGTAATAGGATATTTTGGGGCACTTCAGTCAAATCAATTCCAGACTATGCGTCAATGGTTGAAAATTCAAACCAAGATATAGATATGACTGCTTTATTGATAAATCGGCCAGCACTTATTATGCTTTCAAATATTGACCGGTTGTATGTAGATTATCATTCAAACAAATGGCAGTTGGTTTTAGGTCGTCAGCGTATAAATTGGGGTAAGAATTTGGTTTGGAATCCAAATGACCTTTTTAATGCTTACAGCTTTTTTGATTTTGATTACGAAGAGCGACCAGGGACAGATGCCTTAAGAGCAAAATATTTCACTTCTGGAAATTCTAGTTTCGAATTTGCCATTAATTATACAGATCAATGGAAAGATAATACTGTAGCTATAAAGTATAATTTCAACAAATTTCAATATGATTTTCAAATGATAGTCGCCAAATATTTGGAAAATTACACCTTGGGGTTAGGCTGGGAAGGTGTTATAAAAGATATGGGTTTCAAAGGAGAATTAAGTTATTTTATGCCCTATGGCAATTCCATCGAAGACAATGCTTTTGTAGGTTCCATTTCGTTTGATTATTATTTCAAAAATGATATTTCCTTAAATGTTTCTACATTATATAATAGTGATGGTATAAGTAACACAAATGCTTATGATACTTCTCAATTATACAGTGAATCTATTGACGTAAAACACCTGATGCCAAATAAATGGTCCTTTTTTGGTCAAGCTTCTAAAACATTTACACCAGCAATAGCAGGTTCAATAGCTTCTATATATGCTGCTGATATTGATATGGTTTTTTTTATGCCACAATTTACCTATAGCATATCACAAAACTGGGACTTTGATGTCACAGGTCAGTTATATTATGGTAAACAAGAAGAACAGTTTTCTAATTTAGGAAACAGTGTTTACTTGAGGTTTAGATATAGTTTTTAGAATTTAATTACCTGTCTTTTGCGAATTTACACGAGGTTCAATGAAAGATTTAAGAAAAGTGGCTATGAAAAAACAAATATCAATTTATTATTCAATCATGAATAACTTTTTAATTGAGGAAATAAATAAAATGGGGTTTGAGTGTATTGAAATACATTAGGTGATTTGTTAAATCTATTTAGGTTTTTCTATCCTAAATTCAAAAAAGAAGTTAGGGAAATATACAAAAAGCTAAAATCCATTTTAGAAGAAGCATTTAGAAAGGAAGAGTCTCAAAATGCTTCAATGGATGCAATTGGTTAATATCAAAATATGAAGGTTTAATTTTTTGGTTCGCGATTTACCCTGAAGAAAGAATAAATGAGTTAATTGAAAAAATATAAAACAAAAAACTAATAATATTTATGGGTTTTTTTAAGTAATAAAATGATAGTGTAAGGATGTTTCTTAAAAAGAAGTAAATCAAAAATTAGATAAAGTTAAACCAAATTACAAACTGTTTATTATGAAAGTTTTATTAGTCCTATTTGCTAGTGCCTTCTTTATTAATGTTAATGCTCAAAAAATGAAAGAATATAAAATTGAAATAGCTGTAAAAGCTTCAAAAGAAAAAGCCTGGGAGGTGATAACAGATTTTGAAAATTATCCTAGTTGGAATTCTGTTTTAAAAATGGAAAGTAACAATAACTTAATTATGGGGAATAAATTCAAAGTAACAATTACACAACCAAATGGCAAAAGTTCAAATTTTAAAGCTAAGGCAGTTAGTAAAAATGATTTTAAATCATTTTCTGCTACTCAAGTTGTTATGCTGAATTGTTTTTTTAAGGCAACACATAGTTTTATAATTGAAGAGGTAGACAAACAGAATGTTGTTTTTATTCAAAAATGGGAATTAAAAGGCATTATTGCCTCTCTGTTTAGAAAAAAGATTTTTAAAGAATTAGAAATTTTTAAGAAAATGAATAGAGAACTTAAAGAATTAGTAGAACAGTAGTAAAGTAGGATTGTTATGTTAAGACTTGGTGGATATATAAATATAATAATAGCATTTGCTCACATTATCGGTCTATTTTGGGCAGAAAAAATGTTTGAGATAACAGGGATAGGAGAAGAAATGGTTAAGCTTTCTCAAATACATTTCTCATTACCTTACCTATTGACGATTTTTGTTGCTATTGTCTTTTTCATTTTTGGACTTTATGGCCTTTCCGCAGATGGAAAAATTAAAAAACTCCCAAATTTAAAATATGGAATATTTATAATTTCAGGAGTGTATATAATTCGCGGTGCTGGAGAATTATTGTTTGGTATTCCTCAACAAAAAGCTGTATCCAGTTTAGAAACAATTTATTCTATTGTTGCTTTAGGCATAGGGTTACTGTTTTTATTTGGAGGTTTAAAAAAATGGAAGTTTAAAAATATAAGAGTATAATTAAAACGGGGTGTAAAATTCGCTTAAAATTAAATGGCAGATTTAATAAAAGAAACTTCAAAAAAAGAAATATCAATTTTTCGTACATCAGTAAATTCAGAAAACGAAGTTAGGCAATTAAAGCCTTTACTAGATGTGATAATTGGTTCTAAAAATTGGAACTTCGACTTAGAAGATTGTGCATTCATATAATTCTATGACGTCTGAAGCTATTTTAAAATATTCATCTCCATCCAAAAGAACAAGGATTGATAAACTGCCTTTATGTTTTTCAAAATCAGTTGGAAATCTTAACCAAGTTTCTATTTCTTCATTTAGTATTTCTGATTTTAATGCTAGCTTCTTTCCAAATACCAAAGAAATTGTATCCAATTGTGCTTTTGCAGAAATACAGATTATTAAAAATAGAATACCTTAAAATTTCTTTCTTATCATATTATTGTTCATACACCCAGAGCTTTATCTAAAAATAGGTTAGTAAATTTTAAATTCAATTATTATCCTTTATTCTGCCCTGCTCTTCTTCAGAAGGGTTTCTTTTATCCTTTTCCTTATTAAAATTCGACCCAAAATTGTATGTCAATTGAAAATAGACATTTTGACGGGACCAATCGCTTATAATATCGGCATCAATATTATCATAAATAATATTGCCATAGAATTTGCGATTCAAAATCTCCTCAATACCCAAATTGATTTTGAATTTATCATCCATAAACTTTTTGCTTATGGCAAAACTAAGTCCGGCCAACCAATCGTGTTCTATTTGCCCCTGAAGTCCGCCGGTGGTATAGTATCCCGTCAATTCTGAATTCATATCCCAGGGAAGTTGATACTCCAGGTTTGTGTACCATGTCAAACTCCATTTATCCAAATCGAGTTTTGGGGTCAAATTTTCTGATTCGTATTTATTATAATTTACTATAATTCCGGTATAGCCATCCAAACCATCAAGAAAACTTACAGGTGCAAAACCCCTAAAGCTCCAATTTTCCCTCTTGGCAAGATTGATTACCGACCTGGAGGTTTGGGCCGTGGCATCATCTTGAGATATAATTTCGAATAAGGCGTCGTCTGTATTCTTGTATCCTATGCTAAAAAAGGGTTGATTATCATAAGTAAGATTAAATTGAAAACTATTGGTGAATTCAGGTTTTAAGTTTGGATTTCCTTGCTCAAAAGTATAAGGGTCGTAATAATAGACAAATGCATTTAGGGAATTATAAGAAGGCCTTAAAATTCGATAGCTATAAGATAGATTAGCTCCAAATTTGTCATTAATTTTTCTATCGATGCTAGCACTTGGAAATAATTTCGAAATTCTCCTGCTCCTTACTTCATTTGTATTGGTGGAAGTTCCCTTTGTATTACTGTTTTCCCAACGTAACCCACCAGAAAATGACCAATTTTCCCACTTTTTCACCATTTTTAAGTATATGGCCAAGATGTCTTCATCTACCAAAAAACGGTTACTTTGGTCAGCATCCAAAGTGAAATCCCCATTCGTATTTTGTACAAAAGAACGTAAGTCACTATCCGTGGAAACCCTTGAGTATTTTGTTCCGAACATCCAATTAAAATCTTGATTTAAAGTACGTTTATAATCTCCTTTATAAGTCAATATTTGATATTTTCCATCTTGAAAATATCGTTGGTCATCGTATGAAATTGGACTCTGTCCGACTTTATATAAATTGTTAATATTATCATTGTTGTAATCAACGTAATCAAAATCTAGAATGAACTTATTTTTTTCATCTTCAAACTTATAGTATGGGTTTATATTATAAGTTTTTCTATTACGATCAAAACTATTTTCAGTGAGTAAGGATTCTGATGAACCCGTTTCAATAATTTGGGTACTGTTAGATGCTATCCTGTCGGAATCTGTATTAATAAATCTTGTTCCAAATCCTATGGTATGATGCTCATTTATGTAATAGTCTAGCCCTCCATTGAATCTATAAGTTTTTGGATTATATGGTGAAATAGTCGATTGGTCATAAATTTCTCCATTTACCCTTCTAGTTATAAAAAGGTCTTCTCTCCATGCTGATTTTCTATACCCTGCACCTAATTGCCAATTAAGTTTATTCTTATAGCTTGCAATTGAGCCACTCACCCCATATTCAGGTCGATTATCATATCCCGTATAAAGTTTAAGGTTTCCATTAGTGCCTAGTCTAACATTTTTTTTGAGGATAATATTGATTAATGGACCTGACCCTTCGGCATCAAACTCAGCACCAGGTTGTTGAACCAATTCAACCTTTGAGATATTGTCCGCTGGGAGGTCTCGCAATAAGGATGAAATATCCATATACTCGGTTGTTTTTCCATTTATTAAAATGGTTATGCCTTGTTGTCCGCCATAAGTAATATTTCCATTGGTAACGATAATACCCGGTACTTTCTTCATGACATCCTGTAAATTGGAACTCACCATTTCAGATTGCTCCAAATTAACTATCAATTTTTCCGCTGTTTGCCGAATTATGGGACGATTACTTTTAACAACAACTTCGTTTAATGCTTGAGCTTCTTCCTCTAAGGTAAAACTATATGTTACATTTTGGTTTTCATCAGAAAGGGTAAAGGAATCTGATTTTTGGGTCTTAAAACCTAGGACAGAAACCTCCAGTAAATAATTTCCATTAGGAATATCCATAAAGGAATATACCCCTTTATCATCACTCACGGCTCCTGTTACCACCTTATCAGTATCCGCATGATATAAGACAATATTTGCAAAAGGTAATGGCTCTTCTGATTTATCAACAATCTTACCAGAAATGCTATTTTGAGAATACAATAATCCCGTATTCAGCAAAACATATATTATTATACTAATTCTCATAAATTTTCTTTATTTCACTATATTTTCAATCTTTGACTTGATTGAATTTATTTTGTCATTATATCCCTTATCACTACTATATTTCATTTTGAAGTGATTTTTTTTCAATCTTATTTGAAACGAATAATCTTCATTGTGTTTTTCATAATTAATTTTCCTATTACTCTTCTCTGGAAAATCATCAAAATTGCTCTTAAGTATTTGATAGATTGAAGAATACTCATCATTATCTATGGTTGTAGAAGATACCGTTTCATACTTAGATGGTACGATAGAGTTCGTTGTGCTACAACTAACAGCAACCATCATTAACAAACTGATTTTTAATATTTTTAAATTCATAATTTCTATATATTTAATTGATTTTTAACTAATGTGTAATAAAAATTTTTCTTATCTATTAACTCTGTATGTGTACCTTGTTCTACCATTTTTCCTTCAGATAAAACTATTATCTGGTCTGCCTTTTGAACGGTACTTAAACGATGAGCTATTATGACAACCGTTTTATTCCTAAACAACTTCTGCAAATTATTATGTACTTCTTTTTCATTAGTAGCATCTAAAGCTGAAGTTGCTTCGTCCAAGAAAATATACTTTGGATTTTTATAGATTGCCCTTGCAATTAATATTCTTTGTTTTTGGCCTCCTGAAAGATCATTTCCCCCTGAACCTATTTTAGTGAATTCTTTAAGTGCTAATGAATTGACAAAATCAAATAGATTGACAGCTTTTAAAACATTATTCATTTTTATTTTGTCAACATTTGTATCGTTCATAGCAATATTTCTTTCAATAGTATCATTGAATATATATCCGTCTTGCATCACAATTCCCGAATTCTCTCTGATACTCTTCGCCGATATTTCACTTATTTCATCCAAGCCATATAAAATCTTTCCAGATAATGGAGGAAAAAAGTTCAATAACAACTTCATTAAAGTTGTTTTTCCACTTCCACTATGGCCTACAATTGCTGTAACCTTCCCTTTTGGGATCATCAAATTGATATCCTGAAGGATATATTTATGAGAAAGTATATTGTATTTGAAATTGACATTTTGTATTTTAATATCAACTGGAACTATTTCCGGATTAAGTTTCTTATCTGACTCTTTTTCCTCATTTTTTTGAGTATATACTTCGCTCAGTCTATTAAAACTTAAAAAAGCATCTTGTTGAGATTTTATAAAGTTCAATAGTTGGTGTATTGGGGAATTCATTTGACCAATTATAAAAGAAACACTCAATAAAGCCCCCAATGTCATTGTATCTTTTACAACATAATTAGCCGCCAAGAACGTGACCAAAATATTTTTGAGTTGATTAAAAAATGTAAATCCAATAGATTGGAATTGATCAATCTTAAGTGATTTAATATTAATTTTCAATAAATTGTTTTGAAGGTCAATCCATTCATTTTTCTTATAATCCTCATATTGGTTAAGTTTCATCTCCTTGATACCATTATAAAACTCATAAACCGCTTCCTGGTTTTCTGATTTTGCCCTAAATAATTGATAATCCAAAGTTTTTCTTCTTCTTAACCAAAAGAATGACCATACTACAGATAAGGAAGTAAGTCCTAAGTATATTACAAACAGGTAAATGTCATAGTAGAATAGAATAATGGAATAAATAATTAACGTTAAAATCGAAAAAACAGTTAATATGCTGTCCGAAGTAAAAAACTCTTCAACTTTTACATTGTCCTGTATTCTTTGATTAAAATCACCTGAATTTTTAGTATCAAAGAAACTGATGGGAAGTTTTAGAATCTTATCCAAATACGAATAAATAACATCAATGCTAAAGTTTGCCCCAATGACTAGAGTGTACCAATTCCTCAGAATATTGATTCCCATTATTCCAAGAAAAACAAACAGTTGAGCCAAGAGAATTAAGGTAATAAAGTTTAAATCCTTCTTGCTTACTCCTTTATCTATCAAAGCTTCCGTCAAAAAAGGGAGAGCTATACTTAAAAGGCTGCCTATTAATACAAAAAACATCAACAAGAAAATCTTTTTCTTGTATGGAAGAAATAATCTTAATATGTGATTTATCCGTTCTTTGAAATCGTTTTGGTCCTTTAAAGAATAAAACTTGTCAGTAGGATCGAGAAATAGAGCAATTCCTTTTTCTTCCCCTTTCAGCCATGATTGTTTAAATTGTTCTTCATCCAAAGTAACTTTTCCATGAGCTGGATCTGCAATCTTAAAAGTCCTATTTTCACCTGTGAAAGAGATTGCCTCTAAAACCAAAAAATGGTTTTTGTTCCAATATAGTATGCATGGCGAATTAAAATTATTTACGAGCTGTCTTAAATCCAATTTAACAGATTGAGTCTTAAATCCAATTTTTTTTGCTGCATGAATAATTCCTAGCATAGAAACACCATCCTTACCTATTTGACAAAATTCTCTAAGATTGTGAAGTGAGAATTTATTTCCAAAATAGCTAGTCACCATACTTAATGAAGCTGGCCCACAATCCATTAAATCATGTTGACGGATTAATTCGATATGCTGGTCTTTTTTTCTGAACATTATTATTAATCAAGAAGCCGTTTTGTACATCTTAGAGTAACAGAATCTATAAAAGTTCGTTACGAATTGCTTAAAGTAAAGGGAGTCCTTTTTTATCAGGATACTTAAAATATCACTATTCTTGTTAGGACTAAGAATTAAATTTGTTAGCAGTATATAATTACCATAATATCTTGATATTGAACGATTCCAAAGTTTAACTCTTGACAATCCCCTTCTTTCAATTTTGCCATTATTAATACTTTCTGGTTGATTGTGTATTTGCATATAAATAGCATCATACATACTAGAAACTTCGGCATAGAATTTTGCTAGAGTTTTCACGGTTTTGTAATCTTTACTCGCTGTATTGATATCACAATTAAGAGCCAGTTCAATAACATTTTTATTAGCTCCCTTTGAGTCTTTGTATATAATTCCAGAAGGCTTTATCACTAACTGATATTCAACATTATCATCAGTCACAAAGACGTATTTGTTCCTTCCTTCCTTATTAATGTTATAACTATTCATTATGGTAATGGTTCTATTAATTCCAGTTCTTTCACCCTAACCCCTTTATTATTGATCAAGACTTTTAAGAAATACAGTGTTACTTCTTTTGGTAAACTCTTATGTTCATCAATAATTGATTTAACTTCAACGCCAACTTTGCATGTGTTGATAGTATCTAGTATGGATACGAGTTCTGGAAAATACTTGAATGATAATCTTGAACCTCTGACATAGACATATA
This sequence comes from Flagellimonas alginilytica, assembly GCF_042134605.1. Lineage (GTDB taxonomy): Bacteria > Bacteroidota > Bacteroidia > Flavobacteriales > Flavobacteriaceae > Flagellimonas > Flagellimonas alginolytica. Next base: position 2,931,178 of record NZ_CP169638.1, on the reverse strand, counting down.
ATCTATCTTCTATTTTTTCCGAATTAATTTCAAATAAATCGTTTGGAATTATGAATTTGGTTTCAAGATTCGGGAAATACTCTTTTTGACTATCTATTTTTTTATGGTAACTAAGAGGTATATTTTGCCACCCTCCATTACTGATTAAGCATTTTTTGTACTCATTATAAGTTAGCTTTAAAAAATCCAATAAAGGCTTTTCTAAAATGTCTTTATCAATATTTAGGGTATTAACAAAATCAGTAAACGTATTTTCGTTACTTAAATAATCTAACTGACTTTCTATAATACTTTGATCATTTTTGAGAAATAAATTTTTAATGGTCTCAATCATTAATTTGGAAAAATCATACCTGGTAGGATTATTAAACCATAATGTTACTCCAATTGAGAAATCCCCGGAATACCCAATATGATGTTTGTTCCAAGGCATATAATATAAATCCCCAGAGCCAAACTCATATTTTTTTGCATATTTTAGGAGTGGGTCAACATTTTTATTATTAGAAATTCCCTTTCCTACCTTTTCATACAAATCTTCATCCCACACATACATACTCTTATTACCAGGACCCAAATGATAGTGTAATACATTTTCCCCTCTATTATCAGTATGTATTCCCAGTGGTGTCCACCCATAGTTTCCTATAAAAGTTGTTAACTCTAAACCCCACGGTGGAATTCCAACAATATCGAATAGAGGACGAATCGTTTTTAAAATAGTACTTGCAAGAATTTCTGAATGCTTTTCTCCATAATTGGTGATTATTCCAAATTTTTTGCCAAACACACGGGTGCAGTATGATTCGATACTTTCCGAATCGTTAAGTTTATTATCTTTAATCAGCCTTCTTATTTCTGAGTCACTCAACTCCTTATCATCTATATAAAGTCTGAACCCATTCGTAATATCAAGTCTATTTATCCTTGATCTTAACATTTCTCTAGCTCCATTGTTTAATGCATCTAAAGTATCTTCAGAGATTGCCTTTTTATAAACTTGTGTTTCTGAGAAAGAGAGATTTTTCTCGATAAATGAGAACCACCAATCCTTTGTAAAATTTTTTGTCTTCATAATATATTTTTAATTGATCATTTCTTCTGTCATTATTATTTAACTATGGCTACTCTCTTTCCAACCCTCTTATCATCCTGTTCATCAATACCATCTCTTATAGTCAACTTCTCAAGTGCTGATAGTTTTTCAGTTTCTAAAAAGTTATCTGGTGCCTTTATCTTATTTTCTATTTTTAAGTGATTTTTTGGTTATTGGTAATAAGGAGGCGTATATTTATAAACACCTCCTTAATAATCAAAGACTCCCTACTCGGAAGCTTTCTCCTTCTTCTTTTCCTTTTTTACTTCAACATCATCAACAGCGGTATTTCCACCTTTTAAGGTTTCGTTTTCCAAAGCTGATAGTTCTTGAGTGTCCAAGAATTTTTCTGGATTCGAATTTTTCATTTTTAAAAAATTTAAGATTGGTTATTACTCTTGTTTTTTCTCCTTTTTCTTTTCTACCTTAACATCAGTTTCGGCATTTCCACCCTTTAAGGTTTCGTTTTCCAAAGCTGATAGCTCCTGAGTGTCCAAGAATTTTTCTGGATTCGAATTTTTCATTTTTAAAAAAATTTATAATTATATAAGATTCAATTTTAGTTTCAAGACATTAATTGCTCTTCGGTCTATCTCTCGGCCAAGAGTATATTGTTTGTTTTTACAATCAACTCTTCGTGTATAAAACTATATTTTAGTACTTTACTTAATGCTACACTAAAGAGTAGTTGTATTGATGAACAGGAGAAACTACCCTTTTGGGTAGTTCTGAATTCATGGTTGAAGTCAAAAAATCTACAGGAACCAAAGACTTGTTTTTATTATAGAAGCCAATTAAGTCTTTATACCGCATACTCACGGGAATGGTTTCGGAACCTAAATAATTGATAGGTTTATCTACAGGAGTGGCCTTAATTCCCAACGCTAGCATGACCCTTAAAAGTTTACTGTCGCACTCTGCATAAGCTACAGCGTTTTTATCTTGACATATAGGAGCTATGGCACAAACCATAAGCCTCTTAAATAAATTGATATCCTTAACTCCTTTTTTTATGGCGAATCTGCCAATATGCCAAATGGATTTATTAATGTCATAACCATTTAACAGTAATGGATTAATACCGAATATTTTCTGGATAGGCAATATGTCCTTGTAATTCCACCGTAGTACCCTAATCGATCCTATTATGGAATTATCCTCGTCTTTGGAAACAAAAATTCCAGCATTTTTAAAATAAAGCATCTCTTCCTGGAAAATTGAACTTATGTCATTTTCATAATTTTCAGGGTAAATACTACTTGTGTGATGCTTGAAGTTTTCATTGACCACAAACTTGGCCAGGTCAAATAGTTGTTCTAACTCTAATCTTTTTAAATAATTTTTTGGAAGTATCATAATTCTGGTTTTACTTCCAAATCTATTGGGACTACATAGCTCTATTTTTACACAAAATGGTAGTTGTTAGTTAGTTACATAAAAACTATACTAAAGTGTAGTTTTTAAAATGTTAAGAAAAAAGTTACATTTGTAACAGTAAACACTTATACCTACACTATATGGCAGACATGAAAGACTTCTTTTCCTTTAAGAATTCGGTTAATGAAATTCCAGAGGGAAGTCAAGGACAAACATTAGATTATTTAGAAGCTATAAAAGCTTTCTCAAGGACTACATACAAAAGCATCTATGTGATTGATTATCAGAAAAGGGGCTTTGAGTATGTATCGGACAACCCATTGTTTCTTTGTGGCCATACTGCCGAAGAAATTAAGGAGATGGGGTACGCATTTTACTTTAAATATGTAATAAAGTCCGATTTGGATCTGCTGATTAAAATCAACACGGCAGGGTTCGAATTTTATGATAAAATCCCAATGGAGGAAAGAAAGAATCATACTATCTCATATGATTTTCATATAAAAAACCAAGAAGGAAAAACCATTTTGATAAATCAAAAATTGACCCCCATGTTCTTGACCAATAATGGCAAAATATGGAAAGCCATATGTATTGTTTCCTTATCTGCAGAACGACAAGCAGGAAACATAAAAATTTACAAAAAGGGGGACAATAAAATTTTCAAGTATGATCTTGATGGTGACTTTTGGAAAGCCGATGAAAAAATAAAACTTTCATCGAGGGAAAAAGAAATATTACAGCTATCGACCAGAGGTTTTACCATAAATGAAATATCCGAATCAATTTATGTGTCTCCGGATACAGTAAAATTCCATAGAAGAAAGTTATTCGACAAACTGGAAGTGACCAATATATCCGAAGCTATTATGTATGCCACCAATAATAAACTCATTTAGATTGTAAGGCTCTGGCAAACAAACATAATTATGTTAGTCCATTATTCAAGAATTCAATATCGTCGATAAATAAAATTCAGGAAATTTTTTTACTGCTCTTCCTGTAGCGATATCAAAGAGGATATGGGTACACATGGCGGCAACTTTCCAAGAGGCAATTGAAAGTTGTGGAGGTGGCAAATTTTCCTTTTCGCTTTTGTATTTCTCGATGATTTCATCGATCCAATCTTGAGGATTTCCCCAAAATCTCATATACGTTGACATGTATTCAACCATATTGACCTCATTAAATTTCTCATTTGGTTTTGCAATAGCAGATAATGACATACCATCTGGAGCAATTACCGTAACAAGTCCTCCCCAACCTAAATTATACGGGTGAATTACAGGAATATTATTTTCTTGACAAACTTTGTCAAACTGTAATGGGATATCTGTTGTAAAATCCAAGGCATTAATAGCAATTGCATGGCCTTTTATAAACTTTTCAACATTGGTTTCAGTTATAAAACTGTTATAAACCTCAATATTAGCTTCTTTATTGATAGCCTTCAATCTAGCATTTATGGACTCTACTTTCTCGGAGGCGATATCCTCTTCAGTATAATTCTGTCGGTTCAAATTGGATAGCTCTACCTTGTCGCCATCTATAATAGTGATATTCTCAAACCCCAAACGTAGGGCACACTCGGCAATTACACTTCCTATTCCGCTACCCCCCAATATTATGGGACAATCCTTAATGATTTTTTGCTCTTCATCACTAATGTATATTCTATTTCGCAGGTATCGTTCTTGCATTCCTGTTTATTGTTTTGATATCAAAATTAGGGTTAATAGTTGAATTGAATCCTACCCATAAGTGTAGTTTCAATCGGGCTCATTTTTAATAATTTTAACAGAATCCATAACATTCTCATTGAAAAAGTACGCAAACATATTAAGCGACCTTGAAAGGCATATTGAATTCTTGGAGTTTGACAATAGTACCTCAATAATATTCAAAGCTGAAAAAATTATTGAGAAGGCTAAGGAAAGTCTTAAAAAGGCTCGGAAAATCGTGCTTTCTCAAGGGTTTGACAATAAGGAAAGTGAGATTTACTTTTTTAAAATAATCAAGCCCAAGCTCTACAGTAAACTCATTTACCATCTTAAACTATTTGATATTGAAAACAAAAGACCAAGAGGAAGTACGAAATCACAAATCAAATATTTTAATTCCCAGATAAATAAACTGCAAACGTATCTGAATGACAATCTGGATTTCTATACTTATTATCGAAGGGAATCATCTATTTTCGATGAGTATTACTTTTTGAGAGGTAACGCAACAATTAAGCTCTTCCCTGGAACTTTCCACTTTTTAACAGACGAACAATTTTCAACAAGCCATGATAGCATGGTAGCCCAGATTATGGCTTACGACTTGCTCATTATATATATAAAAAGAGAGATAGATAGATTAGAAAATAATGGGTCCCTTCGAGAGTCTCGAATGATGTGGACCAACAATAAAATAGATTTGATAGAACTTATTTATGCTTTGTACAGTACCAATTGTGTAAACAAAGGAAGGGCGGATATCAAAGATATTGCATACGCCGCTGAACGTATTTTCAAAGTCGATCTTGGTGATTATTACAGAGCTTTTTTGGAAATACGAATGCGAAAAAAAGGAAGGACCAAATTCCTTGATGCACTAAAGGAAAATCTCGAAAAACGCATGGATGAAATCGATGAATAAAAACACCAAAGTTCGATAACTTGGGTGTTTCCGTTTTAAGGGACAACGCTCATTTTCTTTGATACCTTTTAGCTAACTATCAAAACTTGCAAACACCCAAACGAATACAATATAAGTCATTTAAAATCAACAAAAAATAATACCCAAGATGTCCTGTCTTGTGAATAAAACTCACCAAAGCCCATCAATTTTGTAAAACGAAAGTCAAATCAGCAAAGAGGCCATCAAATTAGGTGACAGTAATGCGATGGTCTCTTTTATTTAAATCGTTTTATTATGGCAGCAACCATCATTACCACCGAAGATCTTCGGGAATTCAAAACAGAATTGCTCGATGACATCAAACAACTTTTACAAAACCAATCAGGACACGTTTCTAAAAAATGGCTAAAATCCCCAGAGGTAAAAAAGCTTTTGGGAATCTCTTCCGGCACCTTACAGAACCTAAGAATCAATGGCACATTACCCTATACCAAAGTGGGTGGTGTACTCTATTACGATTATGAGGAAATTATGAACGTGATGGAAAAGAACAAAATCCATAACAAATTCTGATATTTCTTTGGAGCAGATAAATTACATCAAGCACCTGAATGCCGTGTTCCTGCAATTCTCGAAAGACGGCCGTTTGAATCCCACGCACATCAGTCTGTACGTGACCTTGTTCCAGTTGTGGAACAATTACCACTTCCCCGTTAATTTCCATATCAACCGGGAAGAAGTGATTCAGTTTTCAAAAATCGGTTCAAAGACCACCTACCACCGTTGTATCAAAGAACTGCACCATTGGAAATACCTGCTATACGAACCTTCCCACAATCCATTCCACGGCAGCAAAATCAAGATGTTCAATTTTGGGACAAGTGATGGACAAGTTCTGTACCCAAGCCATACCAATATCGGGACAAGCAATGGACAAGCGGTGGTACCTATAAACAAACATATACAAACAGTAATAAACAATACAAACGGGAATAAACTTGACCGGCCCAAAAATGAAAATGAGGTCATCGTTTTTTTTCAAGAAGAAAATTGGCCGGAACTGGAGGCCAAAAAATTTTACAACCATTACCAAGGCATCGGCTGGAAAGTAGGCGGTAAAACAAAGATTATCGATTGGCAGGCTACCGCCCGCAACTGGATGCTAAAAGCCGACGAGCTCAAAACAGTTAAGACAGTGGTTGCAGTTAGCCAAAATACGGACAACCTAAAGACAAGTTCCAATAAAAATTATAGTGATCCCCTATGAGTTCCCATAAACCACATATCATCATCGAGGGCAGTGTTCAATATACCTTGGGAACATTCAAGAACAACGAAATCATTTACGATTTTGATAAAATGCTCATTTATCTCAATGCAAAGGGGAAATTGCTCTTTGGCAAAAAATTCAGGATTTATGAGGAAGACCAGAACATACTTTTTAAGCTGTGCAATTATTACATTAAGGACGAGGCGAACTGTAAAAAACTCGGTATCGACATTCATAAGGGCATTTTGCTTTCCGGTCCCGTGGGTTGCGGCAAGACCAGTCTGATGAAACTATTGCGTCATATCGTACCCCACCGTAAACCTTATGAAGTCATCCCCACCCGGAACATTGCCTTTGCCTTTAACAATATCGGCTATAAAATCATTGAGGCTTATGGGGACAAAAAGTTCTACTGCTTTGACGACCTGGGCGTAGAACCCACAGGTAGACATTTCGGGAAGGACTGCAATGTACTTGGAGAAATATTGCTATCTCGTTACGAACTGTTCCTGAACCATAACATCCAGACCCATGCCACCACCAACCTCAATGCCCAGGAGTTGGAGGAACGCTACGGTAATCGGGTACGCTCACGTTTGCGACAGTTGTTTAATTTGGTGGCTTTTGATAAGGGAGCTGGGGATAAGAGAAAATGAGATAATAGTCCTTCTTTCTTCCTGACATCAAGATTGAAAGATACAACTTAACAGTATACATAAAATTTTGATTTGATGTTTTAATTATGTCTTAGCTTTCAGTGTTTTGCAATTCGTTATAATGATTCTTAAAGTATCCTAAATCGTTTATTGCATTCAGTGCATTTCTATCAAATTGATTCGTCCAAACCTCTTGATAGTTATGATAAACTACATCATAAGTGTCTAAATCGTTTTGTTTTTCCCATGCAATACCAATTACTGCGGCTGACTTGTTATATAAAAAAGCAGCTACAAGACATCTAATTTCCAGCTCTTTTCTTCTTTCATTCGAATTATTGAACTTACTGGAAAGGAAGACATAAATGATATGATTAAAGGATGGTGAATAAAATATTCGTGCCCTAACATTTGAGTTTATTACGTGTTCTAAATTATTGACCAATTTTACCCTTTCATGCCGGGTTTCTTGAGCCATCAATTTACAGGCAATTATCATACTGTTAAGAGTATCGGTATTATACCCATTTCTTTGAAAGTGATTATGGGAAATTTGATTAATTATAAAGTCCCACTTATAGCTATTTTTCTTTTTTTCTCTCTCTTTGATGTACTCTGCACTGGTTTTTGCACTTTCATACAAATCATCATCTAAAAAGAGATACGTGTCATTTGGAAAATCAAAACCATTAGATAAATAAAATGCTAATAAATCCTCTTCTCCTTGTCCTGAGAAATGAATGCTTGTAAGTTTCTCTTGTTTTTCTTTTAGATAATCAAGAAAATCGGTTATAGTATCTAGTTCGGAGATAATACAATGAAAAGAAATTTCATCCATGATATTTACATAACCATTGTTCTCAATAGATTCAGGCATAGGGAATTTTCTTTGCCCACCAATTGCTAAAGCTATTTTGTAGAAGTTTTTTTCTTTGGGTAATTCTATTTCTATTTTTCCGTCTTCCAATTTAAAATTAGAAGAACTTATTAAGAACCGTTCAGCCCCATTTAGTTGTTTTAATGAACTCTCAATGGCCCTTTTAGTCCACCTACTATAATCGACTTCAAAATTATCACTTGGCTTAATATTAATTTCTTTAACAGAAATTAGCACAATATCAGAACCGCAGATAATTATTACATCACAAAGTTCTTTACCTTTTTTACCTATAGGATTAGCAAAACTAAACAACGAAAAGAAAGAGTTTTCACACAAATTAAACGCCCATTCTTCTGATTTAGTCATATCAAGCCATTTAGAAAAAACGCTTAAATAGTGTTTCTTTTTCTGTATCTGAGAACTCGGCAATTACATAATCAGAAATATCGAACTCCAACTTACCATATCTGCTACTCACTTCTTCAGTAAAATCAATTTCATCTTCATTAAAAGTAAGAATGTATTGAAAATTTTGAAGTTCATTTGCCTTATGATACATATAGTTCAATACGTTAAATATCGTTCTTTTAGAGATTGCGTGAAATACTCCATCATGAACTAAAAAATCAGGTATATTTCTCTTATTCAATCTATTATTGAGAAAAACCATTAAATCATAAGATACTATTTTTAGTCTTTCTTGTCCCAAAGCATCTGCCTTTGGAATTTGGATGTTTATTGAAAAAGGTAGTTGGTTTCTTTTAGAAGATGGGTTAATGGTAACATCAAAATATGAGTTATCAAACTCCTCATCAAGATATATTGCATTCTCTAAAACATCTTGAAACAAAAGCCTTAGTTCATTCAGCTTCTTGTCAACCTCATTGACTTCATTTACTATATCACGTTTTAATTCGGAAATAACAATGTCTGTATTCGCCATGATAGTCTCAATCTCGTCAATTTCTTTGATGATGGCAGTGTTTCTCTCCAAAAGAGTTTTTTCTTCAATCAATTTTTCATAAGTAGTTTCGATTCTGTCTAAAGCCCCTTTTTCTTTGAGCAAAGAAAATAACTGACTACGGTTTTTTTCTAAGATTTCAAGGTCACTAAGTGCAGTGTGGATAATTTTTGTAAGTTTCTTTTCTTCATCAAGTAAGTACTTATTTCTATTAGCTAAAAGTTGTTTTTTAAACTCTATTACTTCATCTAAACTCTTTTTTACAAAGTTTCCAAATGTTGATAAGGTTTCATTATATAGCTTTTGAATCTTATCAATATCAATACTTGAAACATCAGAATAAGATGATTTTAGTTTTTCTAGCTTTCTGTTTGTTATATGATATAGTGTGGACTTTTCATTTATTTGGCTAATTACTTCGGTAAGTTTACCTTCAATATCCTTATGATTTTCAAGAAAGTTATAATCTTTAAGACTTTTCTCAATTATTGATATTTGCTTTTCTATCTTCAGTATTTCTGTACGAAACTCTTTTACTTCTTTCCCTGTATCAGCCTTTATTTTATTTGTAAGACCTTTTATTGTCTTACTTTTTTCTTCGTAATCTTTAGATACATCATTAAAGTTTACAAGATTTTTAGTTGGTAGATTTAGTAGGTAAAAATTATATAATGCTTTGTCTCTAACATTAGCGTTGTACGAAACGAAATTTAAAGGGTCTATTCGTTGCTGATTTTGCAAGTCATCCTTAACAAAAAACTCCATTAAAGTACCATATCTTTTCCCTTCGAAAAATACTTCACTATTTTCGGTCGGGAAAAAGATGGCTTCAAGTATTCTTGGCATTTCTGATTTTTCGTATTCTTCGTATTTATCTGGGCGATTACTAAAAAATATAGTCTTAAGGTCAGAAAAGTATCGCTTCAAAAAATATTTCTTTCCACGGACTTCAAATTCTAATGTTAAACTATGTTCTTCATCTCTTAAAAAATCATATTTCTTCTGAGAAAATCTTTTTTCCGCTTTTCCACTTAAAAGAGCAAAATCGATTAGACGAACTAATGATGATTTACCAATACCATTTATTCCCCTTGCTTCCTTATCCTCAGAATATTTACCCAAAATGATATTTATACCATTAAGAAATGGAACACTATCTATTAAATTGGTTTCTGAATATAGTCTTATCAACATTATTGAAATAAATCTAATTGCTCTTTATCCGCCTCATTTTTGACTAACCTTATTTTATATTCTTTCTTTTCAATACTTCCTATAGTATGTAAAAAAGTGACTGCATACAAAAAAAGGTCTGGTGTTCTATTTTTATCTACTTGTAAAAATTTATTCATCACATCATCGACCAAAACATACTCTCCCTTAAAAGGACTTTTGCTCATAATTCCTATAATATCAGCCCCTAAAACCATTAAGTTAGTCCTTAAATTACTTTCTGGATGCGGTAATATCATTCTTTACTTGTTTTCTTTCCTATTAGACATTGTTCAAACATATAAAGTAAAATTGCTCTAACATTCAATCTATACCCATCATCATCAAGATTACTATACTGTTTTGTGTATTGCTCCGTCAAATTGTTTAATCTAGCTTTAAAATCGCCTCCAGATTTATTGTAATCTTCAATTACTCTACGCTTTATCAAATCTTTTTCATTATCCTCATATCCTGATATAATATTAGAAATTGTTGTAAAGTCTTTCATAACTAACATCATTTCGGAATTCACTCCATCCCAATCTTGCTCATTAAAATTTAATTCGATTTTTTCTTTTGGAGGGGTTAAATCTTCCTTGTCAAATGGAATAGTGTCATCTTTATTTGCGCCATCCAATAAATCCTGGACAATATCCAAAATATAATCTTGTTTGAAGTATTCACCAATACCTAAAAAGGTGGCTAGTTTTCGCCTTTGGTTACTTGTGAAATCGTTCTCAATTATATGAAGAATTTGCTTTATTCCTCTAATAGAAGTGTTTCCCTCCAGTCCTTCAATAAGACTTAGCTGGTCTGGTGAGATTTCATGATTTACAAGCATTTCCCAATTGGAAAATTGTTCTTTCCAACTATTCAAATACTTAGGAAAATCTCCTTCTTTTTTATCACTACCTAGAACCTTAAACTCAAAATCGGACTTATTATATTTCTTTGGAGCATAACAAGCCAATATCTTTTTTTCGGACAAAATTGTTCCATCATTTCCTTTATCCCTTGTACCTCGAATAGGGATATAGTTTTCTGTACCATATTTCAATAGGAACAACTCATCAACAAACTCCTCGAAGTTTGAGCCTTGTTTTGCCTCAATTTCAATTTTGAAAGCCTTTTTAAGTAGCTGTTCCATTCTATAAATCCAAATCAATATTTAATTCTCCATCCAAGCCTTTTTCTACTATTTCCCTTAAGGTCTGGAGGTTTATTTTATTTCCTTGTTCTGATTCAATTCTTGTAATATAAGCACGTTTTTTACCTACTTTTTGGGCCAATTGCTCTTGGGTTAATTTCTTCTGCTCTCTTGCTTCTTTAAGCATTTCACCTATATTATTACCAGATATTTTCATACAAACAACTTTAAATTATTGTTTTTTAGACGAACAAAGCAATCGCACAAATGTAACTTAAAAGTTTCAATTATTGAGGTTTTTCGAAATGTTCTTATCAATGATTTAGACGACATATAAAAATCTATCTATAATATTTGTCCTGAAATATAATTTTAACTTGTTTAAAAAAAGCAATAATTATCCATTTCATTATTTTGACAGTCTCAACAAAGAACTCCTTCATAGTCCAGCATTAAAATAGTTATATAATCCCATTAAAATAGCCAACGCCATAGCCCGAATATTTTTAGGCTTCAAATAATAACCCGCTTCATCGGTATTGGTCATAAAGCCCATTTCAACAAGTACCGTTGGGCCATGCGCAACAGTCTCCCGAAGTACCTGAAAATTGGCAAACTTTACGCCCCTACTTTCAAAACCAAGCTTCCTATTCAGGTTTGCTTGTATATTATATGCTAGCCAAGTGGCTTCAATGGAATATTTGGCTTTCCGATTTGACACATAAACTTCAACACCCCTTGCATTTGGGTTATCAGAATAATTGCAGTGCAAGGACACAAACACATCCGTTTTGAGTGCCCTGGCCAATCGGCCCCTATCCTTTAGTGAAATCAAAGTATCGGTATATCTGGTCGAATAGATAGCAAATCTATCATCAAAAAGGGTTTTGTTAAGTACGGTAATTTCTTTGGCTACATTCAAAACCACATCTTTTTCCAATATATCATTTATACCTACGGCACCGGAATCGGTTCCACCATGTCCGGGGTCAATGACAATTGTTTTTTGCTGACCGAAAACAAAGCAGAATTGCAGGAGCGAAATCCAAAAACTGACGTTTTTGAGGCCCGGCCCCTTCCAAAATTTTAGAGTTATCAACATAGGTTTTTCAGATTTCCATACGATTTGATGCCAATTCACATCAAACAAAAACAATCGAATTTAAAATTTATTTTATTCACAAATTACTGATTATCAATTATTTGAATTGCAATATACAGTATTTTTCGAATATCAAAATCAAGCAAATTTTAAATCGATTCCATTATGAAAAAATCATTGTATGTAACCATTCTTTCACTGCTCATTTCAAGTACGACTTTTGCCCAGATCGGGGGCATCGAAGATTCCGTCAACGATGTTTCCGATACCATCCGTGCCATTTTCCCGATTATCCTCGGGGTCATATTCTTGATTGGGTTCCTGTTCAATGCAGGACATTTCTTTGGTGAAAATGCCGATTTGAAAAAAGGAATCACGCGGGTACTGGTCTTTGTACTCATTGCGGGAGCCGTAGTGGGCATCTTCACCTATTTAATTGGTATAGTGGTCTAATGAAACGGTTCGAGGTCTATAAAAACATTCGTAAGCGGGCTGTAATTATGGGGTTGCCCATATCCCTGTTCGCCTTGATGATGACATCCGTTATCAGCTCTTTACTGTTCATCATCTTTTCGTTCAGTTTTGCGGTCATCGTTTCCGTATTCCTATGGAACGGGACATTATATACAGTGCTGGCCCACCTTACCAAAAACCCTGCCTTGATGCAAATCAAAAAGGTATTCCCACAGACCATTAGCAACAAGAAGCAAACCAACCTGTACTATGAAGGCCCATAATGGGCATTAATTTGAAAACCTATATGAATAAAATAAATCTATCGGCATACCATCCCATTTTGGACATCCAGGGCCATATAATCTTTGCCAACAATGGCAATGTGGTCTTGGGCTACCAAGTGGACAATCCTGAAATCTACTCCCTGTCGGAAAAAGACTTTGAGGACATTCACGGTTCGTGGTTCCAGGCGTTCAAATCATTGCCCGTGGCTACGGTAATCCACAAACAGGACGTTTACCGCAAAAGCCACTATACGGCGAACGAGTTGCCCAATGATACCTTTCTCCAAAAAGCGATCCACGATTATTTTAAAGGGCGGGATTACCTGCAACATAGTTGCTATCTGTTCTTTGTCCTTCCTCACAACAAGACATTGAACGCTGCCAAGTTTACCAATCCGTTCCGTAAGATCGAAAAGGGTATCCATAAACAGATGGGCCATACCGTACAGGAGTTCATCGCTTCGGTGAACGATGCCGTTTCCTTTGTCAACAATAGCCGGAGGGTGTCCCTTTTTCCATTAAAGGAAAAAGAAATCTTTGAATTGACCGATACTTATTTTAACGGGTTCAACGACGGCTTCGATACCGATATTCAATTGAAGCCTGCCCGCCGTGGTGGGAAATCTAACATTGAAATCGGCGAAAACCATTTTGATGTGCTGGCCATCAATAACGAACTGTGTTTTGGCGATGTGGTACAGAGCAGCAAGACCAATGAAAAATTTACTTCGGACGATTTTGTGTTCCACCAAGGGTATATCGATGGATTGGGACTGAACCTTAATGAAAACCATATCGTCAACCAAATCATCTATCTGGACGACAAGCACAAATGGCGAAAGCTGCTCGATAAAAAAATCGAGGAACTGAAGAAGAGTTCCAATTTCGGTACGCAAAATAAGGTTGTCCTAAAGAAAATCGAGGACATCGTTGCCAAAATCAACGAGGATGACAGTTCGCGGATTATTCGAGGACATTTGAACATTGTTTTTTGGGATAAGGAGGAAGCACAGTTAGAAAGAATCGCTTCCAAAATCAAGACCGAGTTCAAGGAATTGGACGTCGTGCCTTACTACCCAAAGGGAGAGGAACGGAAAAACTATTTTCTGAACTCCTATTGCTGCCATGCCTCCAACTTTTCCAACGAGGATTTATACGTCACCGATTTAAAACACGCCCTTTGCTTGTATATCAACAATACCAATTACCAATCCGATGCCACGGGTATCATCTTTAACGACAGGCAACATAACATACCCGTACTGAAAGATGTATGGGACGAAAAAAAGAAACGCATCAAAGCCAGGAACTTTGCCGTTTTCGCCCCTACGGGCGAGGGCAAATCCTTTTTGGCCAATAACATCTTACGTCAATATTTCGAGCAAAATGTGAGACTGGTCATTATAGATTTAGGTGGTTCTTATGCCAAGTTTGCCAAGCTTTATCCTGATAAACACATCATTCTGCGGTACGAGCAAGGGAAAAATCTGGGCATCAACCCCTTTTATATCTCCGATGACAAGGATTTGACACCAGAGCGATTAGAGGATTTAGCCATTTTCATTTTGGAACTTTTGGCCTCCGGAAAAGCAACGACCAAAGCTGAAGAAGTTGCGGTCAAAAAAGTATTGCGACACTACTATTTACAGAATAGGAACAGTACCCATTCTTTAGAAAACCTATACCGATTCGTCGATGTGAAGAAGGACAGCCTTTTGGAAGAGCTGCACATCCAGGAACAGCATTTCAATATCTATGATTTTCTGCACATCCTTTCGGAGTATGTCGATGATGGACTGTACAGTTTCCTGTTCAACGTCAACGAAGACCAGACCTATAAAATCGAGGACAAACGGCTGATTGTCTTTGAACTGGACGAAGTGAAGGACAACAAGGAAATCCTATCCGTAATGCTCAAGCTCATCAAGTCCGCTATCCAACGCACCATTTGGAGGAACAAGGCCGAAAAAGGCATTATTCTCTTCGATGAGTTTGCCAAACAACTGAAGTTCGGCAACGTACTGGAAAGCGTGGAGTTCTACTATCAGGCCATCCGTAAACAGAACGGGGCCATTGGGATCATTCTCCAGTCCATCAACCAATTGCCCAATAATTCCACATCGGCAAGCATCCTTGAAAATACCCAGGTCATATACAGTCTAAGGAACGAAAAAGGGTATTCTGAACTACAAAAGAGGCTTAACCTCTCCAGTCATGACCTGAACCAATTGAAATCCATCCGGAACAACCTGACCGGGGATAGAAAGTACACCGAGATGTTCATCAAGATAGGAAAGGAAAGCAACATTTTCCGATTGGAAGTACCGCCGGAAGTCTTTGCCGCTTACCTCACCGACGGACAGGAAAACGAGGCCATAATGGCCATCTATAACGAAACAAACGATATGGAAACGGCCATTGGTCGCTTCTTGCAAGAATCACAATAATAATCACTTTAAAACACAGAAAAATGAGAAACAAAATCAAAATTTTAGTATTGGCACTAACCTTGGCCTTTTTATTGCCCGGCCGTGCCACGGCCCAGGGGATGCCCGTGTATGACAACACGAACTTTATTTCCTTTATGAAATCGTTGGTCGAATCCGCTAAACAGACCAGCAACCTGATGCAGACCGTCAAGTTTCTAAAACAGCAAAAAGAGAACATCGATAAGGTCAACAATGTCATCAAACAGTTAAAGGCGGTCAAGGAACTTGCCGAGAACAACCAACGCCTGTACCAAGTGGTGCAGGGCGATTTAAGGGAAATATTGAATTCCCCGTTTATCAAGCCCGATGAAGTTACCCGTATATCGGATTCCTTTGATGCCATTTTGGAAAATTCCATAGCGGCTATGGAATACATCGACCAAATCCTGTCCAGTGACAGTATGAAAATGACGGATGCCGAACGTGCGGCGGTCCTCAAGGAAAAGGAACTGGAATCCAAGGAAATGGTAGCGGAAATCGAGGCGAAGACCAGACGGTATCGGGAGATTATCGCCTTTCGGGAAATGCAACACAAAATCAATAACCGGGAAACGAATTATTGATGTCGGGTATTTTTTTGGGCATAGGACTGGAATATGTGGACACTATTTTTCAAACCATAAAAAATAGTGACTTCTCGCAATATACCATTGGGGGCATGAAGGCCCTTGCGGTACTGTTCTTCTTGGTCAATATCCTGAAAAAATACAACGAGGGCGTAGCGAACAACGAGGGCTATACCTGGGGGTTAACCCCTGCGGAACTGGCCAAGAACTTCGCCGTGGTCATTCTGGTCATTTTCTCAACACAGGTATTGGGCGTTTTCGATGCCATTTTGGTGGCCATCGAGACCCGATACCGGGACACGGCTCCGGCACTCCTCCCGTTGCAGATGCAGGATATTGACATCGAACAGGATGTGGGTGCCTTGGAAGCCGCCAAAAAAGCAATGGCTATATTATATGAAGCATTGGTGACACCATTGTACGGGATGAAGATGCTGGCGTTTATCATCGGGGTGTTCCTTTGGTTGTTGGATTTGTTCATCTATCCCTTGTTTCTGGCGGAGCGGTTTTTCCTATTGGGCATCATGCAGGCTTTTTTCCCGTTGGTCATCAGTTTGGCTGTCTTTGAAAAGTTCAGATCTTTGGCGTACAATTTCTTCAAGCTGTATGCCGGGGTCTATATGTTGGTGCCGGCCTTTTTCTTGGTGAATGTATTCGTGAACAACCTCTACACCGAAATCAATACGAATTTTTGGAGCAACCTGTTCGGAACGGATTGGGGGAGCAGCTTTTTTGCCCCGTTGCTGCAATTGGGTTCCATCGGGTTTATCGTATTCCTGAAGTTCAAACTGTACCGCAGGGCCATCTCCTTCACCTTTAAACTTTTTAGTGCCTAAGACATTAGGTTATTATTCATCCATACTTAAAATGAAAACACCTTATAAAAACATATACGACATTCTAAAGCTCAACCGCTTTATTATATTGACGGTCGTTATAGGGGCCGTACTGACCTGTATTGTTTCCGTACTGATGGTCATCAAATTACATAAGGAAACAGTTAATAATGCCTTTGTGGTCAATTCGGACGGTAGCGTGATTCCCTTGAAATTGGTCTCCCAACGGGAAAATCTGAACGTGGAGGCATTGGCCCATCTGGAGCTGTTCCATACCTATTTCTACAATATCGATGCGAGCAATTACGAAAGAAATCTGGAAAAGGCGCTGTGGTTGGGCAATAGCTCGGTGGATGCCCTGTACCGCCAGAAAAAGGCCGATGGGGTCTATAACCGTTTGTTACAGTATTCGCTCGTTCAAAAAGTGTTGAGTATCGAATCCAAAGTGGATATCCAAAACGAGCCTTACAGATTTGAGACCAGGACCACATTTGAAATCAATCGGGGTTCCATAACCGATACCTACGAGCTTATCACAACAGGCAACCTTATCAAGGTGGACAGGAACTTTCCGAACAATACCCACGGATTGCTGATTACCGCCTTTTTTGAAAAAACATTACGAAAAATCAATGATGAACAATAAAACCTGTACAAAATGAAGGTAGAAAAAAACAAAATCATCTTTTCCATTGTATTGGTATGCATCCTGCTTTTTATAGGTAGCTATGCCATGCTGGTATTGGGAGAGGATGAAGAACCGACCTTGGAAAATAACCAGGTTCCCGTACCGGAACTGGAGGACGACCAAAAACAGTACGATTCCAAATTGGATGCCCTGAACGATTTAAAGGAGGTCAGGCAGACCAACGCACCAAGCATCTATGATGAACGGCTATTGGATTCCACGGGGATATATGACCCGGATTTGTTGGACAAGAGAAAAATGCAATTGGTGGACAGTATCTACCAACAAGGGCAGATTAAGTATTTGGAACAATCCTATGAAAACATCAATCCGAGATACAGGCCATCGAAACCGACTATTGAGGAGAAAAAGGACACTATCGATGTCATTTATGAACAGGAAACCGAGGTCGTAGTCAAGGAACGTGCTTTGGAGCACCAGCTCTTTTTTGCTTCCCATCCCATTGAGAATGATGATTTGAATGCAAAAAGCACGGACGGTTTCATCTATGTCCGTGTGGATGGCACGCAGACCGTCAAGACCAATTATCGCCTACAGATGCGACTCCTTAAAGATGCGACTATTTACGGAAAATGGATTCCCAAGAATACGCCCATTTATGGATTTGTCAGCTTTAAGCCCAATAGGACAATTATCGATATTGAAAACATCAATCATCAACCCGTAAAATTAAAGGCTCATGACTATCAAGACGGTAGCGAGGGGATTTATGTAGAAAACAGCTTTAGGGCCGAGGTCACCAATGAAATCGTTGGCGATATGGTTGACGATATCAACATTGCCGGTGTACCACAGGTCAGCGGGTTCAAGAAGATTTTCCAGCGGAACCACCGCAATGTCAAAGTAACGATTACCGATAACTACAGGCTCATTTTAAAAATATCCAAGACCAAATTTCAAGGAAAGCCCATGATGGGCAATTATTAAATATCAATCTTATGAAAACTTTTATCACTTTACTGTTATTGACTTTTACAATCTCGATACAGGCACAGAGATCACTCGATACCATTTATGCCAATGACCAAAAGAACGTTGCTTTGTTCTTTCCCAAACCTATTCGACAGGGTATTACAGGAGCTTCCCATTTTGTATTTACCTACAACCGTGAGAAGGAACAGTATTTTGGATTGTTACAGGCTAAACAGGGGACCGAAAGCAACCTATTGACCGTCACCAGTGACGGCAAGGTGTATTCCTATATTTTGAAGTATTCCGAAAAACTTCCTAAACTCAACTATTTCATCGATGAGGATGAAAGCATCGGCAATGAAAGTCCTATAATGGAAATACCCAAAACTGGAAACAGTATAACAGCTTCCAATAAGGACAGAACGGCTTATTTTGGAAGGGCAAGCGAATATTTGCTCAGATCCAGTTCTGAAACCATTGCCACAGAACGCAAAAAAGGAATCCGGTTAAAGTTACAGAAAATGGCCTACGATGCTTCCGAAGTGTATCTGGTCATAGAGGTCAAGAACAAATCCGGAATCGATTTTGAAATCGATTATCTCAATATGTACCGTGCCAACGGGAACAGCAAACGTAAGGCCTCCTACCAACGGTTACAGCAAGAGGTAATCTATAAACATAAAATGCCCAAGTCTCTTGCCAATGGACAATCGCAACGATTTGTATTTGTGCTCCCAAAGTTTGTCCTGGGCGATAACGAAAAACTGATGCTGGAGCTGAAGGAACTGAACGGGAGCAGGAAGATGATTTTGGAGACCAAAATTTAAGAGATATTTTTCACCCCTTTTTTTGTGATTAAAAAAGTATATTTGTTATAAATATAACAATATGACAAAACAAATTAATGGAAAATAGAACAGAAGGAGCCTGGATAATTCACCATACAAAAAAACTTCAAGAAGTTACGAGAACCTCTGATTTTGAAGATATAGAACTTGCCGGAAAATGCGGTTTGCTTTTATCTAGTTTAGCCGCTTCTGAACAGGAAAGCACACTCAATAAGGATAAAGTAAATGCAATTTCTGATTCTTTAAACATTAATAAAAAATTAGAGTTACCTATAATAAAACAAACTCTCAAAGATGCTCATTTAATTGACATCTCTCAAAGTGGTGATATTTCAATCTTAGGTATTACAACTTCTGGGGTTTTAACTCACACATCCGAAATTTTTAATGAATCTTCAAATAATTTCCAAAAAGCATCTTTAGAACTAACCAACTATAGTTCTGACAAACCCATAAAAGAGAAATTATTAAAAGAATATATCGGAGATAATTATAAGCTTGACAGTAAAACTAATACAAAACTATTTCAACAATCCGAAGATATTGGAATAATAGATTTTGAACAATTTGATGGTGCAAAAACTTATTTTAATGGAAATCTTTTCAAAAGAGATTCCGTCGAAAAAACAGCGAAAGTATTAAGTTCTTTAAGTTCCGATGATGCAAAAAAAGTTTCAGATCTAGATATTTTAATTTCTAAAGATGGATGTGTAACCATAGAAACTGCTCTTACAATACTTGGACAGACTCTAATGTCAAAATTACAATCTATCGCTATGTATGATTTTAATGAGGTTAGCAATAATCAGCATTCTAAAATATTTTTAACGAAACCTTCTTCTTTTGCAAAATTTGGAAACCCATTTGAGGATGATGCATTGGATTTGGCTAAAGCTTTTATTTCTTCGTTGATTTATGGCTTAAAAGTTAGTACTTCAAATCGAGGAAAGATTCAGGATTATTCAATGCTTACAAACACTTTAAGAAAACTATTAAGAGGTGAAAGAGTTGGTCCATGTACAGCAATTGGGCAAGATTATCAAGTATTAGAAATGAATAGAGTAATTCAATTGGAACATGGTCACGGAAGTAGGTTTTATATGAGATTATTGAAATATGATATTGCACAAATAGCTCTTGATGTAATTGAGAAAGGAGACCTTGCGGAAAAATCTACATTGGAATCAGGAATTAGCAGTACTAGTGTTTCAAATTATACTGGACCTGAAGAGAATAGATGGAAAGTCCGCAGGAAAAAATCAACATCACCTAGTCTAAACGTTGGTGAATTATTAAGAACAATGAGAAATTAATATGGAAAAACAAACAGAACTTTTTAAAGGCGAGTTAATGGAAGAGAAATTACGTTTGTATTTTCTAAATAATGGTTATTATGTAGCACGTGGAATAAAATATGTATTTGAAGGAAATGAAATAACAGATATTGACTTGTTTTTGTATGGCCGAGTGTCAAGTTTGAGTAGGGAACGAACAAATGTTGATATTAAAAACAAAAAATCTCCTAAAGCATTTGAACGAATTTTATGGGCAAAAGGTTTACAGCAATTGCTCGGATTCGACAGTTGTGTGGTTGCAACAACCGACAGAAAAGAAGTTGTTAGAAAATACGGACACAGGCACGATACAACTATTTTAGACGGTAGTTTTCTTCAAAAACTGTCTTATAATAATATAGAACGAATTTCCGAAGAAGAATTATTAGCACTTTTTAATTCTATAAAAAGTTATAAAGAGTTTAAAAATCAAACTTGGAAAACCCTTTATGAAAAATCTAAATCTCGATTACTAAGTGAACTAGATTTTAGCGGTTATAACTCAACCTTAATAATTCTTTATTATTTCATAAAAAAGTGTTTTGATGCACAAAAAAAGGAAATAGCATTAAGAGCTACTTACATTATACTTTCCCATAGCTTTTTAATTCTTGACTATATATTAAAGGATATTGCTTTTTTGGAACCTGACCAAAGAAAATCAATATTAAGCGATGGCTTTAAATATGGAAATTTGGGGCAAGAAGGAGTTGACAGGACTATTGAAATGGCAGTAAAAATTGCCAGTTCCAAAATGTCTGTAAGCCAGATTAAAAAATCTTTAGACACAACCGAAATGGATATTTTAAAAGAATATTACTCTAAAGTTGAAACTATCAAAGGAATATTTAAATGGGCAATATCATTTGAAAAAAAAGCATTTGAAAAAAGTTTAACAAAACCAAATGACCTTGATATCGAATTAAAAGGCTCTTTAGCCCTTATGCTCGATTTTTTCAAAATAAATCGAAAAGATTTTTTTGAACTCTACAAATAAATCATTCAAAGATGTTACTTAAACCCAATCCGCTTCCTGTTCTGTTGGTCAATCTGTACCTTATCCTTTTGTAAAGATAGTTCAACGCTTGGTGGATGTCCTTGAATTTAACGTTCATTTCTTTTTCAAGTTTGGCTACTTGTTCCTTTAAATTACCATAGTCCGCAAGATGTTTCCTATACATGACAAAAGCCCGGACAATGGAAATGTTTGCCTGTATAGCCTTTTTACTCTTCAGTACACTTGA
This sequence comes from Flagellimonas alginilytica, assembly GCF_042134605.1. Classification (GTDB taxonomy): domain Bacteria; phylum Bacteroidota; class Bacteroidia; order Flavobacteriales; family Flavobacteriaceae; genus Flagellimonas; species Flagellimonas alginolytica. The sequence goes on along the minus strand of NZ_CP169638.1, from coordinate 2,909,171 downwards.
GAGCATGGCAACCCCTTGTTCGGTAAATGCAAAAGGAGCATACCGTAAGCCCATTCTATTTGATTCATTGGACATCACAAATTGTGACCTCCAATTTTTCAGTTCACTCTTTGGTCAAGTTTACTTCAAACAATCCTCAAATGGTCGTGTGCCGTTTCCCTATAGTTCGGACTCCTTTTTGATTCCTTTAGTTTTGCCTTTAATTTGGTCATATCGTTACTGATTTTCCTTTCAATAACCCTGGCATACTTTTGCGTAGTGGACAGTTTGGTATGCCCCAATAATTTAGAGACCGTTTCGACGGGGACATTGTTTAAAAGCGTTACCGTTGTGGCGAAGGTGTGCCTGGCCACATGAAAGGTCAAATGTTTTTTGATATGTGTACGTTTGGCAATTATCTTTAGGTATTCGTTCACTTTTTGATTGGAATAAACGGGCAATAAAGAGTGCCCGTTATCGGCATTGGGAAAATCCGAATAGCGGTCAAGGACTCTTTTTGCCTCTTCAAGAAGTGGAACTTTTACAGGAGTGTTCGTCTTTTTACGCCGCACATTTATCCATTCCTCCCCGTCGATGCCCGTAACGATATCGTTTTTCTTCAACAGCTTTACTTCTATATAGGCAAGCCCCGTATAGCACGAGAAAATAAAAATGTCCCTGACCACTCCTATTCCAATCTCCTGTATATGGGAAGAGGCCAATTTTTCCAGTTCTTGGGAATCCAGATAATCGCTGTCGTATTGTTCAAACTTAAATTCGTAAAAGTTGAAAGGGTTTGTTCGGACGCATCCAAATTTCGTGGCGATGCCCATCAATTTTTGGAACCGTTCCATGTGTTTCATGATGCCATTGTTGTTCAATGGTTGGGATTTCCTCAACGGGGGACAGGTTTGGAGGTAGGTTTCAAATTTGGCAAGAAAGGCATAATCGATGACCGCAAGGTTGATATCGGGGGTATTATACTTTTTCTTTATAAACCTTAATAGGTACTTTATTGTAGCCGAGTAGTTTTTGGCGGTTCCCTGTTCGAGTTTTTGCAGTTCATGGTCGGTATGGTATTTGACCAGTTCCGACAATGTACCAAAGCTCTTGTCCTTGCCCAGATAACGCAGTTTGATGGCCTGGGCGGTAATCAGCCCGTTTTCCGAGTGCAGTTGTCTATGGCAGTCCAATAATTTTGCGTAGACATCGTCCAGATATCCGTTGGTATCCTTCGCCTTAGAAGTTCGGGGGTTCAACCTCCCCGATGCCTTGCACCAATTCTCTTCGGTGGTTGAACGTTTTACGCTGATATCGGCACGGATGCCGTCAACATTGACACGGGCATAGATGGGTATCTGCCCGTTTTTTTTTCGGCACGACCTTTTGAGCCAAAAATAGACATTGAATGTTTTTGAGGTTTTCACGATTTTCGTTTAAATGGAACAATCCGTTAAACGAAAGTCAAATCACTGTGAAGGTCAAATCGGGCAATATCCGCAAGTTACGAAATCCTGCCTGAAAAAATAGGACACCTATTAGGACACCTTGATATATGGTCTTAATTGATATCAAATGAAAACCAATAAAATGTATTTCATTGGTTTTCATTTATTTACAGATTTTAAAATTTCTTTTAAAACCCATTTTGTCGGGGTGGCAGGATTCGAACCTGCGACCTCCTGCTCCCAAAGCAGGCGCGATAACCGGGCTACGCTACACCCCGAGGTATTATTTTGGAAATAGCGGAGAGACCGGGACTCGAACCCGGGCAGCACTTACGCGCTGACAGATTAGCAATCTGCTCCGTTACCACTCCGGCACCTCTCCTATTTTTTATGAACGTGCATTCTAAAAATGCGGATGCAAATGTACCTTTTCAGAAACAAGATCGCAACTATTTTTTCATTTTTTTATTGCAACTTTTATCATCATCCTGCTATTCAGGATATTCCACCCTTAAATGATAGATATTGGTGAGCTTCTGTTTAAGCACTTTCTTTACCATTTCGATTTCTTTGAGCGTAATATTGGCATTTAAAAACTGATCGGCCTGCATTTGTCCTTTTACAATTTTCTCCACAAACGCATCTATTATACCGTAAGTTGGGTTCTTTAAGCTTTTGGAAGCCGCTTCCACTGCATCCGACATCATTAAAATAGCTGTTTCCTTGGAGAATGGTACAGGTCCTGGGTATTTAAAGTTTGCCGGATCGGCATCTTTGTCCAACTCTTGTTGTTTTTTAAAAAAATAATACACCAGTGTGGTTCCATGGTGCGTTCGAATAAAATCTATGACCCGATCGGGAACATTGTTTTTTCTTGCAATCTCAATACCTTTAATTACGTGGTCTATTATAATCTTTGCACTTTCCTTTGGCGGTAGATCGTCGTGCGGATTTACATTGGTAATCTGATTTTCCGTGAAGTAGGTCGGATTCTCCATTTTTCCAATATCGTGGTATAGCGCACCCACTCTTACCAACATTGCATTTGCCCCAATCTCGTTTGCTGCTGCTTCGGCCAAATTGGCCACTTGCAGGGAATGGTGGAACGTGCCCGGTGCTTTATCCGATAATTCTTTGAGCAATTTGGAGTTGGTGTCGGACAGTTCCAATAACGACACGTCGGATACAAGACCAAAAACTTTTTCGAACATATAAATTAACGGTTGCGCAAAAAGAGTCAAAAGTCCATTCAAAACAAAAACCCCGAACAAAACCCACTCTATATTGTCCAGATTCCCCTCGTGTATGGCATGAAAGGCAAAATATCCCACAATGTAAATCAAGGTGATCTGACCTACCGATATAAATAGATTTGCTCTCTTGTAAAGTTCGGAAGCCGTTAAAATAGTAACAATACCTGCGATTATCTGTAAAAAGATGTATTCAAAGCTGTTAGGTACAACAAAACCAAGAATCAGAACTGTTAGCACATGGACAAAAAGACCCAATCTCGCATCAAAAAAATTCTTTAGCACCAATGGAAGTATACACAAAGGCACCATGTAAACAAAATTTTCGTAATGTTTCACCATTAATGTTGTGGCGACGACCATCAACAAAATGTTGAAGAAAATAAAAGTAACCTTATTGTTGTTCAGAAAAATATCGCTTCTGTAGCGTTTCAAAAACAGAAACAACATAATGAGCACCAAGGCCACCAATATCGTATACCCAAGTAGTATAAAATAATAATTGCTTCCCATCCATAATTCGGACTCATACTCATCCCTAAGGGAGCTCAGCACTTTAAAATCTTCATTCTCTACTATTTCACCTTTTGATATGATCAGTTTTCCTTGGTCTACCTCTCCACGGGTATAGGAAATTTTAGAAAGTTCGTCGTTCAGGGCACTTTCTGTTAGAACATTGTCGTAGAACAAATTGGCTTTAAGGTTGTTCCTGATAATCCCTGACAACCTATCCGTGCCATAACTGTTGGCATCGGACAAATATTCGGTCACTGCTTTTTTGGCGAGCTCTACATTCTGGTAATCATTGGGAGCAATGGGTTGTGCCTCATTATTTTTTACTACCACGGTTGCTCGGGACTGGGGCATATTTTGAAAAATCCCATGGTCATATACATGTGTGAGAACTTCTTCGGATAAATTTTTCAATGATTCCCGTTGGCTTGATGTAAAAATTTCGGTCTGGAACAAGGTATTTATCCCATTCGAGACTTCTGCCCTCACCTCCGAAACAACAGTTGAACTATACGTGTAGTAATCCGTTTTATTGGTTCGAATGGTTGATTGCTCCTCCTCTACCTCTTGTTGGGTCTTATGTATGGAAAAGTCAATGGGAGCGTATAAATTCTCATATTGCCACGGCTTACCTTTCTGGAATTCGTATTTAAACTTTCCTCCTTTTGGAAAAAAAAACACGATTAAGGCCACCGAGACCACATACAGGAAATACTTGTAGACCAGCGATTGATGTTTGTATACATTGTCCAAAGTTTTTCCCATTCCCTTATTCTATTAGCTTCAAAAATAGAAAATATATAACTAAGAAGTCCGTTGACCGAACTCCCCATTGGTTTGCATTTAAATTTAGTATTTTCGCAGGAGTAAAAATGCACATATGAAAAAAGTTGTAATCGTTTCCGCTGCCAGAACGCCAATAGGTAGTTTTATGGGAGCCCTATCCAGTGTTCCAGCCCCTAAATTAGGTGCAGTTGCCATTAAGGGCGCATTGGAGAAAATCGGCCTTAAGCCCGAACTTGTCGAAGAGGTTTTGATGGGCAATGTGATACAAGCAGGTACTGGGCAGGCACCTGCAAGACAAGCTGCCATTTTTGCCGGAATTCCCAATACTGTTCCTTGTACCACCGTTAATAAAGTTTGTTCTTCCGGAATGAAAACCATTATGCAGGGCGCACAATCCATTGCCCTGGGCGAAAACTCCATAGTTGTTGCCGGTGGTATGGAAAATATGAGTATGATCCCACACTATGTAAATATGAGACAGGGCACCAAATTTGGTCCTGCCACTATGGTGGACGGTATGCAAAAGGACGGTTTGGTCGATGCTTATGATCAAAACGCCATGGGGGTTTGTGCCGATGCCTGCGCAACCGAATATAAGTTTAGTAGAGAAGATCAAGACGCTTACGCGGTTCAATCGTACAAACGCTCAGCCGACGCATGGAAAGCAGGAAAATTCAACAACGAAGTGGTTCCCGTGGAAGTTCCACAGCGAAGAGGCGAGCCAATAGTGGTTAGTGAAGACGAAGAATTCAAAAATATAAAGCTTGAGAAAGTACCCGCTTTGCGACCGGCCTTCTCTAAGGATGGCACGGTAACCGCAGCAAATGCATCCACCATTAACGATGGTGCAGCCGCCGTTGTTTTGATGAGTGAGGAAAAGGCGAATGAACTGGGATTAAAACCTCTTGCAACCATTAAGGGGTATGCCGACGCCGCCCACGAACCTGAATGGTTCACCACGGCACCTGCCAAAGCTTTACCAAAAGCACTGGACCGCGCAGGCGTTTCCATAGAAGACATTGATTATTTTGAGTTCAATGAAGCATTTTCAGTGGTCGGATTGGCCAACATGAAGATTCTTGGACTAAATGATTCCAATGTAAACGTAAATGGCGGCGCAGTATCCCTAGGGCACCCGCTAGGATGTTCCGGTGCTCGAATCACGATTACCCTGTTGAACATTTTGGAACAAAATAATGCCAAACTTGGGGCTGCGGCCATCTGTAATGGTGGTGGTGGCGCCTCCTCAATTGTTTTGGAAAGAAATTAGTGATTCAAGCCGTACAGTAAATGCAATATGGAATTTGTCCTCTAAGCGTTGTTCCTATACGAACAAATCCGGACGATGGTGCCGAAATGACTTCCCAGTTGTTATACGGGGAGCACTTTAAGGTATTGGAGAAAAGGAAGAAATGGAGCAGGATTCGGTCAGCTTATGACAATTTTGAAGGTTGGACACCCAATAATCAGCTAACCTTTATCGAAGAGCAAACTTTTGAAAGGATACATGCAATGGATCCTCAAAAAATATGTGCCGACGTAATATCCCATATTTGCACGGAAAACGGAATGTTACTGCCCATTCTTATGGGTTCCATGATCAATGCCCCGGAATTGCTGAACCACACTTTTGAAGGAAGCATACATACTGGAAAAACTCCAAAGGAAAGCTTGGTGGATACGGCCATTTTATACTTGAAGGCTCCTTTTTTATCGGGTGGAAAAACTCCTTTTGGTATTGATTGCGCCGGGTTTACTCAAATGGTTTACAAGATAAATGGGCATTCGCTGGCAAGAACCGCCGAAAATCAATCCAAACAAGGTGAAGCTTTGAGCTTTATCGAAGAAAGTGAACCAGGCGACCTTGCTTTTTTTGATAACAACGAAGGGGTGATCGATCATGTTGGCATAATCTTAAAGGACAACTACATTATCCATGTCCATGGTCATGTTCGCATTGATCGGATCGACCACACGGGAATCTTTAATTCAGAAGAGAAACTATATACCCATCAATTAAGGGTCATTAAAAAAGTGATATAAAAAAAGCCCCGTTTTAGCGGGGCTCTTTTTTTATAGAAGAATTACGATTATTCTCCCAAAAGCTTTTTAATTCTCATGTAGTTATCGTTATCACCCAATGCTCCGTAAATATTCTTCAACTGTGTAAGAATACTTTCATTGTCAGGATTGGATTGTAATGCATCTTCCAAAACTTTGGCTCCCTCTCTAAAAAGGCGGTCCTTTTCATCTTTAAGTTCGTCGTACTTGGCTATGTCCGCCTTAGAAGTTCCCAAAGCATTCATTTCATCGATAAGACCGTTTCCTTCGTTTACATATGTAGTGGAAAGGTTTAATAACGCATTGATGTAACCTGGATCAATGGCCAAAGTCTTTTTGTAGGCATCTCTAGCGTCCTCTAAGTTGCCTTGCTCCATATTTATTACTCCAATGTTGTAAAGCAAGTCAGGATTGTCCGGAGCCATTGCGGAAGCTTGCCCCATCAACTCCTTGAATTTATCTTTTTGCCCCATGGCATAGTATAGGTTGGCTTCTCCAAGCACTAGGTTCACATCATCTGGGTTTTCCGCCCTGGCATCTGCATATGCTTCCACCGCCTTCTCGTTATTGCCCATTTGTTGATAGATCAAGGCAATATTCTTTACGATTTCCGGCTTCTTGGATGGGCTCACCTCTTCCTTAGGGTCTTTGTGCGTTCCGGCTTTTACATATAGATCGCGGGTGGCTTTGTCCATAGTTTCTGTTTCACCGGACTCGACATTAACCGCAGTATAGCTTACAGATTCACCATTATAACCCAATTCCTTTAGTTCATTATAGTACTTTAAGGCCTCTTCGTAGTTTTGACCATTTACTGCACTACTTGCTGCATAGTACAAATAAACCGTATCCTTAGGGCTTAGTTTATACCCCATGTAAAGTTTTTCGGCAGCCTCACCGAACTTTTTGTTGTTGTTGTCCTCTACTGCAGAGTTAACCAAGTCAGCTGTCATTTGAGACATTTTTTCTTGGGCTACAGCAGTAAATTTGGCTTTGCCACTAGCTTCTTCTACAGCGATTACCTTATTGTAGGCATCTACGGCTGATTGAAAAGCAGAAACGTCACCTTTCTTGGCCAAATCGTAATTGGCGTTTCCTAAAAGCGCGTAATACTCGGCCTGTTCCCTTTCCTTGGCCGAGTCGATTGTTGAGGCGGCACTGGTCAAGGCTGCTTTTGCCGCAGCCGCATCACCATTTTTAAGTGCTTTCTCCGCCGCCTTCATCTCATCCTTCTGTGCAAATCCCATTGTGGAAATTCCCATGGCCAGAAGTACAATTATTTTTGTTCTCATGTTAAAAATTCTAATTATTTAGTGTTTATCTATTATTACTTAGTTGAAATTATTCTTTATCCTCGGTGTTATTATCAATAGCTGTGCCATCTTCACCGTTCACCTCGATATCCCTAATATCCACTTCGTCCACAGGGTCATCTTCTTTCATTACTTTGGCTACCGCGGCAATGGAATCGTTGTCCTTTAAGTTGATCAAGCGGACTCCTTGTGTGGCCCTGCCCATTACCCTAAGATCTTCTACACCCATTCTAATGGCGATTCCTGATTTATTGATAATCATCAAATCATCGGTATCGGTAACATTCTTTATGGCGACAAGTCCTCCGGTTTTCTCGGTAATGGAAATAGTTTTTACACCTTTACCACCTCTATTGGTGATTCGGTAGTCATCAATATTGGATCGTTTTCCGTAACCTCTTTCGGAAACCACCAAAATGTCATCCTCGAAATTATGTACGGATACCATTCCTACCACCTCATCGTTTTCATCTGCCAAGGATACACCTCTTACACCGGATGCGTTTCTACCCATTGGTCTGGTCTTGGACTCCTCAAAACGGATGGCCTTACCGGATTTAAGTCCCAAGAATATTTGACTAGTGCCCGTGGTTAGCTTTGCTTCCAATAGCTCATCACCATCTTTGATGGTTATGGCGTTGATTCCATTTTGACGAGGTCTTGAGTATTGCTCCAAGGAAGTCTTTTTAACGGTTCCCTTCTTTGTGGCCATGATTACATAGTGACTGTTCACATAGTCTTCGTCCTTAAGATCTTGGGTACAGATAAAGGCTTTGACCTTATCATCCTGTTCTATATTGATAAGATTTTGGATAGCCCTTCCTTTTGAAGTTCTACTTCCTTCGGGAATTTCATATACACGCATCCAGAAACACTTTCCTTTCTGAGTGAAGAACAACATGTACTGATGGTTGGTCCCTACAAATAAATGCTCCAAGAAATCCTCGTTCCTTGTGGACGATGCCTTTTGGCCCACCCCGCCCCTGTTCTGGGTCTTATATTCGGTTAGCGAAGTTCGTTTAATGTATCCTGCATGCGAAATGGTTATGACCACTTGCTCATCCGGGATCATGTCCTCTATGCTCAAGTCACCTCCTGCATAGTTGATTTCCGATCTTCTATCATCCCCATACTTTTCTTTTATCTCAAGAAGTTCATCTTTGATGATCTGCATTCTTCGTTCTTTCTTGGAAAGAATATCTTTTAGATCCTCGATGGTCTTCAAAAGTTCGGCATGCTCTTCTCTTAATTTGTCCTGCTCCAGACCGGTAAGTTGACGCAAGCGCATTTCTACGATTGCCTTCGCCTGAACCTCTGTCAATTTAAAGCGTTCGATCAAATTGTTACGGGCCTCCTCTACATTGGAGGACCCTCGGATAATCGCAATCACCTCATCTATATTGTCGGAAGCTATAATGAGTCCTTCCAGGATATGCGCACGATCTTCGGCCTTTTTAAGCTCGAACTTGGTTCTACGGACCACGACATCGTGCCTATGCTCCACAAAATGGTGAATGATGTCCTTTAGGTTCAACAGCTCCGGCCTACCATTGACCAATGCAATATTGTTGACACTAAAAGAGGATTGAAGCGCCGTGTACTTGTACAACATGTTAAGTACGATGTTCGGAATGGCGTCGCGCTTTAAAATGTAAACGATGCGCATACCATTTCTATCGGATTCATCCCGAATGGTAGAAATGCCCTCGATTTTCTTTTCATTAACGAGGTCGGCGGTCTTTTTGATCATATCCGCCTTGTTCACCTGATATGGGATTTCGGTAACCACGATACTTTCTTTCCCTTGTACTTCCTCAATAGTGGCCTTGGCACGCATTACCACACGTCCACGACCAGTGTGGAAAGCTTCCTTTACACCATCGTAGCCATAAATAATTCCACCCGTTGGAAAATCCGGGGCTTTAATGTGTGTGATCAGTTCATCTATTTCAATATCATGGTTATCTATATAGGCAACAGTACCATCCACCACTTCCGATAAATTGTGGGGAGGCATATTGGTTGCCATACCCACAGCGATACCGGATGCCCCGTTCACCAACAAGTTGGGAATACGGGTGGGCAATACGGTGGGTTCTTGGATGGTATCATCAAAATTAAGCTGATGATCTACCGTATCCTTGTCAATATCGGCCAACATTTCTTCGGCGATCTTGCGCATTTTGGCCTCGGTATAACGCATGGCCGCAGGGCTATCGCCATCTACAGAGCCAAAGTTACCTTGACCATCTACCAACATATACCTGAGACTCCACTCCTGTGCCATTCTCACCATGGTATCATACACAGAAGAATCCCCATGCGGGTGATACTTACCTAAAACCTCCCCTACAATACGGGCCGATTTTTTGTGTGAACTATTGGCCCTTACACCCAAATCGTGCATTCCGTAGAGCACTCTCCTATGTACAGGTTTTAAACCATCACGAACATCTGGCAGGGCACGTGACACAATGACCGACATTGAATAATCAATGTAGGCAGATTTCATCTCATCCTCAATATTAATGGGAATTAACTTTTCTCCTTCCGCCATGCTTATTTATTATTGTTTTTTTGTGGTTAAATTATCATGGCAATATACAGAAAATACGAGCCTTTATAGCCCTTTACTAAGACTTTATTAAAAAAATTATCAACAGTTCGGATTGATAACCGAGCTGCCAATAAAGCTTTGTTAAATCCGGTTAAAAAAGTTATTTATTCCGACATTTAGCACTACTTTATCGAATAAGGGTACGGTATTTGCCCATCGTAACAATACTTTTATTAATTTTAATTGCTGAAAAAGAAACGTATGGACGATAATTTCTCCCCCCGCGTAAAAGACGTTATAGCATACAGCAAGGAAGAAGCCCTGAGATTGGGCCATGATTTCATTGGAACGGAACACCTTATGCTGGGTCTTTTAAGAGACGGGAATGGCAAGGCCATAAACATATTGGACGCACTGGACGTGGACTTGGACCACCTTCGCAGAAAGGTGGAAATACTGAGTCCTGCAAATCCCAATACAGGAACAATACAGAAGGATAAAAAAAATCTTCACCTTACGCGCCAAGCGGAAAGAGCATTGAAGACCACCTTCCTGGAGGCAAAGCTTTTCCAAAGTTCCTCCATAAATACAGCGCACCTTTTGCTCTGTATTCTTAGGAACGAGAATGACCCTACAACAAAATTGTTGCACAAGCTAAAAGTGGATTACGACAATGTAAAGGAACAGTTCAAATCCATGATCACCAGTGACGATGATTATATTGATTCCCCTCAAGCAGAATCTTTCCCTGGCGACGCTGACGATATGGGCGATAGCAAAGAAAGTTCCTTTGGTTCCGGATCCGCTCCAAAGGGAAACAAAAAATCCAAGACACCGGTCTTGGACAATTTTGGCAGGGACCTCACTCGTTTGGCCGAAGATAACAAACTTGATCCCGTTGTGGGCAGAGAGAAGGAAATTGAGCGTGTTTCCCAAATATTGAGTCGTAGAAAAAAGAACAACCCATTACTTATTGGTGAGCCAGGAGTTGGTAAAAGTGCCATTGCCGAAGGTTTGGCGCTGCGCATTATCAACAAAAAGGTTTCACGTATTCTTTACAACAAAAGAGTGGTGACCTTGGATTTGGCTTCGTTGGTGGCAGGCACAAAATACCGTGGCCAGTTTGAAGAGCGAATGAAAGCCGTAATGAACGAGTTGGAGAAGAACGACGATATCATCTTGTTCATTGATGAGATACATACCATTGTTGGTGCCGGGGGTGCAACAGGCAGCTTGGATGCTTCCAATATGTTTAAACCCGCATTGGCAAGGGGTGAGATACAATGTATCGGAGCAACTACGCTTGATGAGTATAGACAATATATAGAAAAAGATGGTGCCTTGGAGCGTCGATTCCAAAAGGTTATGGTAGAACCTACTTCCGTGGAAGAGACCATCGAGATTTTGATGAACATCAAAGGGAAGTACGAAGAACACCACAACGTAAACTATACGGACGACGCCATTATGGCCTGTGTAAAATTGACCAACCGCTACATGACGGACCGCTTTTTACCGGACAAGGCCATCGATGCCTTGGACGAGGCTGGATCAAGAGTGCATATCGTGAACATGGATGTTCCCAAACAAATTCTGGAACTGGAAGGCCAGTTGGAAGACGTTCGCGAACTTAAGAACAGCGTTGTCAAAAAACAGAAATACGAAGAAGCCGCCAAACTTAGAGACGACGAAAAACGTCTCGAAAAAGAATTGGCATCCGCCCAAGAACGCTGGGAAGAGGAAAGCAAGTTACATCGGGAAACGGTCTCCGAGGACAACGTTGCCGACGTGGTTTCCATGATGAGTGGAATACCCGTGAACAGAATTGCCCAGACCGAAAGCAACAAATTGGCAGAACTGCCCAATTTGATCAAAGGCTTTGTAATAGGCCAGGACGAAGCCGTAACCAAAGTTGCACGGGCCATTCAAAGAAACCGTGCCGGACTCAAAGACCCTAACAAACCAATAGGTTCGTTCATTTTCTTGGGACAAACAGGGGTCGGTAAAACCCAATTGGCCAAAATTCTGGCCAAGGAACTGTTCGATTCCGAAGATGCCCTTATTCGCATAGATATGAGCGAGTACATGGAAAAATTCGCCATTTCGAGATTGGTAGGGGCCCCTCCCGGATACGTAGGTTACGAAGAAGGCGGTCAGTTAACGGAAAAAGTACGCCGCAAACCCTATTCCGTAGTATTGTTGGACGAGGTGGAAAAAGCACATCCCGATGTTTTCAATATGCTTTTACAGGTATTGGATGATGGATTCTTGACCGATAGTCTTGGACGTAAGATCGACTTTAGGAACACCATAATTATTATGACCTCCAATATAGGTGCCAGACAGTTAAAAGATTTTGGACAAGGTGTAGGTTTCGGAACCGCTGCAAAAAAGGCACAGGCCGATAGCCATCAAAAAAGTGTAATTGAAAACGCCTTAAAAAAAGCATTTGCTCCGGAATTCCTTAACAGGATCGATGATGTCGTAGTATTCAATGCTTTGGAGAGAGAAGATATCCATAAAATTATCGATATTGAATTGAACAAGCTGTACAAGCGAATCAAGGAAATCGGCTATGACCTGAATCTATCCGAAAAAGCAAAAGACTACATCGCCAACAAAGGGTTCGATAAACAATATGGTGCACGACCTCTTAAAAGAGCCATCCAAAAATATATTGAAGATGCCCTTGCAGAGGAAATAGTGAATTCTAAGTTGGAAGAAGGCGACAGTATTTTTATGGATCTGGACGAGAAAAATGATGAACTCACCATTAAAATAAAAAAGGCCGAGAAATCGCCCGAAGCCGAAAAATAATTTGAAACAACACTTAAAAAAAGCTGACGATTGTCAGCTTTTTTTATGCCCTGTAATTACCATACACACGATATTTTAGCGTTTAATCTATTATTTTTCCTCACGGTGCGCAACCCTCATAATTTCGTTGGCGAGACACTATAATTACTTGGGGATGAAAATTACTTCTAATAAGAAGACGGTTGTGGTACGCGAGTATCAACTGGACATTGGAACCGTTCAGGTTTTCAACAATTATATGGTTGCTTCTTTTGATGAAGGAACCACCATTACCCTAGAAAGGGCCTACCAAATAATAGGCATTTCAGAGATCCATTTTAGAGAAAAGGATTTTGCATACATCAGTTTAAGAAAGAACTCGTACGCCATTGACCCAACAGTATACAATTATTTAAGGGGCATGGACAACCTTATCGCTTTCGCCATTGTTTCCAAAAAGGAAATAGACATGCACAATTTCAATATTGAAAAAATGTTCTACAAAAAGCCTATGGAGTTTTTTATTGAATTCGACAACGCTCTGAGTTGGATCCAGAAAAGATTGAAAGCAAGAAAAAGCAGAAACAGTGCTTGATTCTCATCCTTACCTGGGATTTTCTTTTTGCTCCGCTTCAGGTTTACGGAACAGTTCCGAATAAGCACTACCAATATTGCCCACAATAATCGAAGCCTTTAGAGCTTCATATCCATTTTTGGAAGCACCGATGTCTCCGGCCAGCCCGTGAAGGTATACCCCAAATATTGCAGCCTCTACAGGTGGATATCCTTGAGCCAAAAGCCCTGTAATCATTCCGGTTAAAACATCACCACTTCCTGCAGTTGCCATACCAGGGTTACCTGTGGTATTAACATATCCCTTGCCATTGTACAAAGTAATAGTATGGGCTCCTTTGATTACCACCACCAAGTTATATCGATCAGCAAACGACTTGGCCTTGTCCAACATTTCAAAATCTGATGTCCACGGGCCTATCAGTCGCTCCAACTCCTTGGGATGAGGGGTCAAAATGGACATTTCCGGTATATCTTTGAGCAAATCCCGGTTCTCGGAAAGAATGTTCAATGCATCGGCATCAATAACCATAGGAGCACCTGAACCCTTCAAATAAACAGACAAAGCCTGGACCGTATCCTCATCCTTGCCCATTCCCACGCCTATGGCCACAGCAGTAGGACTAAAAGGAATTTCTATCCGTGAAATAATTTTATCCCTGGAACCGGTAAGTACCATAGCTTCGGGCACGGCAGTTTGTAGGGAATGGTAACCACATTTCGGCACAACAGCCGTAACCAGTCCACAACCAACACTCAAACAGGCATTGCACGCCAACTGAACAGCCCCTATTTTTCCATAACTGCCTCCAATAATAACCGCATGTCCATAGATTCCTTTGTGTGAGAACTTCGACCTGGGTCGGTACATTGGCAAAATCTCCGGTCGCCCTATCAGCTCAAAATCCGTTTCCGTTTTTGCGATAAACTCGGCGTCCAATCCAATATCCAATAGTTCCCATTGATTGGCATACGCCCCCGTATCTGGCAAAAAGAAAATTAATTTGGGTAACTGAAAGCTCAACACATAACTAGACCTGATCACATAAGATGGTTCCCAAGGAGATCTGTCCATGGGTAATCCAGACGGTACATCCACAGATAGTGTAAAGGCATTGGAAGCATTAATATGAGCTATTAAATTACCGACCCAATCATCGGGAACCCTGTTCAGACCAATTCCAAAAATGGCATCGACAACAATATCCGATTCGGAAATATTGGGCAAATCACTATCCTTATTTATAAAATCCGGCCATACCTTTCCATCCTTCAAGCGTTCCAGGTTCAACAGGAAGTCTTCCGAGCGCTTATCACTATAATTTACCACAAATACGTGAATGGAATAACCATGCTCATGCAATTTTCTGGCCAACACCAAGCCGTCTCCCCCATTGTTACCAATGCCGCAGAACAGTTTTATGTTCACCTGGGTGCCCCGTAAGCGAGCATGCATCCATTCGAACAGTTGTGTGGCCGCCCGTTCCATGAGTGCATCGCTGGTTATCTGTTCTTTTTGAATTGTGGATTTATCAGCTTGATATATTTGATGTGAGGAAAAAATTTTCATTCAGCAATAAAAAATGTGTATTCGTAACAATATCGCAAAAACATCACCAATGATTTGATGAAGTATTCAAAAGTACTACTTTTATCATCTCATTTATAAAGCAATGAACTTAAAAGAAACGGATAACAATCTAAAATTGATGAATACTCCTTCATCTATTTCTACGATTACTACCACCACCCCTTTGGGGTAAGTCTGCTATATATAATTCCGTCCGTTTTAATCTATTTTTTCAATTTTCACAATATCATTTCATCATGAAAGTCTTAAAGTTTGGAGGCACTTCGGTAGCCAATCCAGAGAATATAAATAAGGTAAAATCTATCCTAAAATCACAAAAAAACCACTCCATGGCCGTTGTGGTATCGGCCTTTGGGGGCGTAACCGATCTTCTTCTCAATGCATCAAAACGTGCATCGGAACAAGATGTATCCTACAAAAACTTCGTAAAAGAAATTGAGGACCGACATATAGCCGCCATTCGGGAACTTATTCCGGTAAAATCGCAAAGTGCGGCCCTTAGCAAGGTTAAGAGCGATCTTAACGTGCTGGAAACTTTATTGGAAGGTGCTTTTTTGATCGGTGAACTTACTCCAAAACTATCAGATAAAATTGTAAGCTATGGTGAACTTTTTTCGTCGTTTATTATTAGTGAGTTCCTAAAATCTGAAGGGTTGGACGCTATTTTCAAGGACAGCCGACAACTGATCATAACCGATAATAACTTTGGCAAGGCTTCGGTAGATTTTAAACTGACCAATGCCAACTGCGAGAATTTCTTTTCTAAAAACAAACATGGCATTACCTTGTTACCAGGATTTGTGGCATCCAGCAAAAACGGGGACCTTACCACTCTGGGGAGAGGTGGTTCCGATTACACCGCCGCTATTATAGCTGCTGCGACAAATGCCGATATCTTGGAAATATGGACCGATGTCAGTGGCATGTACACCGCAAACCCCAAACTGGTGAAGCAGGCCAAATGTGTAGCGTCCATAAGTTATCAAGAAGCCATGGAGCTGTCCCATTTCGGTGCAAAAGTACTCTACCCGCCAACCATACAACCCGTGTTGGGAAAAGCCATACCGATCGCCATAAAAAACACATTCGACCCGGAAAACCCGGGTACGCTCATTTCCCAAAACAACAACGGCAACGGAAAAACAGTAAGAGGCATCAGTCATGTAGGCAATATTAGCCTTCTTTCTCTGGAAGGCCCCGGAATGATTGGTATCCCCGGCATTTCAAAGCGCTTTTTTGAAACCCTCTCGGTAAAGAACATAAGTATTGTATTGATTACCCAAGCATCTTCCGAACACTCCATCTGTGTTGGAATTGCAGATGATGATGCAGATTTGGCCGCAGAGGCGGTAAACGAGACTTTTGAATATGAAATTACCTCAAAAAGAATAAAGCCCGTAATGGTCGAAAAAGACCTTACCATTGTGGCCCTGGTCGGTGATAATATGAAAAGTCACCAAGGTTTGAGCGGAAAAATGTTCAGCACCTTGGGCAAGAACAATGTAAACATTAGAGCTATTGCGCAAGGGGCATCGGAGCGGAACATCTCCGCAGTCATCAAAAAAGAGGATGTAAAAAAGGCACTTAATTCATTGCACGAGACCTTTTTTGAAGAAAACATCAAACAGCTCAACCTTTTTGTGATGGGAGTGGGCAATGTAGGAGCCAAATTCTTGGAGCAAATCCGTCAACAAAAAAAGTATTTAAAAGAAGAGTTAAAACTAAATGTCCGGGTTATCGGAATCAGCAACTCCAAGAAAATGGTATTTGACGAGAATGGAATTTCCCTAAAAGACTGGAAAAACGCATTGGACCAAGGCGTACGGACAGATATGGAGGGATTTTTCGAAAAAGTTAGGTCACTTAATTTCCGAAACAGCATTTTTGTGGACAATACGGCAAGTGCTGATGTATCAAAAAGCTATGCCAATTACCTAAAAAATAGTATTTCGGTAGTTACCTGTAATAAGATTGCTTCCTCGTCGGACTTTGCAAACTACAAAGCATTAAAACAATTGGCCAAGGAATACAATGCACCCTATTTGTTCGAGACCAATGTTGGTGCAGGCCTTCCCATTATCGATACCCTAAAGCACTTGATTGCATCCGGTGATAAGGTTCGAAAAATACAGGCTGTGTTATCGGGTAGTTTAAACTTTGTGTTCAATACGTTCAACGATTCCATCACATTCCACAATGTAGTAAAACAAGCTCAGGATCAAGGCTATACCGAACCCGACCCAACCATAGACCTAAGCGGTGTAGATGTAATGCGCAAAATTCTAATCCTAGCACGGGAAAGTGGCCATCAATTGGAGATCGATGATATTGAGAACGATGCTTTTCTGCCCGAAGAAAGCTTGGAGACCAATTCCAACGAAGCCTTTTTTGAAAGTTTGAAAAAGTATGAATCCGATTTTCAAAAAATGTACAAACAAGCCAAAGACGCCGATTGCAAACTTAAATATGTTGCCCAATTTGAAGATGGCAAGGCCAAAGTTGGTCTTCAGCAAATTCCTAAGGGCCATGATTTTTATAACTTGGAGGGCAGCGACAATATTGTGCTGTTTTATACAGACCGATACATAGAGCAACCTTTGATCATTAAGGGCGCCGGTGCCGGTGCCGATGTTACCGCATCGGGTATCTTTGCGGATGTGGTGCGAATCGGAAATTTTTAAACCATGGAAGAAATCAAAGTATTTTGCCCGGCAACCATTGCAAATGTCTCCTGTGGGTTCGATGTGCTCGGATTGGCCCTGGACTCGGTAGGTGACCGGATGACAGTTCGCAAAACATCGGAAAACGGAATCCGAATCACCAAGATTACGGGACAGGACCTACCATTGGCAACCGAAAAAAATGTAGCTGGTGTAGCGGGAACGGCCTTATTGGAAAAAAGCGACTACCAAGGGGGGTTTGAGATCGAGATTGACAAACGTATAAAACCTGGTAGCGGTATTGGAAGCAGTGCCGCCAGTTCCGCAGGTGCCGTTTGGGCCATGAACGAATTATTGAACAGGCCATTTTCCGATCTTGAACTAGTTGAATTTGCCATGCAAGGAGAAAAAATGGCCAGCGATGTGGCCCATGCGGACAACGTAGCACCTGCCATTTTTGGTGGATTCACATTGGTTCGAAGCTACGAACCCCTGGATATTGTTTCCATACCTACACCTTCGGAGCTGTACGCAACGGTCATTCATCCGCAAATTGAGATTAAGACCTCGGATTCCCGAAAAATTTTAAAAACCACGATTTCCATGCAACAGGGCATACAGCAATGGGGCAATTTAGGAGGATTGATCGCCGGACTGTTCAAAAATGACTACGATCTTATTGGCCGTTCATTGCACGACCATATTGTGGAGCCCATTCGTTCAATTTTGATTCCAGCATTTGATGAAATTAAAACCAACGCCCTAAAATCAGGGGCACTAGGAAGTGGAATTTCGGGCTCTGGACCTTCCATTTTTGCATTGAGCAGAGGAGAAAAAATTGCAAGGCACGTGGCTGATTCCATGACCGAGACCTATCAAAATATCGGAGTGGATTTCGATATCCACATTTCCAAAATCAACAACCAAGGCGTTAAAAAAATTAACTAGTCCCATGAGGTTTTACAGCTTAAACAACCCAACTATCCAAGCTTCGTTCAAAGAAGCCGTAATTGCCGGAATCGCTCCCGATAAAGGATTATATTTTCCAGAAAGCATAACTCCCCTATCTGCCGATTTTTTTGAAAAATTGGACGAGTTGTCCGATCATGAAATTGCATTTAGGGCCATCCATCAATTTGTAAAAGAAGACATACCCGATGTAGACTTAAAAACAATCATTAAAAACACATTGGACTTTGATTTCCCCGTAATAGAAATTGAGGATAATGTTGCTGTCTTGGAGCTTTTTCATGGCCCCACTATGGCATTTAAAGATGTTGGTGCACGTTTTATGGCCAACTGTCTTGGCTATTTTTCTAAAGGAGAAAAGCAGGATGTTACCGTTTTGGTAGCCACTTCTGGAGATACGGGCGGAGCCGTTGCCAATGGTTTTTTGGGGGTTGATGGTGTAAAAGTGGTAATCCTCTACCCGAGTGGAAAAGTAAGCGAAATCCAAGAGAAACAATTGACCACCTTAGGTGAGAACATTGAGGCCATGGAAGTGGATGGCGTTTTTGATGATTGTCAACGCATGGTAAAAACAGCTTTTTTAGATAAAGAAATTACCGATTGTAAACAGCTAACCTCCGCAAACAGCATCAATGTGGCACGATGGCTTCCTCAGCTATTTTACTTTTTGTTTGCATACAAACAGGCCAAAGCAAAAGGGAAAGAAATTGTTTTCTCCGTACCCTCGGGGAATTTCGGAAACATTTGTGCCGGGATGGTAGCTCAAAAATTGGGAATGCCCGTAAAACATTTTGTGGCCTCTACCAACGCAAATAATGTGGTTCCAAAATTTATGGCAAATGGGGTTTATGAGCCAGTGCCGTCCGTGGCGACCATTTCCAATGCCATGGATGTGGGAGATCCGAGCAATTTTGTCCGAATCCGGGAATTATATCAAAATAATTTGGACACCTTGCGCAATAACCTTTCGTCCTATTCCTTTTCCGACAAAACCACTAAAGCTACCATGGAAAAAGTACACTCGGAGGCGGGCTATGTTTTAGATCCACATGGAGCCGTTGGCTACTTAGGTTTAAAGGAATACCAAAAAGAACATCCGAACACATTTGGCATTTTCCTAGAAACGGCACATCCTGTTAAATTTTTGGATGTGGTGGAGGAAACCCTGGGAATACAACCAAAAATTCCAACCCAAATACTACAGGTAATGGACAAAGAGAAAAAATCACATAAAATCTCTGGTTACGAAGAGTTAAAATCCTATTTAATGGATAGTTAGCATTTTTATATCACATTTTAACAAAAGGCTGTTCAAAACATTCTTTTGGAAAAAGTTCCATCTGCAACGAAATCGATAAATTTGCTACAAAACCAGAAGGAATGAAACAGACTGCTCTTACCAAAACGCACGAGGCCCTTGGAGCCAAAATGGTACCTTTTGCGGGTTACAATATGCCCGTTTCTTACGAGGGTGTGAACATTGAACACGAAACTGTACGCAAAGCTGTCGGGGTGTTCGACGTGTCGCATATGGGTGAGTTTTTAATAGAAGGACCAAAGGCATTGGAACTGATCCAAAAAGTATCCACCAACGACGCTTCAAAATTGACCGTGGGCAAAGCACAATATAGTTGTATGCCCAACGAAACCGGTGGGATTGTGGATGACCTTATTATCTATAGGATCAAAGAAGAAACCTACCTTTTGGTGGTGAATGCAGCAAATATTGAGAAAGATTGGAACCATATCTCCAAATACAATGAGGCCATAGGAGCCGAAATGCGAAATATATCCGACGATTATTCCCTGTTGGCCATCCAAGGACCAAAAGCAGTGGAAGCTATGCAATCGTTGACATCTGTGGATCTTTCTGCCATTAAATTCTACAACTTTGTTGTAGGTGATTTTGCCGGTGTTGAGCATGTTATCATATCGGCCACGGGATATACCGGCTCTGGCGGATTTGAAATTTATTGCAAGAATTCCGAAGTAAAAGAAGTTTGGGACAAAGTTTTGGAGGCGGGTGCCGATTTTGGTATAAAACCCATCGGTTTGGCAGCACGAGATACCCTGCGCTTGGAAATGGGCTATTGTCTTTACGGAAACGATATCGACGATACCACTTCTCCTTTTGAAGCCGGATTGGGGTGGATAACCAAGTTTACCAAAGCGTTTGTGAACAGCGAAAATCTTTCCATAGAAAAAACAACAGGATCAAAACGAAAACTGGTAGCTTTTCAAATGGAAGAACGTGGCATACCAAGAGCGGGATACCCTATATTGGATGCGGATGGCAAACAAATAGGAAAAGTAACCTCGGGAACCATGTCCCCTTCCCTTTCCAAAGGAATAGGTCTGGGCTATGTAGTAAAAGAGAATGCTGCATTGGACAGTAAAGTGTTCATCCAGATTAGAATTAACAAGGTACCTGCCACCATTGTAAAACTACCATTCTATAAAAATACGTAAGCAGCTTTTGGATAAAAAAAAGATATTGATATTAGGAGCGAGTGGATTTGTAGGCAATGCTATTTACAAAGAACTCTGCTCCTATTTTGATACTTATGGCACCTATTACACCAATAGTGCCTTTGCCACAAATAAACAGTTTTTGAGATATGACCTCGAGGAAGATGATATTTTTCAGATACTGGAGCGTGTACGCCCCGATGTTATAGTATCTGCCCTACGCGGTAATTTTCCGGCCCAGATTCAGGCACATCAGCATCTTATGGAATATTTGGTGAAATCTGATGCCAAACTATATTTTATCTCCTCCGCCAATGTATTCGATGCCTACAGTAAATTCCCATCCTATGAAAATGATAAAACCCTGTCCCTAAGTGTATATGGGCGATTAAAAATCAAAATAGAGAATATGATCATGCGATTGCCCAAAGGAAAAGCGGCAATTCTAAGGGTCCCTATGGTTTTTGGAAACACTTCGCCCAGGATAAAGGAGCTCAAGGAGCATTTGGACAGCAAAGAGCCCATAGAGGTGTTTCCGAACCTGATCATTAATGTTACCAACGACGATAGGCTTACCCAACAAATCCATTACCTCATCAACAGGAACAAAACGGGCATCTTCCATTTGGGCAGTAACGACCTCATCCAGCACGAGGAATTCATTAAAGAGGTTATAGCGCATTTGGGAAATTACCACCCTGTTTACAAAAGGGTGTACACCACTAACGAAGATCGTTATCTGGCGGCCTTGCCCAAAGAGAATATCCTTCCCAAAAATCTTCGTATTAGTTGCCAAGAGATTATCGATCATCATTTACCGGTCTAGTTTTCTTTTGGTGGTTTTATTCGCTATCTTTTCTAAAATCCGAATATGAAAACAATGGACCAAAACGAAATTGAACTGGCTTTGAAAGATTTACCGGGATGGATCTTGGAAAATGGAACGATCACAAAAGCATTCACTTTTACCGATTTTAAAGAGGCTTTTGCCGTAATGACAAGAATTGCTTTTGAATGCGAAGCAAAAAACCATCATCCCAACTGGGAAAATGTGTATAACTCCCTTACGATAAAGCTCAGCACACACGATGCGAACGGAATTACCCGAAAGGATATTGACCTGGCCCTAACCATCGAAAAAATTGTAAGATAAAGTTGAAAGCAATCAACTTGACAAAGGGGCATTTTTTGTTAAATTTGCCCTCATCCAGAATTTAAGATTTTATGGGAAGAGCGTTCGAGTTTAGAAAAGCACGAAAAATGAAACGTTGGGCAGCCATGTCCAAAGCGTTTACCAGAATTGGTAAAGATATTGTAATGGCCGTTAAGGAAGGTGGCCCCGACCCCGATGCCAATGCAAAGCTCCGTGCCGTAATTCAGAATGCCAAGGCAGTAAACATGCCAAAGGACAACATTGAAAGAGCAATCAAAAGAGCTTCCGATAAAAACCAAGGAGATTACAAAGAGGTGCTTTTTGAAGGGTATGCCCCACATGGCATTGCCATTTTGATCGAGACCGCAACCGACAACAATACCAGAACCGTGGCCAATATCCGCAGTTATTTTAATAAATGTAACGGAAGTTTGGGTACATCTGGCTCTGTTGAGTTTATGTTCGACCATACTTGTAACTTTACCATAAAGTCCGAAGGACTTGACCCGGAAGAATTGGAACTCGAAATGATCGATTTTGGTGCTGAGGAAGTGTTTGTGGACGAAGATGGTATCCACATTTATGCACCTTTCGAAAACTTTGGAGCCATTCAAAAAGAGTTGGAATCGCGCGAGATAGAAATAATTTCCTCCGGATTCGACCGTATTCCGCAAGTAACCAAAGAACTTAACGAAGAAGAAGCGGCAGATGTGGAAAAGCTTTTGGAAAAAATCGAGGAAGACGACGATGTACAGAACGTGTACCACACCATGCAGGAATAAATACGCTCACACCCTTTAAATACACGTAAAAGCCTCTATATCAATAGAGGCTTTTATTGTTTATAATCCTTTATATTTCATTATATTTATGCATATTCCGAACTAATACCGAACTAATGAATTTTAACTATTATCTTTCCTCTTATTTAAAAAAGAACGGTACCCAATTAATCAGACTTAAAATTGAGACTTCTAAAAAGGATGTCCAGTATATTGACTCTGGAATATCCGTACTAAAAAACCAGTGGGACGACAAAAAGAAAAAAATAAAAAGGCATCCACTTGAAGAAAAACTGAACGCCAATCTCCAATCCTTATTGATCTCTGTTCAACAAATCTATTACAATAATAAAGGGATTTCGGCCAAACGCTTGCTCCTTCTTTATAAGAATAACAAGAAGTATGATACTAGTTCTTTTTTGGACTTCTATCAACAAATAGTCGATGAAGCTAGGTTAAAAGGTAAAATCCGCACTGCCAACACACAACAGAAGTACATCCAAAAACTAAAAAAATTCTCGAGCTACGTTTCATTCTCCGATCTTTCCGTACAATTCGCCAAGGATTATGAAAAATGGATGCTTGAAAAAGGGAATAAAATTAATACCGTCGCCTCGAATTTCAAGTCAATGTATGCAGTTCTAAATAAAGCAATGAAAATGGGTGTTATAAAGGAAAATCCCATAAGAGGCTATACAATAGTAACTGAGAATGTTGAAAAAGACTCATTGACTTTTGAAGAAATCACCAAACTTTCAGAATTGGAAATCCCTGTAAGATTCAAAGGGATGATCAAAGCCAGGGACATGTTCCTATTTTCCTTCTATACAGCTGGCATGAGATTTTCTGATATATGCAAGCTTAAATGGGAAAATATTGCCGGAAATGAAATCGTATATACTATGGGCAAATCCAGAACTAGAGCCGGTGCAAAAAGAACTTTGCCTTTGACTCCTAAGGCTGTGGCTATACTAGAAAATTATAAAGGCAGAAACAATACTTTTATCTTTCCTCCCCTTTATGGAATGGACAATAAAAATGCAGAAGAAATAGAACACAAATTATATATCGCCAATAATGCTATTAACCGGTCATTGCGTAATGCCTGTGAAAAAGCAGAAATAGGAAAATGGGTAAATATGCATATGGCAAAACATTCCTTCGCCGACTTTGCGGTAAAAAAAGATACTGGGCTGTTAATGATCTCCAAACTATTGGGGCATACCAAATTGTCCACCACACAGCATTATTTAAAAGATTTTTACCATAAGGAAGAAGCAGAGGAAATGAATCGATTGTTCGGTTGAAGTGCTTTTCATGCAATACTTAAACTACTTCATTAATAGTGATATAATACCCTTTGTCCACTCTTATCGATATTTCCCCTTTTCTGAGTTTTTGATTGACCGAATAAATGTCTTCATAAGCATACAGGTATTTTTTGCCAACTTTGAAAAAACTGACTAATCCTAGATCCCGTAAAGCCTGCATGATCTGGCCATTGTACGATACACCAAGCTTTTCGCAAAACGCCTTACCGGTCAGATTAAGGGGTTGTATGTTTACTTGATTGCCCATTGAATTTTACGACACTCTGATTCGATTTATTTGTTCAATCCCTTTCTTTTCTTCTTTCTTTCAGACTTTTTTCTGGCACCATGGTCAGTAAGTTCCAGCTTAAAAGGATTCCATTCCGATTCATCCATTAAAGACTCGACTATTCCATTTTCCTTAATTTCCCCCACATGACTTTTTGATTGTTGAGCAGAATTTCGAGTGCCTTTTGCAGTCCCATTATTTCTTGGTTCAACCTTGACTGTTCCTTCATCGTTTCCTTCGTCAGCTTGATCAGTTCCTCGTTCTTTTCCATTAGCCGATAATATAACTGAACGGTCTCTTGTTTGCTCATAATCGATTTGTTTTATAATACTGTTCCATGAGAATTTTTTGCCTAGGGTACTGCCTTTATATACCACATCATGATATTTGAAAGATATCCCCGAAACCCTGCCTGTGGTTTTGCTTACGTTGAATCTTGGCGAGATATTTTGCTCTTGTAGCAACTTGATAAATTCTGTTGTGTCCATTGCTTTTGAGATTGCCGAACCAATTCGCTCCTGTAGGACAAGTTTGATAGGTACATCGCCTGTTCTCAGGGTTTTCTCTATTTCCTTTTGATCAAGTGATTTTTTTCCACCAATTTTTGTTGAAATTTGAGTCAATCCATATTTCCTCTCCAAATCATTGAGCACTTCCCGGCTTCTTCTTTTAATGTTACTGTCACTCGTTATCCTACCCGAATACCTGACCCTATTGGCCACTATATGGATGTGTTCGTGTTCCGTGTCCTTATGACGGTACATAATGAACTGGTTGTTATCGAAACCCATCTTCATTAGATAGTCGCATCCGAATGAAGCAAACTCCTTATCGTTTAATTGATCTGAGTAGGGCAGGTTCAAGGAAACATGGAGGACCGCATTGCCCAATCCTGGCCGCAATTGCCTGATCAAATTGAATTCCTGTGTCATATTCACCGCTGTGGATTGTCCGATATTGGAATCGATTACATACCCTACACCTTCGCTTACCTTTTTTTCATTGTAGGCAAGAACACCGTAAAAATCCTTTCCTATGGTTATCTTACCTATCATTGTTCGCTATACTTGATTTGAGCTGTTGCAACAGCATTTTTACCTCCTCCAATTGTTTAATGATATTGAACGGGTCACGGATACCTGAGTTTGACACCCTGGCAAGTTGGTTCAGGTTGTTTCCCACCCGGCTCAAGTCGACAAAGAGTTTCCTGTCCAATGGGGTTATCTTTTTATTCGGCAAGGATTTTCCCGTACATTTTCTTCGGATATATTCGGCAACGGACAGCCCGATGGTTTCTGCATTAACGGAAACTTTGGAATGATCAGCAGCAGTCATCCTGACATTGACCTGTATTGTTTTTAATAACCCAAGTTCTTTTTTTGGCCTTCCCATTTCAAATGATTTAACGGATCACAAGGCAAACTGCAAACAAGGTGCGCAGGGTTTTTGTTAGCAAAAACACAACTTGCTTCGTGACCTCCAATTAATTATATCACAAACCTATGGCCTATGGATTACTTGCAAGGGTTTTGTCGTACACGGTTATATGTACGGTAAATCTATCCAATGTATTTTCTTAATTGAAAATCAAGGATTGGGCGAAATCACAAAGATGTATTTTTGTGGGAAGGGAAGAATAAAGAATACCGTTTTAAAATTCAAAATCTTGAACCTATTTCATACTTGATGAAGGCTCTCAAATTTGTTTAAAGATCTACAACTGAGCCTATAAAAGGTTCTTTTCAAGTACTAGGTTAAGAAGTGGACAGTACACATAATAGCGTATTTCTATAAAACTCATTTTAACCTCGGTCAATATTAAAAAAGATTCCAATCACACTCTGATGTCATAAAAATGAGGCATATACTTATAGCTCTTTTTGTATTTTTCCAAATCATTCTCAGAAATCACGTTCATTTCCAATAATTCTTTTTCTTTAAGGTGAATTTTACTATTTATCAACTCTACTTCTTTTCGAGTTAAATTTGGCATTTCGATTTTGTATGCATTGTCCTCAGGATTAAAAAAATCAAAATCAACTAAACTTAATTCTTCCGGGTTAAAATTGTCGCCTCCCAAAACCCCACCATATGTAAACATATTAGCTCCTCGGTTTTCTCTGTAGATTACATTGAACAATTGATGAAAGTTAAGCTCCGATTCTATCCCAGATCTTTCTTTAAGTACTTTCTGAATGTGAGACAACAACATTTTTCTAATAGTTTTATGGTTATTTAGGCCCGAAAAATCCTCATTTGACAAATCGAAAGGAACCAAACTTCCAAACTTCTCTTTAAACTGCTCTGTAGTATATTCAGTATTTGTTTCAGAAAACTTGAGTTCTTTATTGCAAGAAATCACATAAATACTTCCTTCGGGTAGTTTTGAGAACAACAAGGTTATGTCATCGAACATATAATCATCCAATACCCCATCATAGTCAAGCCAAACTAGGCTCTTTTTCTTTAAGTCTATTTTATTTAAAGCCGAGGTACTACCTTCCATAAATATCTTAATAAATGAGTAGGGAGAATTGAATTCTATTTTTTCTTTACTAAAAGAGCCAGCTTCGATTGTCGTCATTTCATCAACATGTAGTTCCTTATGGAAAAGTTTAAAATCGGTAAATGTAAGCCCCCCGAATCCAATGTATTGGTATTTATTCCCAAAATAACCACACACACGCTGGAGGATTGCCAACATCATTTTTCTTTCAGTAAACTTAACAGGGCGAACCTCGTAGTTTAACTTTTTTGGACTATTCATATCTCCTAATTGGTTAATTCTTCCATTTTTAGGTAATATTCAAAAGTATATTCTCCCAATTGCTTAAAACTCGAGCATTCAGAATGTTGTTTGGCTTTGGAAGCCAGCTCCCTATCTACATTATAGGCTATCCGAACATGGCTTTTTTTATCTGCAATTGTATCTAAATCGATTTCTGGAGAAATAAACAGCCTTTCCTCATCTATATTTGCGGTTTTGAGTACTGCCACAGTAATATTGGCTTCTTGTTCGCCTAACATCTTTCTGTAATCATTGGCTTCACTTCCCAGCTTTCTAACTTCTTTTAGGAAACCCAATACCGAACTCATTGCTTCCCTCATAAAAAAAAGTACTTTTTTATAAAGTTCGGATGTGGTATCGATACCCTTTTTTGTAGTTGTTAAGGGTAGTTTTATTGTATCTTCTGAATCAAGGAAAACAACTCCCTTGAACATCACATAATCTGGATGCCACTTGGGAATATTGGAGGTTCCCCAACCTGTTTCTTCATATTTATTCTCTTCAACAACCAATCTGTCATTGCAATATATATACCATCCGGATGCTTTAGGTTCGCCAACATGACTCAATCCTGCGCTAATTCTAACAGTCACCCCATCAATTATCCCTTCATACATATAGGGCTTTGACTGCTCATTAAATAGGACAACCCCTCTTTTTTTAAGCTCCTTTCCATTTAACCTTATGATAAGACCTTTTTCTAAGCTAAAATTGAGAAACCGCTCTATATCATTCTCCAATTCCACTAAAAATTCGGGGTCTGAAAATATTGCCGAAACCTCTTTTTTTAAATTTGAAACAGCTATATATGTTCCGTTTTCTTCAAGATTAACCGTTTCTAAACTAATTAATTGATATTCAAAATTCCAATCATCGATTTCTATTTGTTCTTCATCATCATTATCCAATGTTACTGTCTTTTTCTTATTTTTCCATTGGGAAACATCGACATCGATTTGGAAGTGATCATTATCTGTTTTGGACTCAACTTCAAAGTTCATACCCATCTTGAAAAGCGCTCTTTTCATTCCTACTCCAAAACGACCAATTGATCCGGCATTATGAACCATTTCATCTGGACGACCAAATCGAAAAGCATATTTTTTTGCTGTTTCTAATGTGAAACCCCCACAATTATCCTTTACCTTAAACCCGTCATTACTGACCGTAATATCAATATAAAGACCTGTATAGTCATTAGGATTTATTGCATTCGCACCATCAATTGAATTATCCAATAAATCAAGTATTGCATCTTTTATTGAAATGTCACGGGTTATCATCTCGATAAAAAAAGTTTTTGTGGGATTCCCATTTATTTGATTGTCCATTTATTTGCAGTTAGATTTCATCCTTATGAATTTGATTTAATGTAAACAATGAACCTTTTTCAAACTCTCCAATATTTGAAATGGCCATTCCAGTCTCAATCTTCTCAATACTCCTAGCCGCCTTGATTCCTTCCCGATCACTTAATCCCAAAAACTTGCTTATGGCCTTCGAGTTACCCTTATCATTGATGTCAAGTAAAAATGCATTGTCACAGTTACTCGAAAATTCCGTTTCAGGCTGTGTAAACTCGGAAATACCTTGGGACAAAAGAATGACCGACACCCCTTTTGAACGGATTTCCCTGAGCATGGAATCAAGAAGATTTTGAGCCTTTTTATCCTTGAATATGACATGTGCCTCATCGATTACCAATGCATAACGAATCCCCTTGTAATTATTTTCAACAGGAGTGTTTTCCATATTCATAAAGATGTTATATACATAATTGATAATCAAAAAGACCGAGGTAAACCTAATCGCATTTGGTAAATCCCCACTTAAGGAGAAATAATGGTTTTTTAGCAAAAATGAATTTGAGTGGTTCTTTTGAAAAATATCAAGTTCGCTCAGTCCTTCCAAGATTTCCGTCAGCGTATCACGTTTATCCCCATAAACTTCGAGCACCTTTTCATAAATGAGATTCAATGTGGGGTATTCCCCCCCGGTCATGTCATGAAAAGCTTCCTTAGTCGCATGCTTCAGCTCCTGTTCCTGTCGCTTTCCAATATTGGAGTATTTGGCTATTATATCAACAAACTTATTGATTCCCATAAGTTTGTCCTTCTCATTGATATTATCAATAAAACTCAATGGGTTGAACGGAAATGGTTTGTGTGGTGCATCAATGAACTCACATTGGGTTCTAGTGAAAAAAGGCTGCATCACCTCAATATCTCCTTGCTTTAGCCCCTTAAAATCAAGAAAAAGATAGTTGACCTGTCCGTTACTTGACTTATGCAATCGATTAAGAAATGACAGGATAAACTGTGTTTTTCCCGATCCGGATTTTCCTGCCACTGCAATATGGGCATTGCTCCGCAAGGTAATATTATTCAACTCCATTGTAATCGGGTTATCTTGTCCATCATCAATGGGATTGCCTACTTCTATCAAAATAGGTTCAACAAAATAGCTCTTATCGATGTTCTGATTTGTATTCCGAACCGCAGAATTACTGACGGTCGTATCCTCAAGATAGGATATGCCCCTATCCAAATACTCTTGAAGAAAATCAAAAAAGGTAAAATTTGGATTATCCTCAAAAAGTTGGTTGATCATTTCGAGGCCATGGTCCACATGTAATTTAACATATTTTGGAATATCTTCATGTGTTCGATAAACTTCATAATGTTGACAAATAAGGGCTATTGAAAGATCTCGATAACGGGCATCAAAAAGAATATGGTCCTTGTACTCTTTGCCCTTGGAATCATATTCAGTGAACTCGGGTTTCGAAAATTTCTTTCCTGTTTGCAGGGAATATCCCAAAGCTAATCGAGCAATCACATTCTCCTTTGTGCCTGTAGGTAATTTACGGGTCAATTTTTGGACAACCTCCTTGTTTTTGCCGGAGGTATGTATGTTAATTTGATGCCACATATAACTCGTTGTATTTTGAGATCAATTTTTTGGGTTCAACTTCAAGAAATTCAGAACCTATGGAAGGAGTGTTCTTTATGATGTACGTATTGCTGACGTTCTTTATGAGAAGGTCATATTCCTCAGATGTTAACTCTTTATGTATCAAAGGGAAAAGAATCACCTGTTTTGATACTTTTGGATAAAAATGCTTGATAATGTTCTGGGCGTGCTCCCTGTCAAATTTTTGCATTGGACTATCAATGAAAACTGGAAAGTCAATATTTGACTCTTCCACAAGCGCACTGAGCAAGGCTGATGAATACATTTGACGTTCACCCATCGAAAGCGAACCCTTGTCGATTTTGACTTCCTTACTACCAATTTTAGTGTACAAACTTATTTCAATGTCCTCGCCAGAGAGACTGATATCAACTTCTACACGGGAAATAAAATCGTTTTTATGCATTAAAAGGTTCAATCCTTCTTTTATCCTGACCTCCAAGGATTCTTTTTTTCTTTCCTTAAATCTGGCAATAAATTTTTTAAGGGTCTTTACTTCATTTTCAATAATTTGATTTGCGGCTTGGTTCTTTTGCGAAACCTCAATCTTTTTTCTTAGTTCTGCTTGACGCTGGCGGGCTATCTTTTTGTCATTATTCAACCCTCCAAGCTTTTGATTCAAGACATCGATTTCCGATTCAGCTCCTGAAATGATACCATCAAGTTTTTTCTTTTGTTCCTTAAGGCCGGAAATGTAGGCATCATCGGCATCCTTTTCTGCCTTTCTCAGTTTACGTTGAATACTGGCAATTTCCGACCGTGCATTTTGGTATCCATTCGATATTTTTCTAAACTCTTCCTTGAAGGAATAGCGAAGGGTATCGATCAATTGATCCAATTCATTGACCTGAACAGAACTGAAATCATGAAGTATCGTAAAATCATCTGGAATTGAAGCACTATCCCCAAAGAAGTGTTTTCCAATAAGTTTTTCTATGTGTTCCTCATAAAATCTCCTAACACCAACATCCACTATTATATCGGTTTGGGAACGCAAGGTTTCAAGTTCATTAAGAAACAGTCTGGTTTTTTCTTTAGCATTGGATTGAGAATTTTCGCTTTCCTTTATTATTCGCTCATTTTCCAATTGAATGGCCATGTTGAATAAAGTATCTCCTGCAAGGCCAAAGGGAATGATTTCATAATAATCCTTTAATTGGATTCTTAAATCTTGGATAACCGTATCCAATTTGGATTCCTGTTCCTTTAATTCCTCTACTTCTTCCAGTGACATATGGTTACCCTCTTTGATAAGGGTCCGTTGTATCTTATCCGCTTCCGCTTTTTTTTCGACTTTTAATTGAGTGGCATCATCAATCTCTTTCTCAACATTCTCAATATCGATTTCAATTTTCTCCAGGGCAGCTTCAATATCAACAAAGTCCTTTCTGTCTTTTGGTTTTGCGGATTCCTTGCGGTATTCGTCCTGAAGGTTCTCCAACTGGGTCCTAAGTGCTTCATACTTGTGAATCCCCAAGACCTCTGAATATGCGGTGCCAAGTGCCTTTCTCTGCTCTTTGCCGTTCACTTCTGCCAACGAGACAATTTTTTCAGCATCAAAAAAGAAAAACTTTGCAATTTCAATTGGCAGTATGAACTCTCTAACAAATATTTCCCCACCATCCTGATTTTGGGTGGAAAGGTCATCCGTTATCTGGTTTGGGTGCCCATCAATAAGAATTTTTAGGTTTTCTGCTGTACCTGTTTCAGTGTTATAGGAACGGATTACCTTTACTTCATTACAGGTAATGTCCGGTATTTTAACCTCCGTGAATGTAACGGCAACGGAAAAGGTCGATTCCCCGTTCTCACGAGCTATGTGGTTGAGACTATTCCCTATGAATTTACCATATCCACCTTTATCCCAAATTTCCTTTTTATAAAGGTCATCCACCTTTTCCATTTGTCTTCCGTATAGACACCAAACAAGGGACATTAAAAAGGTGGTTTTACCAAAACCATTTTTTCCACTTATCACGATCAGGTTCTTTTCCTTATCTGGAATAAGTGAAATGTTGTTGACTCCCTTATATATGCGGAAGTTACGGAGCTCTATTTCCTTTATGTACATCTATTTTTTATCGATCATTTTTTTTATCCTCCTTTCAAGATCCTCTTTCAATCCTCGCTTTTTTGTTAAAAGCGCCTTATTCTTGGATAAGGCAAGATGATCTTGGATAAGGCTAAACTGTTCATCATTCTCGCATACTTCCTTTAGAAGCTCTTCCTCTTTTCTGAAATTTTCATCCTGTTTGTTCATATCCAGCTCTTTTGAGTAAACATTGTTGTATATGTGGGCCACTTTATATTTGAAGATAAAGTCCCTGTACCAAGTAACTTGGATCGCCACCATTTCCTGATTTGTTATAAGTTCAATTTCAGGATAGGTTTCTTGAATGGTCTTTTGGGTCTCTAAAAGTCTTTCCAAAATTTCAGCCCTATATTTAGCTTTATAGGTTCCCATGCCGTTCTTGGCATCAGTTCCATTTCTCCGCTTGGTAGATCTATTTTTAGGAATGTTCCTTCCTTCCATGAGCTCGTTCCTGAATTCAAGTAATGGTGCTAGCCAATTAAAGCCATTGTCTACTAACGAGGACATGGATTTATCCTTTTTGACCACCGTGCAGGTCCAACACCCAAACCTACTGTTTCCACAAGAAGAATGATTTTTATTGGAAACCATTGTTGGACATTCATAATCGTCCGAACTTGCATCCGAATAGATTTGAAAAAGTTCATCATTACTGGCACCCCAAGGTGATGGCATGGTATTGATAATGTACCATATCTCTTCCAACAATAAATTTTTGATTGGAGAATAAATAAATGCATTTCTAAGATTGGAATGTTTGGACAATCGCTTTCCCCTTATCTCATGCTTTTTGATCATTCGTGCCCTATTCTGGCTCTCATCCGAACGTGTCCCGACCAACACAATTGCCTTCCCTTTTTCATCGATTTGATCGACCACAAAACGGGAAGTAGGCTTGATTTTCAGTTTCTCCGTGCACCACCTAAAAGCATTGTTTGGCACTGGGTATCCCTTTCCAATAATGTTCAACCAAAAGGAATCTTCAAGCCTCGGTGTAGTTTTTTGGACTTGGATATTCAATCCATCTCTGACTGCTGTCTCTTGGATTTTATCGAGAACTTTGTCCACATAGTTTGATATAATGGGATTTTCAACCATAGTATCATTACAAACTACGTAAACATCACGGGGGGATATTCCATTGATATCACCAAGGTTTTTCAAAGCTGTCCATACCAATTGCAGCAGTACTGTGGAATCCTTACCGCCACTAAAGCCGATTATCCATGGTATGGCACCGTCATCCAAAAGGTATTGATCGGTTATTTCATTGATTATATGTTCAATTCTTGAACTCATCTTCATTATCAAAAAATATTTTTATACAAATTAAAGGTTTTTGTTGGTTTTTCTTACCCATTCGTCAGAGCATAACGTATGCATCGCAAATTGAATGAAAGCTCGAAAGAGTCGTTTTGCGAAACCAGTTTTTGACCAAGTTCGATTGGGGAGGGGAATATTGCTGAAAAATACGTTATTTATTACTGCTTTTAAAATGACCAATGAATTTTTAAATCGCAACACGGTCGAAATGAAAATTTCGGTAGCTGAAGAGATAATATTATAACTGTTATTAGCAAAGCTTTATTTCCCTGTAAATAAACCGTAGTGAAGCTTCGGCATTGGGTTCTTGAAAATATGTATCGAATCTCTCGACCAAATGTTCCAATGCAACCCTATATCTCGCCTTTCCGTGGCCATTGTCCTCATAATACTTGCATGGATTTTTGGGATGGATTTCTGTCGGAGTTGTAAATGCTTTAATATTGCGGTTCATATATTCAAATCGTAGTGAAGCCCTTCTATGGATATTCTCAAGGGTAAGTTCACTTGGATACTCAAGTACGTCATAATATAGTTCTTCTAATATGACAATGAATGCCCTTCTACGGGATAGTTTGGGTTTTATTGAAGCCTTTTCCAAGTCATCTCGTAGGTCTTGGACAATTCTTTCGGCTATCCTGATTTGGGATTGAGTATATTGCTTGCGCCCGATCAAGGAGGTCTCCTCTTCTCCCAATTTTTGGAGATGTCTGAGCAATCCATCCGAATCAATCATAAATTTGGCCCTTCCTTGCCTTTTTGTCTTGATATTTCCTTTTGGATAGCACTTTTCAATATCTTTGAATGTTCCTGTATCCTTACCGAAAGCCTCATCATATTTTCCTGAGCATAAGAACCTACGAAAAGAAATTCTGCTATATTAATCTTCTGGGGCTCTAACATTCCCCGGACCATCATTTGCAGAAACAATTTTTCCTGGGGATCCAACTTTTCATTCAGTTTGTCCAATTGCTCTCCCAATTTTTGAAGAAAATCCTTTTTATCTGCAATTTTATCCCACTTGATGTGACCAAAAGCATTTTGACCCATATATGCCATCAAGTAACGTCCGTATTCCCATTTTCGGTAAGAGGTGGTCGGGTCCAGCAGTTCCATTTCTACAAAATCCAATAACCTTTCATTGGAAAGAATTTTCTCAAGGTTGTGTTCCATTTGAAGTAGCTGTTGGAGCTCGGCCTTGGATCCTTGGTCCAAATTGTTCAATAGGTGTCCAACGAATGTTTGGGACACTTGAAACAACGGGAGCCTTTCCTCTATGAGGGTATTTAAAAAACGTTGGCGTTTCTCCTCCACCAATTCATCATAGTGGAGGCCATAAGCGAATAAGATTGCCACAAGTGAGTTCAACTGCTCTTCGGATAGGACTGTCTTTAAGGTGTTGGAGTCTTTGCCCCCAAGCTCATTTAACGTGTCCCGAAAAGACTTTTCGCCAATAGGCTTATCAAAATTCAATATGTCGTAAGCAATTTCTGCCATATGAATACTTTAGTGTGGTTCCATACATAAAAACAGTAGTTTTTAAACGGTTTTCAAAACCACAATTGTTCCTTACGGTTTGCAACTTTCCAATTGGATGATAGATTTACCTTAATCCTCTACGGAAGCACAAATATGTTTTCATCAAATCGACCAAACCCTTGGTTTTGTTCAAACTGTTCTCAAAATACATAATACTTAATCTAAAAATCAATCTTGGACATTATTTTTTCAAACAAAGACAATTAATTTAGCGGCAAAAAGACCAATGTTGACCTTTTTGTCGGCAAGAATTCATAGCAGGCCATTGATAAATCTTTGGGCATAGGGGATGCCCTAACAATGGAAAGGGAGAAAAAGAAAGGTCGCAAGGGTAGTGCCTTTAAATGAAGGTTCAGATCAACCTGAAATAAATAAGCGCCCTCATAATCTGCATGGTCAGTTCAAAAATGGCAAATATGGGAAGTACAAACCAGATGCCTGGGATAAGCCCTATTAGGATGATCACCAATAAGAATGGCAACCTCAACAATCGCTTGATGCGTAGGATCCCCAAATAAGTGTATAGAACCACCCAAAGAAAACCCACCAAGGGAAGATCGTTATAAAGTTCCGAAAATATCATATTCTTTGATTTTAAGTTCGATTTCAGTTATGTGAAAAATCGGCCCGCAAAAACCCTATAAATGACCGATTGGAAAACTTCGATACCGAGTCTTTTTCCGTTCATTTTTTCACCAATTCCTGTAGGCTTACCACATGGAGTTTACAGGGGAAAAAAGTGTCCGCTTTGTAAGCGGTACGGATAAAGCCGATGTAGCACCCGTCTCCGTATTCCAGTACCTTTATACCTTTATACCTACTGTCATTTGGGCCCTCCAAGACCTTGCCCCTGCACTGTACAAGATGATAAAGTGCCTGTAATTTTGTTCCTTGTACCCTGTTCCAGTTTCCCAACAGGGCAAGATCATGGATCACCCAATAATTGGATGCCTTTATGAACACTTTTTTATTATCCTTCATGTTCTCCTAGACTTTCACAGGGTTGACCGTCCCGCTTTTGAGGTTCACAAATCCCCCGTGGACGGATAATTGTCTATGCGACAACAACCTGAACAGGCAGTCCGATGCTTGAGCCACCAAGACATCGTTGATATAAAGGGACTGTTCCATCAACCGATCGGCATAGGCACATCCCCTTCCCTGTTGGGATTCGGTATCGTGATCTTCCAAATTCGGGAAAAGGTCGGTTATCTTCTTCAGTCTGCTTACGCACTCCAAAGAACCATCGCCCAATTTTCTATCTTCCTCGAACAAGCTACCAAGAACGAACTGCCCCGTGTCCCTGCTATTGCCCATGTCGAGCCAGTAGAACATTGTCCTATGTTCAGAACCCCTATGGGGGTGCCTCAAAGCCAAAGAAAGTGCCGTCCTGTATTTGGCATTGTCCACACAGGTCACGATGATGTTCGATCTGATGTCATCACCAAAGGTCATGGCATTCATCGGTATTCCTTCCCATTGTAATCCAAAGGCACGGTTGATCTTGGTCAGGGCATTGACTACCTTGTTCTGTCCAAGGTCATGTGGGGTGAACAATTGCCTACCGATGTTCATGGGTTCGACAATATCCCCATCAAATGCCCTGACGTGCAATCCGGGATGTCCCGTTTGGCGAAGGGCATAATCCAATCTCGCCAATCTCGCAAGGAATAGCGAACCATTTCCACCTACCCCTATCAACGAGATCGTGATCGGGTGTGTGGGGTTGAAGAAATAATTGGGGGCGATATGTATCCTATCTTTCATAGAGTTGTTTTATGGTCATGTTGTTCGCAATGAGTAGGGCATCGTCGAAACGCTGCTTTCCATTGAGATTTTTCATCCTTTCTACAAGGTTTCCCTTGATCAGGTCGTTATGGTGGGTTTCCGTGAAAACCGAGGAAAAGAACTGTTTTTCCATAAACCCCATGATGTCCTCATAATGCTCGAACCCGTTATAGTCCATGGAAACATTGCCCATGCAGACCCTGCCCCGTGCATTGACATTGGGCAAGGGGGCATGGTATAACCCTGTATCTCCGTCAAGGACATCGCTCCGCTTTAGGGCGAATACGTTCAGAGTGTTCCCTTTCAACGAAAAGACCAGTTTGGGGAGGGGGTACTGTCCTATCGGAATGCCCATCCTTTCATCAAAATACAGGGTGTGCCGTTTTGGATGGACGATCCATATCAAATGGAGTTCCCCCTTGAAATCAATGTGTACCAGATTCTTGGGCAACAATCCCTTAAAGGAAAATTTTATCAATTCCCCTTCCAAGCACCTGAAGAGGTTCCGTGCGGTATCCTTGGTCAAGGGCATCCCCGCTGTAAGACATTCCCCAACTATCCTATGGTAGGCAAAATAATGCTCCGTATTGTAATGACTTGGTGTACTGGCATAGCCTATCAATGCAAATCTCGGCACCAAATGATCGTCCATGTCCAATTCCATGATCTTTTCCATATCAAATCCGTTCTATCAGTTCGTTCAGTTCACAAATAAAGTTTTCCACTTCCTTCAGTTTTTCCTCCAGTCCTTCCTCAAATGCCCCCATCCCATCATTGCTAACAGTCGCATGGGCATAGGTGGAGAGCAGGTCGTACTCGTTGGAGCAATCATTGAGCATATTGATGTACGATCGGGTAAATTCGCTCTCGTCATCATCGGTTATCAAGAACGTATGGTAAAAATCGACCATGCTCTCATATCCATCACGGACGGAGATCCGTTGTACCACCTGAAAATCCAATCTTTCCGAGGCCAAAAGGAGTTCCTTTAGTTTCTTGTACACCTCCCTTTTGGGTCTGTAGCTTTCCAATCTGGATTTCCAGTCCCTTACTTGAAAGTCGTTGTATTTCCTTTCGTAGCGACTCAGGAAATCAACTGAACCTTTCAATCTCTCCCCATAATCCTCATTGTGGGCTTCCCTGCAATATTCCATTTCCTCGATCAAAAAAGTCCATATCCAATCGATCCTGTCCTCGCACGTATCAAAGATCGAATCAAAGGGAAGTCCCTTGATAAAGGATAGGAGTATATCGAACAATTTTCTGTTCTTGCGCTTCATCCCGTACAATGGCTTTAGGTTGATACAGTAGATATTGCCCTTGTTCCCTATGTACCGTTTCAGGTCAAGTTCCAACTCCCCATCGCAATTGCGACATACATCGATAAGATCGACCCTTGCCCTGTCCCTGAGCCTGTTCGCACATCTGAGAATAAGGTCTTGCAGACTGTCCCTTTCATCGAACCTCCAAGAATTGATGCTCCCCGTGAACTTTCGGGTAACCTCCACCATCAGCCCTGCCAATTGGCGAAGTCCGTCCCCTGAATACTTTTCCGATATATCGTTCATGGCAATGGGCCATACATTCACGTCAGGAAGCAGTCCGTTCTTTTTGACAATGCCTTCATCCGCCTTGTCCCTGTACGGTGGCTGTCCTGTTGGAACGCCCTGAACAGGTCGTTGTGAAACTCCGTGAGTTCCCGTGAGGTGATGGTCTTTGATGGTGTTGTACATTTTCCCTTGTTTAAAAATTCATCCACGTTCATATCATCAACCTTTGGTTCCCGCCAATAATTGGAAGTGCACCTCATGGAACCCATCGATAATGCCCTTGTCCATGACATTGGCATTGGTCAGTTCGGGATATAGTGCGGAATAATGCTCCATGATCCTTTCATGTCCCATTTCGGGGTCGATATCCTCCAGTTCGATCTTTTCCCTGTTACCGTTCAGGAAAAGGTACTTTCGTGTTATGTTAGCGATCTGCATCTTGGAAAAGGTTTGGTGATTCATATTGGGACATCTGCTCCAAGACCTTTTTGGCCTCTTTGTTCTCGGGGTCAATAGCCAAGATCTCCTTGGCAGCCTTGATCGCCCTCTCATGGTCTTTCATCGGGTTGAAGTCCTTTTCCTTGATAAGGTTCTGCAAGGCGGTGGTCTTCTTGCCCAAAGATTCCTTTTGTTTCTTGGCCTTTGCCGTTCTGCCCTCGGAAGCCTTCAGGGATGCCTCATAGGCCTCCACGCTGTCGAACATGGTCTTTGTGCGCTCCAATGGTCTTTGGACGGCCTCGAAGAACTTGTTGTCCATTTCCTCAACGCTTGCTCGTAGGCTCAATGGTCTTAGGGATTTCAGTCCCTTGTCATCGGCATGGCTCTTGGGCAGTACGGACACCGATACTTCTCCATCGGAAAAGGTGATGCTCAGCCCCAACTGTCGTACCCCCGTTTTTTCAAGGGATGAAAAAAATTGGTTCATAAACGATGTATTTAACTGTTTTACAATTGATTAACTATTGTAAATATACGATCAGGGGGTGGGTAGGGCAGGATAATCCGAGGAAATATCCACCCTTTTCTTCTTCCTCCCTTTCCACAAAAAAGCACCCGTCAGGGTGCCATGTCCCATGACAGCATCCATGGGTCGACAGGGGTCGTTGTCCCATTTTATGGGTAGGGAAAAGAATGATCCGAGCGGTGGGAAGATAAATGCAAGTGGGCGTTTTTTCGCCCGCTTGCTTTTATGCCCGGTTCCGAGGGGGTTGAACGCCCGGACCGAAGGGAAGGGTCTTCAACTTCCGCAGGAACAGGGATGACAGCATAAAAAATACTTCATTATGGTAATCCTGCCCATTCTGTTCTTATTTTTTGGGAGGGGAAAATTCCAATTTTATTTTCCAATCCAAGGCATTCATCTTTTCTAAAAAACCATGGATTCCTTGTATCAGATCTTTGTACGTCGGGGAATCCCCATAAATCATCTGTTCCTGCATTGTCCTATAATCGGCCTGCCAAGCTTCTTCGAGATCCGATGGCGGGATGGGCTGTATAGTCTGGGGTTGGTGCAGGTTATAATCCACCCCGCCAAGTCTTGTGAACACATATCTGTGGCTGACAATGGTTTCATATAATCCTATGTCATGGATGGCATTGGTCGCAAATTCCGTTTTCGCCAATTGATAGATATCATAAAGGTGGCGGCTAAGCCTGTCCACCCTTATCTTTTCCTTGGGACGTTGGAATTCCTCGTGCAAAAGGAACAGTTTTTCCAAAAAAGTCCTTTCGGGCGTTACGGATGGGACCATCACCGGAGGCTCCATGAATTCGGCATCGGGATATTGTTCATCCACAAAGGAACTTATCGGTTTGGGGCTAAAAGGTTCCCTTAGGGAACGGCAACCGATCTCGACCTGAATCCTTGGCTGTATGTATCCGGGGGATTTGGTGATATGGGGATAGTAGATTTCTATGATACGTGGATCTTGGTCGCTTGATTCGGCGGGAACGATATTGAAACCGACATCATTGAATCCGTTCTCCGTGAACCGTCTTTGCAGTTCAGGGTAGAATTCCCCTGAAATATAGGAACTTGTTTCTTTCCTGAGTTTCGTGAGCTGTTTTTTTGATAGTTCCCCGGAATACCCAAAAAAACTACGGTCAACGGCGAGGTCAATATCCTCGCTGAACCGTTCTATCTGTTTCCATGCCTTGCTCAAGGATGTCCCGCCCTTGAACACCAAATGTTCACCTATTCCCATTTCAAAGATCGTCCTCAATGTATGGACGACCCACCAGTCCTTTTCAACTGCAAAATCGGGCACTCCCGTTCTGTTCCCTACATTTTGATAGATGGCCAGTTTATCCTCTTTGGGGATGTTGTAAAATGTGGTTTTATCCATTGTCCAAGCTCTTTTCCATAATTTTCTGTATCCATACCGGTGCCAGTTCTATATCATGGAGCAGGTCCTTTTGGTCTTCTTTTTTCAAAAGGGCCATGATTTTTGCTTCCTCCTCTTCCGTTAATCTGTCCTTTCCAATTTCACGGAGGGCCTGTATCACCAATCTGCTTATCCCGCCCTTGGCCGATAGATTCTTGGGGGTGGTCTTCTTCAGTTTTATACTTCGTTTGCCCAGTTTTATTTCCCTGGGGGCTCCATCGGTAAGAAAGACAAGTTTCATGGGCACTTGTGTACTGAGCCCCAGCGCACTTAGGGCATATGCCCCGGTGGGCACCAACCTAATCTTGTCCCTTTTGGCTATGGCCATTGCGATTTCCTCCGCCGTTGGCAATACCTCCCCTGCATATTTGCTTATTTTGGGACGCGCATAGATTCCCTGGGCCACCCTTTGTACATAACCTTCCTTTTCCAATCTATGGAGGGCCAAACGTACCGCTTCGGATGAACCCAGCCCCCGAAAGTCGTCAGGGAACAATAGCTCTCCCCGTTTCTTCCTGGAAATACTTTTCTTTATTTTGGATTCGATACTCTCCACTGGTTTATTTTGTAACAAATTTAGCAAATATTTGTTACAATAATTTTCCATGAAGGCTTTTTTACCATTTGGTATTGTACCCGAGGGTATAAAATTGGAACCATGGCCTTGGCAACGGTTCATAATGATCGGCCCGTCCCTACATCCAAGGACTCCGAATGGGAGATTACCGATTTTTCAGGTTCTTTTTCCTTATCAGTAATATCCACATCGAACTTTTTGTCCAGTTCATCGTTGATCTGTTCCATTCTTGTTTCCACCTCCTTGAGTTCGTCCGATTTATCAAAATCAAGGTCCAAGATCTTTTGGTTGGCGGTAATGTGGTGTCCATGGTCAAGGGCCAGTTCCTTTTGGTCCTTAATTGACCGGGGAACCTTGGAAAGGGCATTGTACATGTAATCGGCAACACTCTTGGGGTTCGTAACGATTCGTCTGGCCCCATGTCCATAGGTCGCATTGTCGGTCCGGACAAATAGGGAATGGGTCTCCACATCCTCTATCCTGATGCACAGCCTCGCCCCATCCATCTTTAGGACCTGGTGTTCCGAAGCCATGCCATTGTGCTTCTGAAAAAAATCGATAATGGCCTGTCCAATATCCGTATCCTGGGCATTTGATGGAAGCTCCATAGCATCCCTGACAAGTCCATAATAAGTTTCCTTGCTTTCCATCAATTGCCATATCGGCAGGTCCCTTTCGAGCTTTTCAATGTTCTTCGATACCTTTTCCCTCTCCCTGGAATGGAACCGGATGTTGTTCTCCGCTTCAAGCCTGTTACGCTTGAAGATGGATCGTTCCAGTTGAAGCTCTTCCAGCCTCTTGCCCAGTTGTTCCTTTTCCAGAAAGAGCGGGTCGTTCTTGGCCACGGCCAACAGGGTCTTGTAATCGATGGACCCGTTGTCGTCCACTGGGCCCATGTCCAGTCTGTTGAACTGGATGGTTCCATTGGTGATCTGTTCGATAAAGTTCTTTTTGGTATTGACATTATTGAGCATCAGGGCATCGGTGGAGTTCTCGACGATATAAAAGGAGATGGTGACCTTATTGTCCCAATATTTTTTGGCCATTTCATTCCCTTTCCTTGCGCCCCTTCCGTTACGCTGGTCCACGTCCGTGGGCCGATGGGGAATATCGACATGGTGGATCCTGACCATCCTTCGCTGGATATTGGTTCCTGTTCCCAATTTTTCCGTGGAGCCAATGATGATACGGTACTTGCCGGAGTTCAGGTCATCAAAGCATTGGAGCCTTTTTCCATCGGTCTTGAAATCGTGGATGAACACCACCTCTTCGGACGGGACATCAAATTCCTCGGTCAAGATCCGCTTGATCTCCGAATAAACGTTAAAGGTGTCCTTTGGGGTGCCCAGATCGGAAAAAATCGCCTGGGTACCTTTAAAATCGTTGCTCTCGGTATAGGTCCGATAGACCTCACGGGCGATGATTCGCAATTTGGCCTCCCCGGGATCCTCCAGATCGGGGTTGAGCAATCTGGGATCGATGGAGG
The DNA here is from genome assembly GCF_042134605.1 of Flagellimonas alginilytica. Lineage (GTDB taxonomy): Bacteria > Bacteroidota > Bacteroidia > Flavobacteriales > Flavobacteriaceae > Flagellimonas > Flagellimonas alginolytica. Next base: position 2,866,172 of record NZ_CP169638.1, on the reverse strand, counting down.
CATGCCGCATATGGTGCAGCGCAATCAGGGAAAGTGCCCCCTTTTGATCCTCGGTATAGGTCTTGTTGCCATACAGATGGTCACTGTTCCCTGTTCCAAGAAAGGTCTTTATTTGTTCAAAATAGGCCAATTGGCCCTCGGTGGGCTTGATGGTATGTACATCCATCACCGCTTTGGGCCGATCGATATGGTGGGTCCGTGCGTTGACGATGATGGAAATTTCATTGTACAGGGTGGACAGCAATTTCATCTTCTTGAAGGAGCGGAACCGCTCACGGACCTTATAGTCCCCCGAGACCGTGGGCTCGAACTCATAGGATTTATTGGCGAAAACCTGGGCCCATTGGTCAAAGGAGGCTATGTTCATTTCCTTGAGCCTTTCCGGGATCAGGTACTTGAACAGGACGTACACCTCGGTTATGGAATTGGAGATGGGCGTGCCCGATAGAAAAGTGGCCTGAAAGTCTTTCCCTCTGGATCTTTGGAGGGTCCTGATCGCCGTGTACAGGTTTTTGCTCCTTTCAGATCCGGTACTGGTGTTCAGGCCTGCCACCCTGGAATGCCTGGTGGTGTACATCAGGTTCTTGAACTTATGGGACTCGTCGACCATGATATGCTCAAATCCCAATTGGTCAAAGGTCAATATCCTGTCCTTTCCTTTTTCGATCTGGTGGTAAATGTTCTGGAGCTGTGCCTCCAGGTTTTCCTTTCGTATCTCCAGCCCCTTCAGTACCCTTTTATTGATATCGTACTTGTTCTCATAGATCACTCCCAGGTCCTTTTCCAGATTGTCCAGTTCCTCTTGGATGATTTCCTTGATGATCTCGGGGGACTGGGGTATGAACTTGAAGGTATCGTGGCTCATCAATACCACATCGGGACGTTGGGAGACGACCTTGGCAAAAAAGGCGTTCCTTTTCTGGAGTCCCGCCACCTCCCTGTCGTTGGCCACCAACAGTTTCATTTGGGGAAAGGCATTGCGGAACTCCTTTTCCAACTGTACCACCGTCGATCTCAGGCCGATGATCACCGTCCTTTTGGACAGGCCGAGTTCACGGAGTTTTTCGGTGGAAAGTGCCATATCCAGGGTCTTTCCGAAACCGACCTCCTTATTGACCAGGAGACCTTGGTTGATGATGATCCCGGCCACGGTGTCTTTTTGACTACTGTAGGGTTCAAAGTGTCTCAATCCCTGGAACTCCAGATAGCTCCCATCATATTTGGGCATGATCTTGGCATCATAAATGGAATAAAATTGGAACTCCAACGACTTTTTGAGTTCACTGTTCCCGATCACATATTCGTTGAATTCCCTGTATAGGATCTCAAACTTTATGTTCACCTCCTGCATCTTGGTCTTGTCGGTCCTTTTAAAATCCCCGGACCCTTTTGATATATAGGGTATGGTCGAGTTCAGGGCACCTTCCAGGATGTCCTTGAAACCGTAGTATCGGTGTTCGGAACTGACGTAAAACTTTTTGACGCTCGCATAGTCGTATTTTTCGATCTTGACCATGTATTTTGAAGTGGTCTCATTGTAGCTTATGTGTGCCAATGTACCATAGGTGTCGAAAATAAAGGATTGGGTCACCTCAATGGGAAACCAGGGCTCATGGATCTTGACATCGAGATCCTCGAACGGGGTAATCGGCGGGTTGACCTTTTCCAGTTCCAAAATGGACCGGGAGAGGATGTCCCTGTCCACAAAGGAACGGAACTCCCCAAAATCGTTGTTCCGGTACCATTGTATCTTTTTATGGATGACACCGGACACAAACAGATATTTTGGGGCAAGCCTGCACCCATCTTCGGTCGGGTCGATGAACAACAGGCCCTTGGAAAGGGATTCCCTGATCACGGTTTCATTCGGCTTGTCCGTAAGCCCGGCAATGGCATCGATATCGATCCGATTGTACCGGTTCAGGGAAAAATAAATGGCATCCTGTAGGGTCAACCGTTCGGGGCTTTCTTCCACTTGTGGGGCCCAGGGGGTCAAAAGAAATTGGCCCTTGGCAAAAGTCCCTTGTTCAGGGCTTTCCAATGCCAGTATCAAAGGTCCCTGGACATCTAGGGTCACTAAATGGTAATTGGCCTTGTCGTTCAGGTTCCCGTATTGGAAAAGGAACACGTCGTATTGATAGTTCAGGTCCTCCCAGATTTTCTGTCCATCTACGACCTTGGGATCCAACAGCTTTACATAGGTGTCCCGTAGGGAGATGATCTTGGTCAGTTTATCGAACTCGGCCGGTTTGGTCTTCAGGTAGTAATACTGGCCGGAATCGGTAATCTTTGCAATTTTTTGTTCCGCTACGATTAGGCTGCCCGGTCTTAATGGGCCTTCATATGACTGTTGAGGGTTTCTAGGCACAGCGGCCATATCCGTTTTTTTCTCCGTTACTGTCCTTGATTTGGTAATCGATGACCTTAAGGTCAACAAGGCTTCCCTTATGGCGGGTTCGATAGTGGCAATATTATTGGGGTTCTTTACGGTATAATCGGAACGATCATAAAGCCCTCCCGGTTCCATGGTCCCCAGGATATTTTCGGGATGGGCATCAAAATAGGCATTCATTTGGATTTCGTTGCCTTCAAGATTGACCTTTGCCGTTCCCATGAAAAGTCGGTTCCTTTCCCCCTGTTCCAAGGATGGGTTCTTGGCACGGCTTTTTTGGAAGACCAGGATATCGGCGATCACCGAGGTGTTTTCCTGCTCAAAGGCATTGTCCGGCAACCTGACCCCACCCAAAAAATCATTGTCCTTAATGACATCTTCACGGATTTGCCCATATTTTGCCTTATCAAGGAAATTCTTGGTACATATCAATACCACCAATCCCTCTGGTTTGGCCAATGCCAGACTTTTATGGACAAAGTAGCTATGGACATTGCTGGTAAGCCCGTCCCTTAACGGATGGCCTGCAAGGTCGGGATCGAAGACCTTGTTGGCACCAAAGGGGATGTTGCTGATGACCAGATCATAACTTTTGGTGGCATCGCTCTGGCCAATACCCTCAAATGGGATGCCGAACACCCGAACATTGTCCCTGTGCTTGAAATTATGTTCCAAGATCCGTGCGGTCAGGATCTCCTTTTCAAAGGCCGTGACCCTGGCCTTGGGATATCGGTGCAACAGTTCCCTGATGATCAACCCGTTCCCCGCACTGGGCTCCAAAATGGTCCCTGGGGAAAAGTCGGGTATCCCGGCCAAAAATTCCATCATGGCCCGGATTACGGGCACTGGGGTATAGAACGAGTTCAGTGAGCCCTTTTTTAGGCTGTCCACAAGGGTATCCGTATACGTATCGCCCACATATTGGTTCAATGCACCTAAAAACCGTTCCCGGTATTTTTCATTTTTGAGGATGTCGAAAATGTTGCCGAACCCTGGATTGTTGATGAACGTATGCCCGAGGGTGTCCGAATTTCGCAATGCGTCAATGGTCCGGACCATAAAGTCCAGATATTTCTTTTTTGAGTATTTCATAGATCGTGAGTTAAGGAATTTTTTGGACCGTCCATTAAGGCCGGCCCTGCAGGGATTGTTCCCCTGCTTTAAGGTTATAATGCCATAGTGTTATGTTCTTTTAAATGTTAATGCCGACGCATCAAGGTCAATGGAGATTGTTACCACGTTCAGGTTCTTTGGCCCTGTCCAATTGGATCCTGGCCAAAACAACTGGTCTGCGGTCCGGGCCGCTATTGCCAAGGATGGATCTCATGACCTATAGTTTTAGCATGTTCTGTTCTTTGGGTTTCTTGATCTGCTCCTTTTCCAGATTATATAGCATTGGATCGAATCCATAGGGGTAATCATTGCCATCAAATGTGGGCGATTTTCCCATATCCTGGAACACAAAGTCTCGTAACGGAAATGTAGGTTCCCCCGTTTTGGTGGTATGATGGGGCACCCCCTCCACAAGTACATAATGGGTCCCCGATCCATCCCTTACGATTTCCCTTTGCCAGTGGTCATACTGGCCCGTTCTGATGATTGTTCTTGTTTTCATGGTTCATATATTTAGCGTGTTTTCGATTTTCCTTATGTCCGGTTTCTGTTCTTTGATTGCATCCAATGCCATCTGTAGATTTTCCGAATCCGAAAAATGGGTCCGAAGGTGTCCCATGACCGGTCCATTGACAGGCCTGAAATGTAGTTCTTGATTATTTCGGCCGGTTTCGGCATAGTGCCATCGGCCATCCATATAATGCCTTTTTAGATAAGCGGTCCGTCCACCGCTTTCCAATCGGATCGCACCCTTTTCGATCACGAAGTCCTTTTCCCTTACGATCTTTTTGGCCAAGTAGTACTTGACCTTGGCACTATGGGCAGGGGATTCCATGGCCTCCCTGAAAGTTGTCCAGTCCATCCCCTGGGTCTTTTCACCGTTCCTTTTACCAATGTACAACTGCCCCTCCCTGATGCCGAGGACAAGTCCGAACCTGAGCTTGGCAATCCGATCGACCCGTTCGTTCCGGAGCATTTCTTGGATTTCTTCACGGGTAAGGTGCAGCAAATCCGCAGAGGTCTTGAGAAAGGGTTGGAAGACAAGATAATGTGCATTGGCCTCCGTCAACCTTAGGATTTCATGGCCTTTTATCGATGCTGGGAACAGGATCGGTCTGTGCAGATGCTCCATGGGATGCTCCAATACCCCTGCATCCAATGGCAATACCCCGTTCCCAAAGTATTTATTGGACCTAAAGGACTTTTCGATAATGAGGTCATACATTTTACCGAGGGATTCGAAATCGGATGGAACGGTCCTTTGGATGTCCCTTGCAAAAAAGGAATGTCCTAACTCAAGTCCGTCCGTTGCCTTTGGATGAAGGCTGGACAATCTTCCCAAGAGTTCCGGCCAATCCAGTGGTTTCCATATGGGAATGTTATCATGGTCCCTCAGGGCCATAACGGGGGCTTTCCGATGTCTGTCGTACCCGAACCGGATCGAGGCCAGGAGGTCGTCATTTTCACTGACCTTGATGGTTCCCATGGCAACCACTCCTTGGTCGAGTTTCACCAACCCTTCTTTTTTCCGATGATAGGAAATCAGGCCGTTCAACGAAGCATCCGCATGCCCCGTTTTGGCCATATCCAGGTTCCTGTGATACTTGAGCCTTTGGATGTCCTGGATGTCCTCCGGGCGGACCCTTTCATATTCCAACGTGGCAAAGTCCCTAAAGTCCCTGTTCAACAACTTTTCCTTAAGGTTCCATAATCTGGCCATGAGCTTTCTTGCCCTTTGCCATGGGTCTGGTCGTCTGTTTTCCTGTAATGGCTCCATAATTATTGTTCGATGAGTTCAAGTATGATCTTACGCTTCAGGTCCAATGAGGGTATGGGATCGATCTTTTCGCTGTTCTTGCTGACCTCATAATGCAGATGGCATCCAGTGGAATCCCCTGAACTGCCCACAGTCCCGATCAATTCGTGCTGTTGGACAAATTGCCCCTTGCCCACCAAGACCTTTGTCAGGTGCCCGTAAAGGGTCCTGAAACCAAAACGGTGCCGGATGATGATGTGGGTACCATACCCCGTTTTGGAACGAAGGATTGAAACCACCGTACCCGATGCAGTGGCATATACCTGTTTGTCCCTGGGGGCGGCAAAATCCAGGCCCATGTGTTTTTTCCTTTTTCCGGAAATGGGATGTACACGGTACCCAAAGGCACTGCTCAACCTATAGTCCCCCTTTTCCAAGGGCGTACACGAGGGGATTTCGTCCAACAGTCCGGGACTGTACCTGAAATAGGTTTCCAGGGAGGACATATAGGTGTAGTCCGGGATCTGGAAAAGATACTTTACGATCCTTTCCTCTATTTCAAAGAGCAACCGCTCCCTTTCCCTGTCCGAGACCACGCTGTCCATTGGGGCATTCCCTGTATTGGCCCTGAGGGACATACCATAGCGGTCCATGGCCACCATCTGTTCCCCGATATCCTCCTCCATCATGGAAAAGGCCTTGCCCAATAGAAGTACCGTTAGGGCAACGATAAGGAATATGAGGTACCGGACCTCCTTCTTGCCAAAGGATATCAGATGTCCCAATATCCGTTTCAGACCTTTTTTATTGAAAACCATTGCCATTTGAAAAGTTTTTATATATTTGTGGTGTCAGTTACAAACTTATTAATTATTTACAAATAAACGATTTTTAATCATATGTTGGACCGTTGGTTGGACAAAGACCATTTGATAGACCTCGCCGCCCTGTTCGGGCATTTCGGTCACGAACCTGTAAAAAGGGAACCCACCCATGTCCTGTTCAAAAGGAACGGCTGTTACAGCGTGGTCATCCATACCGAAAAAGGGTTTTTATATTACCACGTGGAGAGCCCCCAGAACAAACTGTCCGCTTCGGACCTTGTCTTGGAAGAGGTCTCCAGGACAGAGGGAAAAAAAAGCGAAACCCTTTGGGACAAGGTCGATCAAAGGTACCATCAGGTGACAGCGGCCAAGGAATTGATGTTGGATATGTCCAAGGATATCGGCCTGGAAAGGGTTACTACGGAATTCAACCACTTCCATTCCTATGCGGTGCCGTTCAAGGGAAAGTCGGAGGGGGTTTACTCCGATGTTGCCGGAACGGATGTCTTTAAGGACCGTATCTATGAGGCTCCTTCAGGGGAGCCATTGTTCCCCCTCTACAATATCCAGAATGAGACCGCCGGATATTTCCTGGACAGTGACAAGGGGGTCCGGCCCTATAGGGAATCCGATGCCAAACATTCCCTTTGGTATTCCAATATCCCCAAAACAATCGAATGGTTGGTCGTGTTCAAGGATCCCAGGGAGGCCATAGCCTTTCACAGGAAGTTCCAACTCGACAATGCCGTCTATATGGCCCTTGGGGAGATCAATTATGAGACCACCAAAATTTTGTTCGAGATCCGCAAATTGACCAAAGTAAAAAAGATCATCCTCTCGTTCACCGGTAGCAAAAAGATAGAAGGGTATCTACGGGACCTCAGTTTCATTTCCTTCATCGATGACACCAATTTCATGTTGAAACTTGGTGAAGGGGACCTAAAGGTCAAGTTCCAGGTAGGGGACGAAAAATCCTTTCTGCGCTTTTATAATTCCATAAAGGCCTTCAACCAAGGATTGGCAAAAAGTTTTTTAAAGTACAACAAGGCCCTGGACCAATTCCGCATCAACCGCCACAGTATTGTGGTAGGGAAGGAAGGGGACGGTATTTCGATAAGGGTGCCCCTTGAGGTGGGTGCCATCAAATATTTTGTCTGGTCCTATCATAAGAACTATCTGGGCAAAACATTGGACATTCTCAAACCCAAAATGGCCAATTGGCATTTGGAATGGGAATCGGACCAAAGTATTACATTAAAGGGGAAGGAGGTGCAGATGGAGGATTACCGGATAGCTTTATAAAATGGAAAAAGAGCGCTCCCGCCCTCTTTCCGAAATATTCCTTAACTCATCGATAAATGAATATCAACAAGTACCGCAAAGGTACGAAAATCAATATTCCTTAACAATTAAATACTCAGTAAAATGGAAAAACAAGTAGAAAGGGTTTTCGTAAAAGTGAACCAAATTTGGCAAAAAGGGGAAATCCTCTCCAAAGAGGAAAGCATCCTAAAGATCAAGACCCAGGGAGGCCTGGAATTCAACATTGACGAGACCAGTCCCTATGTTGAGAAAATGCGGTCCCCCGCCCAACGGTTCGCCTATGGGGAGGCCAAGGAAAAATTGGAGGGCGCCTATATCAGTTTTGACAAGCTTCCCGAGAACGTACAGGATGCCCTTGTCAAGGGAGAGGAGTACATCCATCGCTCCACCTATGTCAACGAAGGGGAACTCAAGGAAAGTGTCAAGGCCGTCCAATTGATGTACAGTTCCCAGAGCGGGTCCAAATTGGATGTACAGATCAAGAGGAACCAGCCTGTGACCCTTGCCCAGGCCACCGCCTATAACCACCAGTTCTCCAAGGAAGAGTTCGAGGCCATGGTCAATGACGGTAGATCCATCGTCTTCAATGGGGCGACCAAGGATGGGGAAATGTTCCCGAAGCTGGCCTATTACGAGCCAAAGCTCAATGACATCAGGACGAAGACCGCCCTTTCAGAGAATACTTATTTCTATGGGCAGCAATTGACCAAACAGCAGGCCGATGCCATGAACAAGGGAGAGACCGTGGAAATTTCCATCGCCACCAAAAAGGGCAGGAAGACCTATAACGTCACCTATAGCCCAAGGGCAGAAAGGTTCATTACAAAATCCCCGGAAAAGGCCAATGTAAAGAATCTGGAAACCAAGGGTCCGTTGTGGTCGGGGACGAAAAAAAAAAGAAACAGCATAATGCCATGAGCAAATAGGGAGCCAAAAGGTCCATTTGATGAACAAAAGCCGGCATATTCCGATATATCGGCTTTTTTCAATCTTATCAATCATGAAGAACACCATCAGCTATAAAGAAGACCCAGAATATTATAAACGGTTGATCGGCAAGATCAACCGGGAAGTGGACTTTGGAGGCCATCTATTGCGCACGGGCCATGTACTGCTCAAAAAAAGTGCAGGATCAATGGAATTCGCCAAGGAGGGCGACCGGATCGTCCTGATGACCTCAAGGGACCCCATCCCCTATTTCAACCGCAATGACTCGGAGGACAAGGGACTTTTCTTTTCGTTCCTAAAGAATAGGGAGGAGAACTTTTACAGGGCCGTCGAACAGGGCCTGGAAATCATTGACAGTGCCCACGAACATATTGCACGAAGCCCAAAGGTCCCCCAAAAAAAGACCAAAAGAAAATCCTTGGAGGAAAATTACAACATAGTACCAATTCGGAATGCCATATACCTGACCAAGGAAAGGGGCATTGCGATGGAAACCCTTGCATCCGATCCCTTTAGGGACAGGATCTTTAATGCCTTCCACCATAACGACAATGGAGGCAAGATCGCCAATGTGGCCTTTCCAAAATTCGATATCGGGGGAACCCCCAGGAACTATATCCTGTACAACAGGCCCTATAGGGACAGGCATACGGGGGAACTCAAGAAATTCCGCTTGGTGCTCAACGGAAAGGACCATTTTCTGTTCAGTTCCAATCCACCGAAAGAAGGGGCCCAACGGATCATTTTTGGGGAAAGCGGGGTGGATCTGCTGTCCTTCCATGAACTTGAGGGAAAAAGGGGTGATCTATATGTTTCCTTTGGAGGGAACGTCTATACCGAAAAACTGGATTTCTTTTATGAGCTCATCACCCCCTTTCTTTCAAGAAAAGGAATCCATCTCGTGTCCATTTTCGACAACGATGCCACGGGACACCGATTTGATGTCCAAGTTTTCACCAAGCTCATCAATGGCATGGCAAAAGGGGTCTATATCGAGAACAGGATCAACCGGGAGAGGGTATCGATGAACATCCACTACCATAAGGACCGTCGCGGTCAAATGGCCCATGATGCCCGTACGATCGAAGATTCGGTCGGTAATGCGTTCCCAAAGGGCCAAGGGTTCAAGACCATCCTTTTTTCGGACAAGTTGGCTCTTGAATTTTCAATCCCGGAATCCAGATCCACAACCATCTTGGATCCACAGATGGCCAAGGCACTACGGGTATTTTTGACCACCTTGGGCGGACTGTACCTTCCTGTAAGGGCCAAGATCATGAAATCGTTGGGCAAGGATTGGAACGACGACCTGAAAAGCAGCAAGAAGGAAAGGTACGAACAACTTGGGACCGTGGATCCGGATAGGATACGCCCAAGGGACAAGATCGTCCTCAAGACCAAAAGCGGACCGGAGGGCGCCCCCAATGAGGGCATCGTAGAGGAAATACGCCCAACCGGGGTCTTGGCCGATTTTGGGCTCCGGTATTCCTATATGATCCCCTTTCGGGCCATTGCGGCGCACCTTATGCACAAAAAGACATCAAAGGAGAACATCGCACAATTAAAAATATAAAACCCTCAAAGAGGGGTTTTTTGGGACATATCAAACACCAATATCCATAGAAAGGGTAATAAACAAATATCAATGTATTGACTTAAATTTAAACAAATGAAAATAATGGAAGAACTATCGGAAGGGTTGAAGGACCACCAATACTACTATGAACTGCTGGATGCACTTATCGAAGAGAACGATATGGAACTCAAGAACCGCCTCCAAATGGGGGATGGATATACCCAGTTCATCCGGGACCAATCAAAGGTCCTGTTGGACACTACCATCGAAATGGTACGGGAGAAGGGGATTTCCTTTCAGGAGGCATCCGACATCGCTTTGGAGGGATGGAGGGAAAAGACCTTTGGTTGATCCCATAATGGACCATATTCTTCCCTTCCATGCAAGATAAAAGGTTGGCACATTCGGCCATGTTCCTCTCCGTGGCACTTTTTGCGGTGATCGGCTATATCGATCATTATGCGCTATTGGCCTACCATGGGATCGATGGCCCGATACTCCGATGGATCTATGGTTTTTTTATGAAGTTCGGGCCGTTGCACCAAAAGTATCTGGGCAAACTGTTATTGCTCATGGCCATTGTGGCTGCGGTCATGTTGTACCATCCCAAAAAGATAGCGGAAAAGACCTATACCAAGGGCGTGTCGTACCTGACCCTTGGAATTTTATTCTTTGGTGCCGGTGATGTCCTTAAGGTTCCCAATATTGTTTTGTATTGGTCTTCGGTACCGTGCTATTTCCTGGGGTTCCTGTTTTCCCTATCGGGCAGTGTCCATCTCTTTCAAGTGCTCTCCTTTACCGACCTTTCCAAAGAGGACCCTTTCAATGAGGGGAACGAGACGTTCCAGCAGATGGAACAAGAGATCGATACCCCCTATTCGGTGAACATTCCCTATGACTACCGTTTCAAGGGAAAGATCAGAAAAGGCTGGGTCAACTTCGTCAACCTCTTTAGGGCCCTGTTGATCATCGGTACACCGGGAAGTGGGAAGTCGTTTGCCCTTTTTGAAGAGATCATCGAGCAGCTTATCGGCAAAATGTTCACCTTGCTCATCTATGACTTCAAGTTCGATACACTTTCCCGTATCGCCTATAACCATTGGCTGAAAAAGAAGGAACAACTCGGCACTGATGATCCGGAACAGTTGGGTTCCCTACCCGGGTTTTACACCATTTCCTTCGATGATCCGGAAAGGACCCACCGGAACAATCCCATTAGCCCCTACTTGATGAAGTCACAGATCGATGCCTCGGATGCGGCCACCATCATCATGAAGAACCTCAATAAGGAATGGATCAAACAGAACGATTTCTTTTCAAGGAGTGCCATCAGTTTTGTTTCGGGGCTCATCTGGTACCTGAAGAAGAAAGCGGAGGAGACCGGGACCAACATCTGTACCCTCCCCCATGTCATCATCCTTTCAACGGTCAATATACAGGTGCTCTTGGACATTATCCTGAGGGACATGGAAGTCCGTAACCTGATGATCCCCTTCAAGGATGCATTGGAACGGGAAGCTGGACAACAATTGGCCGGTCAGACCGCCAGTGCCCAGATATCACTCTCCATGCTCGCCACCAAGGAGATATTCTATGTGATGACCGGCAATGATTTCCAATTGGACATCAACAGCACATCCAGGCCCAAGATCGTATGCGTGCAGAACAATCCGGACCGATCGGAAATCTATGCCGCACCCATCGGGCTTATCATCAACAAGGCCCTTCAGGTGGTCAACAGGCCCGGGGGCAGGCCCATGGGGGTGATCCTTGACGAGGTGCCCACGATCTTCATCATGGGCCTCAGAAAGATCATCGATACGGGGAGGTCCCATTTGGTGGCCACTGTCCTTGGCATCCAAAGCGTCTCCCAGCTCATCGCCGATTACGGCAAGGAACTGGCCGATGTGATCTTTGACAACTGTGCGAACGTCTTCAGCGGTGCTGCCAAGGGGGAAACGGCCCGGCGCATCAGTGACATTTTTGGGAAGATCCACCAGGAAAAACTGTCCAGGACGGTCTCAAGGAACGACACGACCACCAGTATGGGCACCCAAATGATGGAACTGATGCCCAAGAGCAAGATAACCGGGATGTCAACGGGATATTTTGGCGGTATCGTGGCCGATACTTTTGAACATCCCATCAAGCAAAAACTGTGCTTTGGCCTATTGAGACCGAACATGGAGGCAAAAAAACACCAGGACAAATTCCCCCTTCCGATCACCAGGGACTTCAGGACCCCGGACCATGACAAAAAGGTAGGGGAACGCCTGGCATTGATGGAGGATATCGGCTTTTTTGACAAGGTGGCCCTACTTGATCTCGCCCAAAACGATTACATCGAATTCTATAACGTTTACCTGGAGAGCTTCACAAAGGAAAATTGCGATGGCCCGATGGAGCGAATGCAGTTCACTTCCTTGGTCCGTGACCTGAAACTGTACGATCATTTAAAGGACCTGGGGCAGTTGGTCGACAATAAGGAAGCCAATGGCTCCCAGATAAGGGCCTTCATGGAAAACCTTGTCGGAAGGATGTTCTTGGAACGGGAAATGGAACGGGTCCTGGACGAGGCCTTCCACAAGGTACTCGGGGACATTGATGATCTGGTCAAGGACGAATATTTCAAGATCAAGGGGGAACATCCCAAGTCCTCGATCTTCGATCCCGATAAGATAACGGATGAAATCGGGTCTTCACTGGACGCAAACAGGGAGATAGCCCTGGAATTTTTGGAGGACTTCAACCAAATGTCCGGCCCAGACCTGTTCGAGGATATGGACGGGTCACAGGAAAGACCTACTTTTAAGGAAGATAATAGCAAAGGGGAAAGTCTGGCCGCCCTATGGGATGGGGCCGATCTTTTCGAGGAAGAACCCTATTCCTCCTACCCCGTTCAAAATTTATAGACATGAAGGATATCGACGAACTTAAGAACGCGAAAGCGGAGGATTTTTATTACATCGGAAAAAGGCTCAGGGAGATCCGGGACGATCTGGTCGAAGCGGACGATACCACGGACAAGCGCAATTCCCATTATTCAAGAAAAAATGTGTGTGAGCGATTGGGTGTCGATTATTCGACCTTGACCAATGTGGAACGCGGTACGATCTCCCCTACCACCTTCAAACTGATCCTGTACTATTATTCCTTGGGCTACAATCCCATGTGGATCATCGCCACGGACAATGAGTTCATCCCGAAGCGCAATATCGGGGAAAACCTCGTCTATCAGGAAGGGATCCAAGAAAATTTCAAGGCCTTGGAGTCCAATATACTGGAAGCCCTTTCGGGGTTCAAATCAAAAATTTAAGCAACGATGGAAAACTGACACGGACCATCATTGGACATCTATATTGAAATATTCATTTATTCATTTATTCATTTATTCATTTATTCATTTATTCATTTATACAAATAAACATTTCACCAAATGAGCAATCATCCAACTGTATGATTATACAAATACTTATATCAACAAATATCCAAACCATTGAACAAATGCCTATGTAATTGACCCTATATACAAATATTCCTTTACTCACTTAAATACATATCAATATGAAAACAAAGATCATTTCAGTCGCCGGAGAAAAAGGCGGCGTGGGCAAAACGACCCTCAACATCATGTTGGCCACCAACCTGTTCCATACCTATGGAAAGAAGGTCGTCCTTTTGGATGTGGACGACCCCCAGTTCTCCATTTTCAAAAAAAGACAGCGCGAACTGGACCTTATCGGCGAAAACGAAGAAGACAATATCCCGATATATCCGATAATCCGGGTGACGGTAAGGACCATTAAGGAGAAGATCCTGCAGCATTATGGAAAAGTGGACTACATCATCATCGACTTTCCGGGAAGCCTGAGCCTCGAAATGGTACAGGGCCTTATGTTCGTCGAACATATCTTCATACCCTTCGACCATGACGAGCTGGAAATCGACAGTACCTTCAATTTCTACAGGACATTGAAGAAAAACTTCTTGGACAATGGGGACCGGGTACTGCGATCGGTCCATCTTTTCTTCAACAAATATCGGGAAGTCCAGAAGAACAAGTTCGCGAACTTAAAGGGCGATGTCCTGACGGCAGGCCTTCCCTTCATGCAGCATGTGGTCAAGGAGAAGACCATATACCGGGAACAGTACAGGAGCACCCTCCATCCCATCCCGGAACAAATGGAGACGGGACCACGGGATATCAGGAACTTTTTTGAGGAAGTCCTTAAATTATCCAATAATTGATATGGCCATGAAACCCTCAATGAGGGATTTTTTAGGACGGACCAAATATGGCTACAAAAGACAATGACCAAAAATCAAGCAATGAACAAATGAAAAAAAGTAAAGATACGGGCCAACTGATAAAGGCCATAACGATGGACATGGACAAAACGGATGGCATGTTGGACAGGTTAAAAAAGGAAAGATCCTCCGGAATGGAGACCGATCAAACTGGGGAAACGGCCGATCTTACCAACGATGCCATAACGGGAACTCCTGAGAAGAAAGTACCGTTGGGCAAAGATCCGGATGGTGCCGAAACCCCGAAGGCTGAAACCGTTGCACGGCCCATGGAAAACGCGAACCGTCCAGCCAAACGGAAAAAAATGACAAAATCCGAGGAAAGAATTTGGCAGGAATTCAATAAAACCGTTGAATCTGAGTTTTATAGGGACAAAAAAGATGTGTTCCAGATGTCCTTGAGCGGGGAATGCCTCGCCGGTTATGAAAGGCTGGCCCTTGGATTGGGCTATAAAATGGGAAAAAAGATCAACCGGAACGAGATCTTGAGGAAGGTCCTGGAAGAATTCGTCCATAAGAACGGGGCCAAATTGGAGAAACTGATAGAAAAACTATAATAAACTGTATTTGAACCTTTTCTGGAAAATAACATTGGGCATTACGGCCATGTATTACATATATGTGGGCTGGGTCCTGTTGGTAAAAAAGAAAGGGGAAACCAAAAAAATCAAAGAAAATGATGATTATTTGTATTTAAATAATAAATTTGTAAATAATTCACAAGAAGGACAAGCCGATTTGGAAACCATACTCAGCCAGGTGGATGAAGTCGAGAACAACTCCAAACTCCTGGAGGCTTTCAAAAACAAAGGCTCTTCAAGTGAAGCATTGAACAATTCCTTAACTCGCACAGAAAATGAAAAATTCAAGATCATCCGTAACAGGGATGTTACGGACAAAGAGGGTCCCGACCCGAAAACTTAAAATCTTGCTCCTTATCGGGCTGGGCCTTTGCCTGCCACATGATTCCTTTGGGCAATTGAACGAACTGACCCAAGAACTCCAACAAGGGGAACGTGACCTCTCCAGGATCGCTGACATCGTCATCAGTGCCGTCAAGACCATTGCCGGGACATCCACCATTTTGGGTGGATTGGTATTCCTTTACTTAAGGGACCAACAGAGCGACCTGACCAAAAAGGTGGGACAGGTCATACTTGGCCTTGCCATTTTCTGGATCCTTTTGTCCGTTGGGGACAGCATGCGTTCCTAAAAAAGGCCCTCATGGAAGACAAGTTTATCCTTATACGGAAAGGACTCCAGAAGGAGGTCCTGTTCCTCGGCCTCAAGGCCAGGTACATCAATCATTGCATCTATATAGGCCTTGGCGTACTCTCACTTGGGTTCATCTTATCGATGGTCATCCCCACGTTCATGGCCCTAGTGGTAACCACCTGTACCCTATTTTCCATGTTCGCCATCCTCTTGTTCCATTCCAGGACCTACGGGGCCAGGGGGTTCATCAAAAAGATGGCCGATACCTCCAGACCGGACAAGATCAAGATTTCCCGACCGTACAAAAATATGCCCCTATGGAAAGGATAGCCGATATGATGGACGTGTTCCCCATTTATGGGTATGAAAGGAAATCCCTCATTTCAAAGGAAAAGGGTTGTTTGACCATTCCCTTGAGATTGGAGCTACCAGAGGTGTTCACTTTGGACCAAAGGGATTACAATACCTTGAACGGACTCTTCTTCAATATCGTCGACATATTGGGTCCCAACATGATCCTGCACCGACAGGACCATTTCTTTGAGGAACGGTACGGCCCCATCCCGCAACGGTTGAACGGTGATTTTATGGAGATCGGCAATGAGCGGCATTTTGAGGAGCGTCCTTTTCTAAGGGCCGAGCATTACCTGTTTATCAGTTTGGTGCCAACGGGATACTTCAAATACGGCCCCACCAAGGTCAATTCCTTTCTCTCGAAAAAAAGGGATTTCTTTTTGGACAGGACAATTCCCAAAGAATTCCTTGACCGGGATCTTTTGTTGGATTTCGAGGCGAAGGTGGAAAGTGTCTCGAACCTATTGAACGGATCGGGCCTTATCCGTTCGGAAATAATGGAGTATGATGGACTTTTTAACGATGATGGGCTCTATTCCAAATATTTTAGCCTCTCCGCATCCAACAAAAACCTGCCAGATATCGACTTTTCCAACAATTCCATCAGGATCGGGGAGAAACAGGCCCGGTTCTTTACCGTGGAGAACCTGGACCAGTTCACCAAGGAATATCTGGGGCCCTATGAACTGTACGGAAAATTCACGACACGGCACAACCGGTTCCCGATTGGCAATCTGTTTTCGATCGGGTTCAAGATACCCCATGAACACATCATCAACCAGTACATCTATATCCCGGAACAGGAAAGGGCCCTTAAGGGGTTGAGGAAAAAGGCCAAGCGCTTCGATCAGTTCGGCAATGGAAAGAAAGATGACAGCAATGGGATCTATGCCGATCAGATCCGGGAGTTCAATACCGACATCTTGGAGAACCATAAGGAGATCGTCTTTTACCATTTGAACGTTTTGGGGTTCAACAGCGCAGATGGGAACCATGGAAAAATGTGCAGTGCCGTGGCGGACGGTTTCAAAAAGCTCAAGATCAACGCCAAGGAAAACAACATTGACCGAAAGAACCTGTTCTTCGCAGGGGTCCCGGGGAATGCCGTGGGCCTCCCATCGGATATGTACATGCCCATGTCCAGCGATATGGCCGCCTCATTGGTATACTTTGAGGGCGAATATCGTGACGGTTCGCAAGGAATCGATGGTCTACGGTTGATCGACAGGGTCAGTGGAAGGCCCCTTTCCGTCAGTGTCTACCGGGAACCCGAGAGAAACCATTGGATATTCAATCGCGGCATGTTGATCGCCTCTGGATCCGGCGGTGGCAAGTCCTATGTGGCCAACCATTTCATTGCCTCGGAACTCCGTCAAGGGGCGGAGGCCATCATCATGGAGGACGGCAATTCCTATGAACGGATTACAATGGTGTTCGGCGGGACCATCATCGAACATGACGACAAGCGCCCCTTTACCTTCAACCCCTTCAAGTTGGACGCATATGACACCATTGAAAAGGACAATGGATCAAGGGCATTGAGCGAAGCCAAGGTCATCAACCTGGTCACCCTATTGAAATTGATAACGGGTGACGACCGTGGCGTTTCTAGGGATACAATATCCCACGAGGTCAAGAATACCGTTCTTGAAAACCTGTTGCCCGGATATTATTCCCATATGTGGGAGACCGGGAACACCGATTTCCGGTTCGATACCTTTTATGAATACTGCCAAGGACATCTCAAGGTCCTTGTCGGTGCAAAAAGGATTTCCAAGGAAGTGTTCGACCCCGATGTCTTTCTGTTCCTTTTGGAGAAATACTATAAGGGCGGACCAAGGGAAAGGTTGTTGAACCGAGAAGATGAAAGGATCGCCCGTTTGGGCGGGGAAAGGTTGGTCTATTTCAAACTGGGGAAACTCATCGACAATGAACTGTTGTTCCCCATTACCGCCCTGATGGTCATGGAAATTTTTGACAAAAAACTCCTCGATAGGGACAAACTGGCCATCAACAAGATGATGGTGGTCGATGAGGCATGGAAGGCCCTTTCCAGAAAAGAGTTCGAGGATTATTTCAACAGCCAGTCCAGAATGGCCAGAAAATATGGTGGCCAGCCCATCTTCATTTCCCAAAAAGTGGATGACTTTATCGCCTCCGAGGTCATCAAGAATGCCATTGTGGTCAATTCCCATATCAAGGTCTTCCTGGACATGGGGGATTTTGAGAACGCCTTCGAGAACATCCAGGAAATGATGGGTCTCAGTGATAAACAGAGGCAATCCATCCTTTCCCTGAACAGGGATCTGCCGCTCGATCGGAAATATCGGGAAGTGGCCTTTTGTTGGAAGGACAGGGTGAAGGTCTACGGAGTGGAAACCTCATTGGTGGAAAAATGCATTTATGAGACCAACCCGATGGAATCGCACAGAATCAATGAACTGCATAAAAAGAACCATAACAATTGGGAACTGACGGCCAAAGATTATTCCCTAGGTCCTTCTCATAAAACACAGAAAAAATGAAAAAACTCATCTACCTATTCAATTTGGTCCCCTTGGTCGCCCTGGGCCAGATTCCCGTAACCGATGCAGCGACCAATGGTTCCCTCGGGATCGCGAACAACCAATTGGCCCAGATCCATATTCAGATTCGATCATTGGGAAACCGATTGGCCACCACCAACCGGAAATTGGACCGGTTAATCGACCTGATGGAGAAGAACAACGATCAGACCACTAGGTCAAGGGAAATCCTAAAAGAGGAACTCGATGCCATGAAGACCGCTCCGGACTATGTACTGGAATCCACGGAACTCTCCAACATCACAGAATTAAAGGATAAGATCTTGGAAGCCTATAGGACATCTCAGGAAACCATCGGGAACCTTAAGAATTTGGAGTCCGAGGAGTCCAAGGAATTCCTGGCCATTGCCACTGATGCGCTGTTGAGGACAAAGGACCTTTTCCAGCAGAGCAGGACCATCCTGAACACGAGATCCCTCATGCACCCCGAGGAACGTCTCAAGAAGATCAACGACATCACCGTTAAGTTGAACGGGGTATTGGACGGTCTGATCGCACACAACAAGCGAATAAAACAGCTCGATGCCAGCAGGGAAATACGAAGAACATTGATAGACCTGAACCGATGACCTTTCTGGCCCTGACACAAAATATGACGGATGCGGGCATCCGGGAAGAGGTGAACGAACTTTTTGACCAATATATCCTGGATGCCTTTGACGCGGTGGATCCCATCATGGACATTGGCCAGGAATTCGCCTATATCGGGATAGGCATCATCGCATTGAAGGTGTTCATGAACGAACAGACCCGGGCCGATTTTTTCGCCTACCTCAAATGGGTTCCATTGGCGTTCATCCTGTTAAAGTACAAGGTGTTCGCCCGGTCGATATTCCAATTCTATGAAGGTATCGGAAAATCGTTGAAAGGGAACGATGTCTCATGGGATATCCTGCAATTGAAGATATACCATGCCCAGACAAGGGCCATGGGGGACATCGGTTCCTCATGGAGCCTGTTCGATATGGACTGGTCGGCGCTGGAATCCCTGATCTTGAGCGGGATGACCTCCGGGATCACCACCTTCGCCTCCATTGTTTCCACCGTGGTCTTCATCGGGATAAAGGCCATGTCCGTGATCTATCTGTTCGTCCTCATCGTTTTCGGCCCCCTAAACATCGGGCTGTCCTTCATCCCTGCCCTATCGGGCATGTGGAAGGCCTGGTTGCAGAAATTCATGTCCGTCTGCCTTTGGATCCCCATGTTGCACCTTATCGACAATTTTATGCTCAAGATCATGGAAAAGCTCATCGACTCCCTTTTGTTGCGTACGGAGGCCAATCTGGGACTGGTCCTGACCAGTGCTCTTTTGATGCTGATGAACCTGTTCGTCTATCTCAAGGCCCCCACCCTTTCCAATTTTATCGTACAGGGAATGAACGTGAATGCCGGGCAATTGAAGGAAAAGACCAAGCACTATGCCAAAAAAGCCGCGCAAACTGCCATTGATATAAAAACAGGTGGGACTACAAAAGGTGTAAGAACTTTGATCCAATGAGAAATATGGAATTCAACGAAGGTTATAGGGTTTTCAACGATATTACAAGGGCAGAGAAAAGATCCAACCGCTTGGTTGTCCTATCTTTAACTTTCATGCTCTTTAGTTTTTTGTGCTGTACCTATGTTGTCCATAGGGTCAATGAAAGTGCAAAGAACAACTTTTACCTTTTGGACAGCGGCCAGAAATTGGCCACTGTCAGGGTCAAGGACTACAAAAGGGCCATCGATATACTGTGCGAGGGACATGTGGGGATTTTTCATGAACTTTTCTTTGGCCTGGAGCCGGACCTGGGGTTCATAAAAAGGAATATCGAGGGAAAGGCGCTTTTCATGGTCGATCGTTCGGGCATGCGGCTCTATAACCGTTTGGTGGACCAGGACTATTACGAGGATATCGCCAAAAGTGGCTATTCCATTGAACTGGAGAAGGACAGTATCATCATTGACTATTCTTCCTATCCGTTCAGGTTCAGGTTCATCGGAAAGCAAAAAATTGAAAGGGACGGCGAGACCGAATATCGGAACCTGGTCACGACCGGCTATTTGATGGAGACCAAATCAACCCCCAATAATCTGAACGGCCTTAAGATCGTCCGTTTCGATGTATTGGACAACAGGGACCTACGCAAATGATATTTGATGACAACATAACCCGGTACGTTCAGATCTCGATTATCGGGTAAAGAAATTTTACTATGGCATTGAACACCCATAAATTGAACGACTGGATCAGGGACCATAAAGGGTTCGCCCTCGCCCTTCCCATTGCCATCCTGCTCCTTATATATTTTTTGTCCACCAGTTTCAATGGATTGAAGGGTGCCATCCAAGATGGAGGAATGACCGATGGCTATAATGATTCCCTGCCGGATAGGTCAAGTGGGATGGAAATAAAAGATCCCAACACCTACTATAAGGAGTCGATCAAGGATTCATTGGACAGATCCCAAAAAAAAGATGGGCCTGCAAACATAGTGGACAGGGAGAAAGAGAACGATTCCCTTGAAAAGATCCTGAAAGACCTTGAAAATTTCTCATTGGTCGATGGCAATTCCTTATCCAAACCTGAAACGGGGCGATTGGAGGGCACTGTCCCGAACAACACGGATGTTTCCGGCACAAACGGGCCTTCGGAGACCGAAAAGCGCATCGAATACCGAAAAATGTTACAGCGCGCAAGGGAGGAACGCAGATCGGGAAGCCAGGATTTCTCGGCCCCGAACGAAAGCGTTTCACAACATAGTGCCCTTTTGGCCGATATAAGGGCGAAGGCCACGGTATATAGGGACCAATTCGTCGTTCCCGGCAGTAGGGTGACCCTGATCTTACGGGAAGAACTCAGGGTTGCCGATCGGATTTTCCCCAAGAACACCTTTGTCTATGCCACCGTGAACATCCAAGGGTCCAGATTGTTGATGGATATTTCGAACATAGGGAATTTTCCAATTGCACTGAAGGCATATGACCAGGAGGATGGCGGTCTCGGTATCTACAATGAAAGGGCGGGGAAACTGCTCACAGAATTCTACGCCGATGTGGAAGAGGGTGCCTTGGGGGACATCTCAAGGGACCTGTCCAATGGAATGGACCTCCCCATGACGGAAAACGCGATACGGGCATTCGGCAAGTTCTTCTCCAATAAAAAAAGGAAGGACCGCGACGAAATATTGTTGATCAACGGGTACAAGGTTTTCCTGAAAACGTAAACGGCACTCTATGGGTAAAAAACTACTATTGTTTCTTTTCTTTTTATTGATGGACCATGGGCTTTCCGCGCAGGGAATCCGTGATACCATCGAGGTTTCCAGAAAGTTCAAGACCATCTTGATCTTTCCGGAAGATATCGCCGAAAGTATCATTGGGAGCGATATCGGATTTGCAGTGGACTTCCCAAAGGAGATCGGGAGCCGGTTCAACCCTCGTATCCTAAAAGTATACTATGATGATCTGGCCACCGAAAAGGAAAACTATACCAACCTGACGGTCATCACCAGATCCGGGAACCTCTTTGATTTTATCCTGAAACTGGATGCCCGCCCCAAAAAATTGACTTGGACCATTGGGCCCGAAATGGCGGTGACCAATATTGATGATAGGGCCATTTCCTATCAGGGACCAAAGTCCATTCAAGTTCCAGAACCTAATTCCAGTATAGGTTCTCCCCTAAAATCGGAGGAATCCCGTTCGTTGACCATGCAAGAGATCGAGAAAATACCGAAGGACTCGGTGTTGGAATTGGCCACCACGGACCTTTATGCCCACGACCCCATCGAGTACTATCGGTTGAGGAGTTATTACATGCAGTTCGATAAGGCGTGGATCCCGCGTTATTTTGCACGGAAAGGCGATGTCTTCCTGTGGCTCAAAGGGGTTTACTATAACAACGACGAGCTCTATATCCAGTTCAGGCTGGAAAATAAGGAGGGGGTCGACCTCGATATCAACTTTATCAAATGCTTCATCAAAAGTTCGTACAGGAACGCTTCCGAACAGAAAATCCCGATTGATAAAAATAACGGTCTTCTGTTCGAGTACAAGGTCCCCAGGATCGTAAAGGGGGGAACCGAGAACCACTTTGTCATCGTACTCAAGAAATTCTCCCTGGACAACAAAAAGGAACTTTTGGTGGAACTCGATGAAGAGGGAGGAAACCGTAACCTGTCCATGTCCATTGGCAGGGACATTATAAACAATCCTAAACGATTTTGATTATGGGAAGATCATTGGTGCTTTTTTCGTTCTTGTTTATGGCCATATCCCTTTCCGCGCAGCAGGGCGGGAACTATGCCTCTTCCGTGGGTCTCAGCGGTGGATATGCAGAGGACGGTTTCGGGATCATGGCAACGTACAATTACCATCTGGACAGGAGTACCTATGCCCAGTTGAGCATATTTGCCGCCATTGCGGAGGACAAGGGGGATTATGATATCCCCTATAATATTTTCACGGTCCAGCCTGGCTGTTTCTTCAAGGTCTGGGAACAACCCAATTTCAGGAGATATGCATTGAATATAGGTGGGGGCGGGGTCATTGGATATGAAGTGATCAACAACGGGAACAATACCCTGGAGACCGGGGCCGTGATAGATGGCAAGAGCAGGTTCATCTATGGAATATATGCAGGTGTCGAATGGGAGATGATCCTAGGGAACGACCTTTCCCTATTGATAAAGGCCAATGAATATTACCATATCAATTCGGATGTCGGCAATTTTTATCCCTATGTGGGGATCGGCCTGCGTTACTTTTTATTCTGAACATAACTGGACACTATGAAAAAAATTACTCCACTACACCTTGTTTCCATAATTCTGTTGAGCCTTTTGTTTGTTCTGGCATGCAGTAAGGATTTTGACGGCATCGTCCAGGATTCCTTTGATTTTACCCTTACGGAAGACCACAACAACGATGGTTTTGTCTTTGAGGCGGTCAAGACGGATTTTTCCGTGGAACCGGAAAAAGTGGTCACCACGACCTCCTATTATATGAAGTACCGTATCGAAAACGGTAAGGGATACTACCTGTCCATAGGGAATGATACGATATACCAGAACGATACCATTCCCATCGGGGATTTTGATGTGTCGTTCCGTTATATGCCAATCGATACCGGTGCACATAAGGTCAAGTTCCTTGCTTGGGACTCCAACAAGATCGAAAAGGAACTGGATCTGGTCTATAATACCACATATGCAAGTTTTGGCTTTTTATTGGGCAAAGGGACCGACCAATTTATCATCAACAGCAAAAATCCCGTAAGTGTGACCCTTTTAAGGGACAAGGACACCGAAGATCCCGCAAACAACGGAAACCAGGAATTTGAGGTTTCCTACCAATTGGAAAACGGGACCGGCAAGGTCTATTTTGGTGATGCCGCCTATGATCCCGGGGATATCTTTGCGCTCCCCAAAGGGGTCAGCGACCTCGAATACCTTCCTGAGACCTTGGGCGAACACAAGTTGACCATGGTGGCGAAGGCCCCCGATGGCGCTACGATTACAAGGGAACTTGTCCTCGATGTGGGAAACCTGAACTTTACCTTTCGGGCCACGGGCGCTTCCACCCAAGTGGAACTCGACACCAACATCGCCATCAACATCGACCTCCAAACACAGGACGGGGAAAGTGAAGTCACCTACAATATCGGACATTCCTTTTCCCCGGGCAGTGAGGGTGGTGGGACCGTTAGGGACCAAAATGGGGGCGTAATGGACGCCGGGGCCTTTAGATCCATATTCCCGGGCAATTACAATTTTACCTTTAAGGACAATGTGCTCGGACAACGGAAGATCTACTTTGATGTTCGCGACAGCAACGGCCAGATGAAAAGGGACAGTGTGGAAATCGAGATCGCCAATATTCCGTTCACTTTTAGTGGCAATGCGGAGAGCAACCAGGTATTTGTCAACCAAAGGACACAGCTCAATTTCAACATCAGATCCGGCGGAAATACCTCCAATATCGATTATTTCATTTCCTACAACATAACCGAGGGCAATGGCAAGGTCATGGGGACGGGCGGGAACAATATCCAGAACAATACGGACTACCCTGTCGACCTTGGAAACTTTTCCCTTTTCTATACCCCGGAAAGCCTTGGGAGCCATCAGATCAGTTTTCTTGTGACCGACAATTTTGGGCAAGAGGTCGGCCCCGTCGAAATAGATCTGGATGCAAAACAGTTGGAACTTGATTTCAGTGCCTCTGCCAACAACAGTGAGGTATTGGTGGACCAACGAGGGGCCATATCGCTGAGCCTTATCGAAAAAAGGGATTATGATGGGGTTTCCTACGAGCTGAACTATTTCATTACGGGTGGGGATGGCCAACTCTATAATGGGAATTCCCCGATAACGCCCAGTCAATATTTTACCGTTACACCGGGAAGTTTTGCCTATGATTTTATAGGGCAGCAGGCAGGAACCTATGAAATCTCCTTTTTATTGCGCGACAGTAATGGTCAGCTTTTGGAAGAACAGGTCACTGTAGTGGTGGGCAACAATGATTTCAGTATTGTCATGACCCCTTCAAAGGCAACCGAATTTTCAAACAATCCCGTTGGTATCATCGTTAACATCGATGAAGTCCCGGATGGAGCGAACGACACCTATACCGCCTTTTATTCATCGAGCCAGAACGGAGCCATGTTGGTCAATGGGGTTTCCTATGGACCAGGGGAGAATTTCCCAATGGGCCCTGGATCAAACAATATCACCTATACAGGCCTTGAACCAGGGCAGCACAGTATTGTACTGAGTGTCAAATCAGGTTCTGACGTTACCCGTACATCCAATGCGACCATTACCTTTGACCAGGTCGACTTCACCTTTACGGGGGGCATTCAAAGCTCGGATATTACCGTAGAGGAAACCACTTCCCTGAACTTCAATATTTCCGAGAGCGTGGGATCCTCCGACTATACCATGCGCTTCAGCATGAACGGAAATGCCACCATCAAGGACAGTAATGGCAATGTGGTGAGTCCCGGGAACCTCTATGGGGTACCAAAGGGCAATTTCAATTGGAGCTTTGAGGGAACCGATGATGGGACGGTAAGCATGACTTTTTATGCGAAGAACGACACTGGGCTTGAAAAATCGGTGAACATCGCCGTGGACGTTTCGGCCAAGGACTATAATTTCACAGCTTCCGGAACTGCCCAACAGGCATACACAGGGGAGGAAATCGATGTGAATTTCAATATTTCCGAAATCGGTATTGGTGGGGACACCTATGAAATGTATTTCTCCGTCAGCGGCAATAACGGTTCTTTTCAGTATAATGGCAACACTTATTCGGCTGGGGAAAGTTTCACCGTGCCCGTGGGCACATTTTCCGGAAAATATACCGGGAACAGTGAAGGGAACCATAATCTGACCTTTACGGTGCGTTCCTCTTCCGATGTGGAGAAGACTGCCAACGTCAACGTGAATTATGAGATATACCAGGAACCGTTCACACTCAACATCAGCCAATCGGCCCAAGATAAGTACATCAACGACCCATTCGATATCACCGCCATAACCAACGCTACTTCGGGCCATGACCAGAGTGTTGGCTACACATTGGTATTCACTTTTACCGGGGCAAGTGCAGGAACCATACATTACAAGGGGATTACCTACAATGAGGGAGAGATTGTTCCTCTGGATTATGGAAGTGCACCAATGCAGTTCTTTCCCGAAACGGATCAAAGTTTTGTGATCAATTTCTTGGTGCAGAATTCCACCGGTCAGTCTCAGACCGAGAGTGAATCCATCGAAATGTTGAAATTGCCGACCGTTGCGGCCAAGGGTGAAAAGCACAACATCAATTGCGGTGGCCTTAATGGTTGTGACTATCAAGTGAGGATATACACTTGCTTTAGCATAAATTGTTCGGAGGCCTATAACCGGGCAAGCCTGGAACAGGTCGAGGTCCGTATTTTCAACAGACAGGACAACCGATGGGATACTAAGCTGTTGAACTATAATGAAGCCAAGGGAAGTGGTGTCGACAGGTATTTTGAAATGGAGACCGAACCCCGTGAAAGTAGATTGAAATATCTGGACCAGCCTTATGAAGCAAGGGTACGGGACAGTGATGGGCAATGGAGCGATTGGACTTCTGGCTCCGTGGTAAGGGTATAAAATTCATTAATGGTCTATGCCCCACTTATTCAATATCCGTATCAACTACGTTTGAAAGTATATGTGATAACGACATCCTGATCATCCAAAAAATCATCCTGTTCCAATACAAGTCGGTTTTTGGTAAACTCCATGATCCTCATATCATTTCTGTTCTCAAAGTGTAGAATTTCATTGTTGAGCAATTCATATTTGTCCGATTCCACCGTACTATATGGGTCAACTTCACCACAAGAAAGACCATTTTCATTAAGCCTAAACTCGTTTTTTTCTCCGATTGGTCCTTCCGTAAAAAAAGTCAGGTTGTCCTTTAAACACTGGTGGATTTCGTTTGTGTTGTACAGGTCAATGTTCACGGTTCCATCCCCGTTGATGTCCACTGCAGTATCAGAATCAATGCCCTCATATTCCCATTGGCCGAAAAGAGCTTCGTCCCTGTCATCAACAAAGACATTATCATCATAGCTACAAGAAAAAAGAATGATTGTTGATCCAATTATTACTAAGTAATTCCGCATGGTTATAAATGTTTATGATTATCAAAGTTACAATAATCAATGGTCGATATAAAAGCGTGCTTAAATAATCCACCTAATTCCATACGCTATGTGTGTTTTCCCGAAAGGACGGCCCAGAGGCCCATTACCCTGTATTAGAGGCGGTCGATCAAGTTCCTGCTCACCTTGTACCCTCTTTGTCACCAGATGTGCATGCGCCTCGCCCCCCTTGAAGGGATGGTGGAATTAGTGCCGTCAATCTCGCGCATGAGCCTCAGGTTCATTTCCCTCTCGCCCCTTGGCCTGTAATACAGCCCCGGGCGATAGACCGACAATGTTCTGCATTGCCTTGCAATGGTCATCTTGGAATGCCCCTTGCGTATCATTTTCCTGCGTTTGGAGAGCGGTCTCAGCGCAAGGCGTCCTTCTTTCCCGATTCAAACACCTGATTGGCCCCATCGAGGAAATCGCGCTTCCATGCGATTATCCGGATAGGGTGCATCTTGTAATACTGAGCAAGTTAGGCAAGGCTATATCGCTATTTCAAGGCTTCCAGAACCACTTTGGTCTTGAACCTCGAGGTAAATTTTCTTCGTGTCATATTCACTAAATTGAATGATTAAACTTAATGACCTAGTTTTTGGGGTATCTACAGAGGATTATGTTATCAATATCAGAGTACATAAAAAGTTATTAATTAAAATCATTTTAACCGTTAACATTCCTCTACAACGGGGAAGATTTTGGCTATTTTCCACAATAATTATTCTTATCTGCACTCCTTAGCCGCTCACAACAAATAAATTTTTAATCTTAAATTTGTAGTTGTATAATCATTGAATAAAATGAATTGTGATTTAGCGAAATATGAGTACATTATTTATCAAAAATATGGTCTGCAACCGTTGCATCCTCGTAGTTCAGAACGAACTCGACAAGCTCGGCATAACGGCTAACAATATAAAACTGGGCGAAATAACCCTTAAAAAAGATTTAACCACGGCAGAGCGTGAAGCATTGGAAACTACTTTAGACCCTTTGGGCTTTCAGGTCATCGACGACAAGAAGAGCCGGATGATAGAGAAAATAAAGAACGTTATCATTGACCTGGTGCATCATCAGGACAACGATGGGAAAACCAATCTTTCGGACGTGTTGAGCGATGCGCTTCACCACGATTACAATTACCTTTCCAACCTGTTTTCCGATATTGAGGGTACGACTATCGAAAAGTATTTTATCGCACAGAAAGTTGAAAAGATAAAAGAACTGTTGGTGTACGATGAGCTGTCGTTGAGCGAGATTGCCGACCGTATGAATTATTCGAGCGTGGCATATTTGAGCAACCAGTTTAAGAAAGTAACGGGGCTTACACCGAGCCATTTCAAGCAGATACGGGAAGACAAACGCAAGCCACTGGATAAGGTTTAAGTAAATCTTACAAATCAAACCCAGAATTTCACAATAACAGTCCTCTTTATTGTTGCCACCTTTGCATTATGAAAATAAAGCAATCGAAATATGGCAACAAATAATGAAACAATATACATTCCTTTAGAGGATGTAGAAAGCGAGCACTGTGCATTAATCGTTGAAAAAGGACTTGCACAGGTAAAAGGCATAGAAACCTATCAGGTAGAGCTAAATAACCGCAGAGCGGCTATTACCGTAAATGATAATGAGGTAGTAGGCGAAGCTGTAAAAGCAATCAAAGATTTAGGCTACGGCGTTCCGACCGTTAAACAATCCTATCCCGTTTTAGGTATGACCTGTGCATCCTGTGCAGGCAGTGCCGAAAGTATGGTTAAATACGCTCCGGGTGTGGTAAATGCCGAAGTGAATTACGGTACAGGCAATCTTACCGTCGAGTTCCTGCCAAATATGACCAATTCCGAGCAAATCAGAAAAGCGGTGCAGGACGGCGGTTATGACCTTTTACTTGAAGACGAGAACAAGCAGCAGGAAACCTTAGAAGCTATCCACGCCGAAAAATTCAGAAAACTTAAAAACAAAACCATTTGGGCGGTAATCTTATCGCTCCCGGTAGTCATTATCGGTATGTTCTTTATGGATATGCCCTATGGTAATGAAATAATGTGGGCATTCTCCACTCCGGTAGTGCTTTGGTTAGGCAAAGACTTTTTTATCAATGCGTGGAAGCAGGCGAAACATCGTTCTGCCAATATGGACACGCTTGTAGCATTGAGTACAGGTATTGCTTACATATTCAGCGTGTTCAATATGCTGTTTATGGACTTTTGGCATCAAAGGGGTTTACACGCTCACGTCTATTTTGAAGCAGCAGCCGTTATTATCGCATTCATCCTGTTAGGTAAGCTATTGGAAGAAAAAGCCAAAGGCAACACCTCATCAGCTATTAAAAAGCTGATGGGCTTACAGCCGAAAACGGTTATAGTGATAGAAGCTGACGGAACCGAAAGACAAAAAGCTATCGAAGATGTAAACGCAGGCGACATTATTTTGGTTAAGCCGGGCGAAAAAATCGCAGTGGACGGAATGGTCGTATCGGGCAACTCGTATGTAGATGAAAGTATGCTAAGCGGCGAGCCTATTCCGGTACTGAAAAAAGAGAACGAAAAAGTATTTGCAGGAACCATCAACCAAAAAGGCAGCTTCCAATTTAAGGCGGTAAAAGTGGGTAAAGAAACAATGCTTGCCCACATCATCAAAATGGTACAGGATGCACAGGGGAGTAAAGCTCCGGTACAAAAACTGGTAGATAAAATCGCAGGGATTTTCGTTCCCGTAGTAATCAGCATTGCCATTCTTACATTTATTCTTTGGTACTTCTTAGGAGGCGACAACGGCGTAGTGCAAGGTCTTTTAGCAGCCGTTACCGTACTGGTTATCGCTTGTCCTTGTGCTTTAGGCTTAGCTACACCGACCGCTATTATGGTAGGCGTGGGTAAAGGTGCTGAAAACGGCATCCTGATTAAAGATGCCGAAAGTCTTGAATTAGCGAAAAAAATAAATGCTATCGTACTGGATAAAACCGGAACAATTACCGAGGGAAGACCACAGGTAACTGGCATACAATGGCTGAACAATGATGATACAACTAAAGATGTTTTATTGAGTATTGAAAAGCAATCGGAGCACCCATTAGCTGAAGCCGTTGTGAAACATTTGGAAGGCGTTTCCGCCACTGCATTATCCAACTTCGATAGTATCACAGGTAAAGGCGCAAAAGCCGATTACAACAACGATACCTACTATGTAGGTAATAAAAAGCTGTTAGCCGAAAACAATATTACCATTGCCGACCAACTGCAACAGCAGGCGGACGAATGGGGCACACAGTCTAAAACCGTTATTTGGTTTGCGAACAGCAAACAAGCTCTTTCGGTAGTGGCTATTGCCGATAAAATCAAAGAAACATCGGTAGCAGCTATCAAAGAAATGCAGGAAATGGGCATAGACCTTTATATGCTGACCGGAGATAATGAAGCTACCGCAAAAGCGATTGCATTACAAACAGGCATCAAGCATTATAAGGCAGAAGTATTGCCACAGCACAAAGCAGACTTTGTAAAAGAACTGCAAGCACAAGGCAAAATGGTAGCGATGGTTGGGGATGGTATCAATGACAGTACCGCACTGGCAACAGCCGACGTAAGTATAGCAATGGGCAAAGGTTCGGATATCGCAATGGACGTGGCTAAAATGACCATCATTTCATCAGACCTGACCAAAATACCACAGTCGATTAGATTGTCAAAGCAGACAGTAGCCACCATTAAGCAAAACCTGTTTTGGGCGTTCATCTATAACCTTATTGGTATTCCGATTGCCGCAGGTATTCTTTACCCCATTAATGGCTTTTTATTAAACCCGATGATTGCAGGTGCAGCGATGGCTCTAAGTAGTGTTAGCGTGGTAAGTAACAGTTTACGTTTGAAATGGAAGAAGTAAACCTTACAAATGGAACAAGGAATAACGAACTAATTACAAATGTTTTGCTGTGAAATTTGCTACAGCAAATCAAAAATTAAATATAACAATGGAAAAGAAAGCACATTTTACAGCAGAAGAAGCTAAATCTATCGGCGACCAGTTGAAAATTGATTGGAACAAAATACCGTTAAGTGAATTTCGCATTGGTCTTGAAGTAGAACTTGAACATGGATTACATGATGAGGCAACCAATGTTACAGGTAACGACCCTATTCTTACGGCAAAAATCGCCTTGGCACATTTAAACGCTTTTTCAGATTACTATACAAGACTGTACAAAGGTTTTGGAATGGAAGTGCCTCAATTAGACAAACAATAATTCAAGAAAATATGGGACATGACCACGGGCACAGCCACTCGCACAGTGCAAATAAAAAGACACTGACCATTAGCTTAATTATCATCACTGCTTATATGGCAATAGAGGTAATCGGCGGATTACTGACCAATAGCCTTGCTCTATTAGCCGATGCCGGGCATATGTTGAGCGATGCAGTATCATTATTCATTGCATTGATGGCATTTAAGTTCAGCAGTAAAGTAGCTGACTACGGGAAGACGTATGGCTACAAACGATTTGAAATACTTGCAGCAGTTATCAACGGCGCAACGCTGATACTGATTTCAGGCTATATTATTTACGAAGCGATAGAACGCTTTCAGAACCCACCGGAAATACAATCAAGCGGTATGCTCATTGTGGCATTCATCGGCTTACTGGTTAATGTACTTGTAGCCTGGATAATGATACGTGGTGCTGATGTAAAAGAAAACCTCAATATGCGTGGAGCCTACCTTCACGTTATCAGCGATATGCTGGGTTCGGTAGGTGCTATCATTGCAGCTTTACTGATTATGTTCTTCGGTTGGGGATGGGCAGACCCATTGGCAAGTATTATCGTTTCCATACTGGTATTGCGAAGCGGTTACTATGTTACCAAATCATCGGTACATATACTGATGGAGGGAACACCGGAAAATGTGGAGGTCGAAAAGGTAACAGAAAAAATCCTGAAAACGGATGGTGTTATCGGTATGCACGACCTACATATATGGACGATTACAAGCGGCTTGAATGCACTTACTTGCCACTTGGTTGTGGATGGGAAAATGACGATTGGGGAAAGTGAAACATTGCTCCGCAAAGTCGAACACACACTGGAACACCTGAACATCCATCACGTCACTATACAATTAGAAACGCCTGAACACAAGCACGACAATTCGATGTTGTGTACTGTAAAGGCAGACCCGTCAGGACACGACCACCATCATCATCATTAATCTAATTGAATACTGTTTATAATTAAGTTTTAATCTCTAAAAAAATAAAAATGAACAAATTATTGATAGGTGCATTCGCCTCTTTAGCCATCTTCTTAGCCTCTTGTGGTGGCGATACCAAAACTGCAAAGGACGGACACGCACACACCGAGGGCGATGGACACGACCACGCAACTGAACAAGTGGTTGATAAGCCTGCCGAAAAAATTGCAGCCAAAAATAGGAATGAAAAAGGCGAACTGATTGATGCCCACGGACACCTGATTACAGGTTGCCCAGGTCATAAAGAAATGGTAGGTTCAGAGGGCGATATGTGCCCAAAATGTGAGTATATGACAATGATACCTATCACTTGGGATATTACAGGGGTTGATACCGTAAAAGTAACGAAATTGGCTGATTATAACCCGCCTGCTGACAAACTGAAAAAATAATGTAGAACTTAGCTTTATTGCGTTTGCTAAGACGGTGGTTCCTTAATTGGGACTGCCGTTTTTTTTTACCCTACACCCGTAAAAATTACAAATCTTAGCAGTCATATCGCACTTTCAAGCCCTTAGCTTATAGGTAGATTTGTTTATGGTCTAACGATACAGAGGGAATTTCCTAATGATGAACAATGATATAAAGAATGCGAGCCTTGTCCGCAAATCCATTAAAAACGTAAGGACAGTCTTAATGAGCAAGAGCTTAAAGGACTTGAAAATATTTGACATTATATCGGCTGCGGAAATATCAAGAAGCAGGTTCTTTAGCTTTTTTGGAAGCATTAATACGATATTAGAGTTGGTAATTTCAGAAGAACTTATAAAATGTTACCAACTCATCTCGCAAAATGTTATTGCAATTGATAGCAAAGAACTGATTACAGTTGAACTGAAGCAATTGAGGACAATTTATTTTAGAAATAATCCAATACTTTTCGACTATTATAGTAATGTAAATAAGTTACCAGACAGGTATAATGTCCTAAAAGAAGCCGTAGCACTAAAAGAACGTGAATTGTATGCTACAACTTTAGCAAGTAACATTATTAATCTTGGCTCTTATCAGAGAGCCGATAAGTCCACTAAGTATGAATAGCAATCAAAAAGTGATATTCACCTTTGTAAAATAATACCTTAAATATCACGTAATCCCAAATCAGTAAATCTTACAAATTAAACAAGGAATTTTACACGAAATCATTTGTGTTAAGGTCTAACATTTATGTGATATCGCTTAATTTATTCACATTTTTTAAATTTTAAGATTATGATACAAACAAAATTCCAATCTTGCATCGAAGCCTGCCTTAATTGTATAGCTCTATGTAATCAGTGTGCCGTAGCGTGTTTAAACGAGAAAGATGTAGCACATCTTAAAAAGTGTATTCAGCTTAATCTTGAATGCGTAGCTATATGCCAGGCAGCAGCAAATGTTCTGAGCCTTGATGGTAAATTCAGCAAAGAAATTTGTAAACTGTGCATCGAAATTTGCAATGCTTGCGCCGATGAGTGCGAAGCACACGCAAATATGGGAATGGAGCACTGTAAAGAATGCGCTGAAGCGTGTAGAAAATGTGCACAGGCTTGTGAAGAAATGATTAAAGCTGCTTAATCTGTTATTATCATTGTAAAAAAAGAGGGTTTGTTTAAACACTCTTTTTTTGTGCCTTGCCAAATCAGTAAATATCACAAATCAAACACGGAAAAGCGTAATAAGGAACTAACCTGTTGTACTGAAATTTGCACTATCAGATAACAAATAAAATCTCAAATAGAAATGAAAAAGTTAGTGTTAGCATTGTCGGTAATTGCATTTACTGCCTGTAACAACAATCAGCAAAAAGAACAGAACACACAGGAGAGTAATAAGCCTGTAACAGAAGAAACTGTTGCCCCGGCAGAAACAGGGAACGAAAACGTAATTACCATAAATGGCGGCGATGATATGAAGTTCGACAAAACCGAACTGAAAACCAAAGCAGGCGAAACCGTAAAGCTCATCCTAAAGCACGTGGGTAAAGTGCCGATTGAGGCAATGGGACACAATGTTGTCATTCTTGCCCAGGGCACGGACTTTAATGCCTTTGCTAATGCTGCAATAGATGCTAAAGACAACGGCTACATACCTAAAGGAATGGAAAACGCCGTAATCGCTAAAACAGAAATGATTGGCGGCGGGCAAACCACAGAAATTACTTTTACGGCTCCGACTAAAGGTTCATATGATTTCTTATGCTCGTTTCCCGGTCATTACATCTATATGAAAGGCAAACTAATCGTGGAATAACACGGCGATTTCCAAATCAGTAAAAATCACAAATCTTACAAGGAATACCATAATAGTAACACCCCGTTTAATACGGAAATTTGTATAACAATAAAAAATAAGTTCAAAATGAAAAATGTAGAATTAAGCATACCAGATATGCAAAGTGCACATTGCCAGTCAAGAGTAAACGGAGCAATCAAAGACATTGACGGCATTAAAGTAGAAAAATTGGAAGCAGGAAAATTATCTGTTTCGGTTGAAAGCGATGAAGTGAAAGAAGAGTTGGTTGAGGCTATTGAAAAAGCAGGCTACAAAGTTGGCGGCGACGACAGCGAAAAGGCTTCAAGTTGTTCAACAGGATGCTGCGGATAAGTTTTGGGCAGTCCCGGAGAGTGTACGCAGGTACATCTTCGGGATTTTTACCAAAGCTACACCAAAGTATGAAACAGTTAAAAACCTCGTTCCATAAATGAAAAGCTATGTTACAGAAACAAAATTCAGGCGACTGTTCGGACATAATGACGAAAGTTTGCAATGTAGCAGACCGGATAATTCAGACCCGATTGGATACAGGTATATCTGCACCGTTTGCCGTGCAGGTTACTAACGAACTTAAAACGGATTATCAACAGTTGAACAATCTGTTTCTCGTTAAATGCGATATAAGCCTTGAAATTATCTATATCAGGCGTATTATCGAAAAGGTAAAAGAGTTACTGGTGTACACCGAGCAATCGTTGTCACAAATCGCTAAAGCGTTGGGCTATCAGAAGCCAACTGAACTATCCGAGCAATTAATGACTTACACAGGATTAACATCTGCCCATTTTAAGCAGATACGAAAAAACAAGCTCGAAATCATCAAAAGACAACAGGAAAAGCAAAACGGACTATAATTGTCAGAACAGCAAACTTTTAAATAGAAGTCTTGATGAAACCTCGCTTTGTGTACAGAAGCAGAGGTTTTCTTTTTATCAGCAATGCAAGACAGGAAACTACCCAGGAATGAAGAAATACACGTGGCGAACACATAAAATTACAAAGGAAACAGAAGATACCATTACCCTATACTTTGACACGGAGCAGCAGGCATTTACTTACTTGCCCGGTCAGTATCTCAACATCAGGCTTACCATAAATGGCGAACTACTTATACGTTCGTATTCGTTCAGTTCGGTGCCTTCTGACGAATTTCCTGCCATTACTATCAAAAGGGTTACTGGTGGCAAGATGAGCAATTACATACTGGATAATGCATACCATATCGAAGCCTGGGAAATAGAAGCCCCCTTTGGCAGCTTTGTCTTGGAAGAGCAGATAGCAACCCAATCCCAAATCGTACTGTTGGCAGGTGGTAGCGGCATTTCGCCTTTGTTCTCAATGCTAAAAAGTATTGAAAGCAGCAGCCAAATTCCCTTACTGGTGTACAGTAACAAAACACCGGAAGATACCATATTTTGGAATGAATTGGAAGCGATGCAGGCAGCGCAAGAACTGAATATTTGTTATTCCTTTACCGCACCCGATTTTATTTCCACCAAAATCAACCACGTTGCAGGCAGGTTTAATCTGCTTGTTTTACGTTCGGTTATTAAAAGACTTGTTGGCGAGGTTCAGGCAGCCCATTACTTCATCTGTGGACCAAATGGGCTGATGGATTTGTACCGGGATGCTTTAATTGGTTTGAACATTCCCAAAGACCATATCCATTTGGAATACTTTGACCCGGTTCCGTTGGATCCGGGCGATTTGGAAACGAACGGTATTGCCAAAGATGTGATTGTAAACTATTACGAGGATTATTACGAAAATGATGAAAAACAAACCTATGAATGCACTTCACTCATTGAGGTGCAGCCGAAGCAGTCGCTTTTGGATGCGATGAAAGAGCATCATATCAAAGTGTCAAGTTCCTGTAAGAACGGAACCTGCGGGGCTTGTTGGGCATTAAAAACAGATGGAGAAGTTAGGATGCTCCATAACGGCGCATTAACAGAACAGGATATGGCAGAGGGAATAATTTTGCTATGCCAAAGCTATCCAATGAATGCAGATGTTTGTGTTACGATACAATAACAACCTTATCATACATAGGGCAAAACGATTGCTTTGCCCTTATTTTAAATAATAATGGGAGTTGTCAATCTTTCTTTAGTGCCAGTTTGCGGAGCATTGCCGTACTCATACTATCCGTGTAAGCTCCGTAAGCCGTAACCAAAATGCCTTTTAATCCGTCTTTCGATACAATCCCATACACCGTAGCCTCATCGCTTGGATTGCTTTCTCCCTCATAGCGATAGACCTGCTCAATTTCAAAATCATCAACAGTATATTTGTTGGCTCCACAGATTAAACAGTTCTCTTCGAGATTGAAATCCACATTATAACCTTCCTGCGTAGGTTTTGTATCGCTACCAAAACCGTAGCATATTTGTACGTTACATTTGTCATAGTAATAGTATTTTATATTGTTGCTTATCGTTTCCGACTGTCCTGTCAGAAATCTTCTTTCAACAGGTCTTTGAGCTTCCGGTGCTGTATGCACAATTCGGCATACATTGTTTTCAGCCTGCTGTTTTCTTCGTTTAAATTTACCAGTTCTACAAGAATATCCATCCCCAAATCCTTGTATTTGTGTTTCAGTTCAAAAATGTTAGTGCCGTAAACGCCGTATTTCTCAAAAAGCTCCAGTCCGCTTTTGCCTGTGTTGTAATCTTTAAGCACCTTTAAAACCTGATGTTCGTTAATCTTTTTATTCTTCATTTTATACGGATGTTGTCTGTTACAAAATTCCGTAAGATTAGCGGGAGCTGCTATGTACTTTTCCTTGTTTAGTTTATGATATTTAATGTTGCAGCACTCGATTTCATAAAATTTCACAAAACAAAGCCGGAATATCATAATAGTTTGTCGGTGGCAAATGCAGAATTTTGACTATTGAATAAAGGAACTTATACACTTTAAAAGCTATGACACTATTAATAAAAGGAATGGTGTGCAATAGATGTACGTATGTTCTTGAACAGGAATTAACAGCTTTGGGTTTTGAGGTCTTGGATATAAAACTGGGGCAAGTCATCATAAAAGATACGGCAGACTTTTCGCAAAAGTTGGGAGCCATAAAAACGATGCTGAAAAGCATCGGCTTAGAACTGATGTACGACAAGAACCAAAAGACGATAAACAGGATAAAAGAGTTGGTGGAGAAAGGTATCACGTTGCAACTGCAAAGCGGCACTCCTACCAAATTTACAACCTTAATCAGTGGTAAGCTGCACAAGAACTACGATACATTGAGTGCCTTATTTTCTTCGGTGGAGGGAATAACACTCGAAAAGTACATCATTCATCGGAAGATTGAAAAGGTAAAAGACCTTTTGGTACATACCGAAATGTCGCTGACCGATATTGCCCACGTGCTGGGTTACAGCAGTCAGGCATACCTTTCCAACCAGTTGAAAAAACACACCGGCTTTACATCAAGCTATTTCAAGCAGTTAAAGCAGGAACAGGGGCAAAACGTTACTATGCAGATGGACGAAGAGCATACCCCGCATTGAGGCTTTTTCAATCCATTCGCGGGCATTTTGCTATTTTTTTAATGCGAGCATCAGAGCTACTGAAACATCAGTAGCTCTATTTGTTTCAGGTAGATACCACCAAATCAAAAAAGTAAATTTCACAACTTTTACCCGTCATTTCGTATAGCTGCGCCTTAGCTGTAACCCGACCTTTGCCATTATTAATAATTGATGTTTTGTATTTGCAACCAAGTTCCCAAAACCTGTTG
Source organism: Flagellimonas alginilytica (assembly GCF_042134605.1). Classification (GTDB taxonomy): domain Bacteria; phylum Bacteroidota; class Bacteroidia; order Flavobacteriales; family Flavobacteriaceae; genus Flagellimonas; species Flagellimonas alginolytica. Next base: position 2,827,847 of record NZ_CP169638.1, on the reverse strand, counting down.
GCAATTTTGCAATGAAGAAGCATTATCACTAAAAATTAAAGTTGTTATTATAATGAGAACAAGTAAAATTGGTTTGTTATCCATCTTCCTTATCGGAGCAGGATTGATACAGAGTTGCAAACAAAAAGAAGAAAAACAGTTAAAAGATGAGCCTCCGGTAGTCACCGTGGCCACTATCAGCAGTTCGGAAACCGAGCAATCCGTTTCCTATTCGGGTTCTATTGTACCCGACAATATGACCACCGTAAGTTTTGCCGTTCCCGGAACGATAAACAGCGTGGGCGTGAATGAGGGGCAACGTGTCAGCAAAGGACAGTTCCTTGCAAGCATTGATGCCACTGAGTACGAAGCTGCATTGCAGATTGCCAATGCCAGCTTAGACCAGAGCCAGGATGCGTTCAGAAGATTTGATGAATTGTATAAAAAAGGAAGTTTCCCCGAAAAGGACTATATCGACATCAAAACTAAAGTAGCGCAGGCGGAAGCCAATAAAAAAATCAACCGCAAGCGTATTACCGACAGCCGTTTGCATTCACCGACCAATGGTATTATAACCGTTAAAACTGCCGAGGTTGGCGGTATGGCAGCACCGGGCGTTCCTGCCTTTACCATTGTAAAAACAGATATGGTATATGCACAGTTTGCCGTACCCGAAAGCGAAATCGGGAGCTTCAAACAAGGAATGCAGGTAGCCGTAAACATTCCTACACTGCAACGCAATTTCACTGGCAAAATCACTATAATCAATCCCGTAGCTGATGAAATTTCAAAAGCCTACACGCTGAAAGTTCGCTTGGACAATCCGGGTGGTGTGCTAATGCCGGGAATGATTACAGAAGTACTTGCAGGAGTTCCGGTAAAGGTTAGGCAGGTGCGTGTACCGCTTACTGCTATCATCAATAATGTAGATAAAATCCCACACGTGTATGTGGTGGATAAAAACAACACCGCTAAACTGACAAGGGTTACAGTGGGCAAAATCATGGGCGATGAGGTTATTATTACCGATGGTCTTAACGAGAGCCAGAAAATTATCCTTGCCGGACAAAACAACGTGAACGACGGGCAGAAAGTAAAAACGCAAACAGCATCCGTAACCGCATCAGCCCCAAAATCTGAATAATTTATGAAAAGAAAGATAAACCTCATTGAAGCGGCAATGAAATTTCCGCAAGTACCAATAGCGATTACTATTATTATGGTACTTGCCGGATTAATTTCACTAATGAAGATGCCAAGAAGTGAAGACCCCCGTGTAACAGTTAGACAGGGCCTTGTCGTGGCTTTCTATCCCGGAGCCGACGAAGAACAGATAGAAAAAGAAGTAACCGACAAACTGGAACAATACCTATTTGGTTTCGAGGAAATCAAAAAAGAAAAAACACATTCAGAGAGTAAGCCCGGGCAGGTGGTGGTAACGGTCGAATTGCAGGATTATGTAAAAGACACTAAAAAATTCTGGAATACTTTACAGCACGGTTTGGATACAAATATGCCTTTGGCTTTGCCACGGGGCGTACAGGGACCGTATGTGAACAGCGACTTCGGCGATGTGGTCGTTCAGATGATTGCCGTATCTGCTCCTGGTCGTTCTTACGCCCAGTTGGAAAACTATCTGGACGAACTGGAAGACGGTATTAAGACCATTCCGCAGGTTTCCAAAATCAAGCGATACGGAGGTCAGAAGCAGCAAATATTCATTACCCTGCGTGAAGACGTATTAAAACAGTATGGTTTCGGTATCAACAAAATCGCAAACACATTAAGTCAACAGAATGTTACCATACCGAGTGGCGATATTGAGATTGGCAAAAACCGTTTCCTCATTTTCACAGATTCACAGTATCAGAATGAAAATGAAATCGGGAACCTGATTGTCTATAGTTCTCCACAGGGCGGCAATATCCGCTTGCGTGATATAGCCAACATTGATAGAAAATACGAAGATCTCAAAAGTAAAATTACAGTTTCGGGAAACGATGTAATGATGCTGACGGTAGAAATGCAGCCCGGACAGAACATTGTCGATTTGGGTAATGCCTTAGCACAAAAGGTTGCTGAAGTAAAAGAAATCCTGCCATCAGATGTACAGGTCAACACTATTGTTGACCAACCCGAAGTGGTCAAAATGAACTTAGGGCATTTCTTTATTGAGTTCGGTATTGCAATTGCCGCCGTTATCTTGGTTGTGATGCTTTTGCTGCCGTTCAGGGTTGCCACCATTTCAGCCATTGCAGCACCCGTTACTATTGCCGTAACATTCGCTATCCTCAATTTGCTTGGTATTGAAATGCACCAGGTTAGTTTGGCGGCAATGATTATTGTACTGGGGATGGTAGTAGATGATGCCATTATCGTAGTGGATAACTACATTGAGAAAGTGGACGAAAAAATACCATCTTGGACTGCCGCTTGGCAGAGTGCCACACAGTTAATGGTTCCCATTTTTACGGCTACGCTAACCATTGTCCTATCGTTCCTGCCGTTGGCATTTACACTTACTGGGCTAACAAGGGAGTTTGTGCAATGGATACCGATTACCGTTAGCATCGCTTTGGCAGTTTCGTTCTTGGTAGCCTTATTCCTTACGCCGTATATGTGTTACCACTTCCTGAAAAAAGGATTGAAAAAGCACGATGATAAACCGAAAAAACGCAATTTCTTAGACAGGATGCAGGACGGTTTCGACCGGGCAATCGAGTTCTGTATGAAATGGCAGAAAACTACTTTGGTAGCAGGTTTGGTTATCTTCTTATTGTCTTTCGTAGTAGGCAGTCAGGTTAAAACCGAGTTTTTCCCTATCGTGGAAAGAAACCAGTTCAACCTTGAATTGTGGATGGACAACGGTACGAATATCCACGAAACCGAAGCAGCCGTTAGGAAGATAGAAAAAGAAATTGCAGGCGATAAACGCATTGTAAACACCGCAAGTTTTATAGGTACAAGCTCGCCACGTTTCTACTCCACCTACGCACCGGAGCATCCTCGGGAAAACTTTGCACAGATATTCATCAATACCACAAGCAAAGATGCTACGGCAGAAATGATAGACGAATTTGTGCAGAAGTTCAACAACTACCTGCCGAACGGTTATGTAAGGGTAAGGCAGCTAAGCAAGAAGCAACAGCCCGCACCGATTGAAATCCGAGTGATTGGCAAAGATATGACCGAGCAGAAAAAAGTAGCTAAACAGGTTGCTGCAATATTGGAAAATACCAAAGGCTCTAACTGGGTGCGCACCGATTATCAGAATGATTATGTAGGGCTGAAAGCCGTTGTTAAAGAAGATGTAGCCTTGCGTTTGGGAGTTACCAAAGCGCAGATAGCACAGGCATTGGGAGCTAAGATAAAAGGCTATCCAGTATCGCAGATGTGGGAGGGCAATAAAGCCATCGACATTGTATTGCGTACAGACGAAAGCGACAGGGAAAATTTGGATGCTTTAGGCAATATGTATATCAACTCAACATTCGGTGCTAAAGTGCCTTTAAAGCAGGTGGTAGATTTACAACCGTCTTGGCATACTGGGGCTATTGTACACCGTAACGGGCTACGAACCTTAACCGTTTCTTCCGAAGCGCAGTTGGGCAGAAAACCCGCAGAAGTATTTGCAGAGGTACAGCCGAAAATCGACAGCCTGAAGTTACCAAAAGGCGTTAAGATTGCATACGGCGGCGAATATGAAGACGGACTGGAAAGCGGTCCTAAAATGGGAAAGGCTTTTATGATAAGTTTCGTGCTCATCTTCCTTGTCCTTTTATTCCAGTTCAAGCGTGTGGGTAAAGTATTCATTGTCCTGGCTTCATTCCCGTTGAGCTTGCTTGGTGCAATGTTAGGCTTGTTCCTTACAGGTTACGAGTTCGGGTTTATGGCAATCATTGGTATTACCGCCTTACTGGGTATCGTAGTCCGCAATGGGATTATCCTCGTGGACTATGCAGATGAACTGGTAAGAGAACACGGTCACAGCATCAGAGAAGCGGCTTTATTTGCAGCTAAACGTAGAATGCGCCCCATCTTCCTTACCTCTATGGCGGCGGCTATCGGTTTGATACCGTTAATGGCGAGTGGCTCTCCTGAATGGGGACCGATTTCGAGCACCATTTCAATCGGTATTCTGGTATCAATGATTACTACTTTGTTTATCGTTCCGGTATTGTATTACAGGTTCGTAAAACCCTCAAAAAACAAACAGCTGGATGAGCAGCAAGAATTGAATGCTGATGCTCACAACCAAAAATACTTATCATAAAAAGGGATTATGTTACAGAAAAGATATAAAACAGTCATAAAGGTTTTTGTATGCGGTTTCGCTCTTTTGCAGGGGACAAACAACCTCTTTGCACAACAGCAGTTAACCCTTGCGGAAAGTAAAGAACTGGCATTAAAAAACAACAACAGGATAGGCAAAGCCAAAGAAGACGTAATTGCCACCCAATCCGACAAACTGATTACAGATGTGGCAGGCAGACCAAAACTGGATGCATCGGCAACAGCCTTTTACTTTGGAGAGCCATTGAATACGATGCTGCCCGAATATGGGTTTGCACCAATGTTCAGCGTTACACAGCCGATTTATACTGGCGGTAAGATTAAGTACGGTAAGCAGATGGCAGAAACCAATATACAGATGAGCAACGCTCAACAACGATTGGTAGAGGATGAAGTATTACTGGCTACCGAAACCGCTTACTGGCTTGTGGTTCAGGCTAAGGAAGAAATCAAAATGGAACAGCAGGTTAAAAAGCAACTGGCTTCGCATTATACATTCCTGAATAACCAGTTTGAGGCAGGATTGATTTACAAAAACGATGTGTTACGGGCAAAGGTGCTCCAGAACGAAAACGAAGCCCGTTTGCAGGCTGCGGATAATAAGCTCATCTTGGCAAAAAGAAGATTGACCCAGTTAATCGGGATGGAAGACCCCACAGGTATAGACGTAGCCGATACATTGAGTACGAGGGAATTTTTAAAGCAGGGTATTTTGGAGGCTGCCGATGCGAACCGTCCGGAAATTGAGTTGGCAACCAATGGCATTAAAATGAGCGAGCTTACAAAAAGTATGCTCAAAGCCAACCTGAAACCATCGGTAGGTTTATCACTTAACGGAATGGCAGCTTTTGGAAAAGACGGCATCAACTTTGGCGACCCGACCAAAAACCATATGCTGACCTACTTCGGTATGTTAAGCGTTAAAATTGCGGTTTTCGACTGGGGCAGCAGAAAAGAAAAAGCAAAGCAGCAGGAAGCCAACATTCGTTCGGCTGAATATGGTCTGAAAGAACTGAAAAGCCAAATCACTGTGGAGATTGAGCAAGCTACGCTTAACCTGCAATTGCAGGCGAACAACATTGATTTAATGCAGGCATCGTTAATTGAAGCAGACGAGAACCTGAAACTAAGTAATGACCGCTTTAAAGCCGGAACCATTACCGGGGAAGATGTATTGATAGCAGAAACGCTTTGGCAAAGAGCATATAGCAATATGTTGGATGCAAAAGTACGGTACAAGATTGCCGAGGCTGTGTACCACAAAGCTACCGGACAGATAAAATAGTTTTATCAGAGTTTAGATATACTCAATTTGCGGGGGCGGTAACAAGTCCCTGCATTTTAATTGAAAATACAATAAGATAAATGCAAAACGATACAGCCAATAGAAATGGTATGTTAATGATACCCGATATTTCAGGCTTTACGGATTTCGTTATCAAATCAAATATGTTTGTTGGCAAATACATAACAGAAAGCCTGCTCAAATCAGTAATGGATAGCAATATCCTCTGCCTTGAAATTTCCGAGATTGAGGGCGATGCGATACTTTTTTACAAGTACCATAATCTTCCCACGTTTGAAGAAACATTAATACAAATTGAACAGATGTACAATGATTTTAAAAATGAACTCAATCGCTTAGTAAAACAACTTGGAATCGAAATTCCTTTATCCTTGAAGATAATTGTACACTACGGCGAGTTTACTAGATACAAAATAGGGAAATTCGAGAAACTCTACGGCGCACCAGTGGTAGAAGCTCACAAAATGTTGAAAAACCATATTGCAGAATACCCGCCATATGCCTTGTTTTCAGATGCTTTTTTAAAAGCCAACTTCGACTATCCCGAAAAATCTACTTTAGAATACGATAAGTGCGAAGATTGTAAGTATCTGCCCGCAATAGGTTATATACATTACCTGTAAAACCCAATCAGTAAAAATCACAAATCTAACAAAGAAAATTATAATACTTGTGCGCAGCAGCTTCTATAATTTTACATAGATTTTAAATACGGCTCTAAAACCGACAATGACAAAATGAAAGATTTAGAAGAAAAACTATTGCGCAGGAATATAAAACCAACTTCGGTTAGGCTGTTAATCTTTAGAACAATGTCTGACTTTAAAAAGGCTTTCAGCCTGACTGATTTGGAAACCAAACTTGAAACAGTCAATAAATCGACCATATTCAGAACGTTGAGCCTCTTCCAAGAAAACCTGCTTATCCATAGCATTGACGACGGTTCAGGTTCTATCAAATATGCTATTTGCAACGATGGTTGTATGTGTGTCATTGATGAGCTGCACGTACATTTCAATTGCATCAGGTGTAAGAATACATTTTGCATGGAAAGCATTTCGATACCCTCGATACAGCTACCCGATAAGTTCCTTTTGGAAAGCGTGAACTTCGTAATGAAAGGAATGTGCGGGCAATGCGCAAGGTTCCACAAGTCAAAATAATTCCTTTAAAACCCAATCCTTTTTTTAAGCCGCCATACCAAAATATGTCGGCTTTGCATTTGCAACCAGGTTCCCAAAACCGACTGATAATTTTGCCTTGTAAATTAAAATAATATGACAATGGCAATAAAAAATCATTATTCAGCAGATACAGATACAGCCTACAAAAGCAACCGCCTGTTTGATATAATTTCCTTTGAATGTGCAGTGCCCGAAAAAGAAACCGTGATTGCTTACACGGCGGCACTGCAATCCCATTCCACGCACCCGATAGCAAGCAGTGTGCTCAAATTTCTTCCGGCTATCAGGCTACCCGATTACAAGGTCGAAAAGTTTGAAGAAATACCCGGTTACGGTATCAAAGGATTTGTGAACGGGCACGAAGTCATCATTGGCAATTTAGCCCTGATGAAATCTTACGACTTCTACTACGATGAAAGCCTCGACGAACTGCGGGAGCCTGTAATCCTCATTATGATTGACGACCGATATTCTGGATGCTTTATAATGATGGAATATCCACAATAAACACCAATCACAAAACATTTCAGGCTTAATACAAATTCAAATGTTAGATAGTATAATAAAGTTCAGCATTAAGAACAAAATCGTCATTGGTATAATGACATTGGTTCTTATCATTTGGGGCGTATGGAGTGCTACCAAATTGCCGATAGATGCCGTACCGGATATTACCAATAATCAGGTACAGATTATTACTGCCTGTCCTACACTGGCGGGGCAGGAAGTTGAACAGTTGGTTACGTTCCCCATTGAGCAGAGCATCGCTAACATTCCCGATTTAGAAGAAACAAGAAGTATATCCCGGTTCGGGCTTTCCGTAGTTACGGTAGTGTTCAAAGAAAATGCGGACATCTACTTTGCAAGGCAGTTGGTCAATGAAAAACTGAAAGAAGCTGAAGAAAAAATCCCGAAAGGTATCGGTACACCCGAACTGGCTCCGGTAAGTACAGGGCTTGGAGAAGTCTATCAGTACATCATCCACCCCAAAAAAGGCAGCGAGCATAAATACAATGGCAAAGACCTGCGTACAATGCAGGATTGGATTGTTGCCCGCCAGTTGTACGGTACGCCGGGCATTGCCGAAGTAAACAGCTTTGGCGGGGAATTGAAGCAATACGAGGTTGCGGTAAACCCCGACCGATTAAGAGCAATGAGCGTAAGCATTCCCGATATTTTCAACGCACTGGAACAAAACAATCAGAATACGGGCGGTGCGTATATCGACAAGAAACCCAACGCTTATTTTATCCGTGGTGTGGGCTTGGCTACATCGTTGGAAGACATTAAAAACATTCCCGTAAAAATCACAGGGCATACCCCCGTTTTTATTAAAGACGTGGCAGATGTACGCTATGGTAGTGCAGTACGTTACGGAGCACTGACATACAATGGCGAAGTGGATGCTGTAGGCGGCGTGGTAATGATGCTCAAAGGCGAGAACAGTAACGAGGTCGTAAAAAGGATTAAAGAAAAAATACCCACCATTCAGAAATCATTACCGGAAGATGTAACCATCGAACCGTATTTAGACCGTACCGAATTAGTAGGCAGGGCCATGAGCACAGTGGAAAAGAATTTGATTGAGGGGGCTTTGATTGTGATTTTTGTCCTTGTGCTGTTCCTGGGCAACCTAAGAGCCGGGCTAATCGTAGCATCTGCCATTCCGTTAGCGATGCTGTTTGCATTGGGAATGATGAACGTGTTTGGCGTGAGTGCCAACCTGATGAGCTTGGGAGCGATTGACTTCGGTTTGATTGTGGACGGAGCAGTTATTGTGGTGGAAGCCACCCTGCACCATTTGGGATTGCGGAAATCCACCAATAAACTGACACAGAGCGAAATGGACGAAGAAGTATTTTTGTCCGCTTCCAAAATCAGGACAAGTGCCGCATTCGGCGAAATCATTATCCTTATCGTATATATACCCATCCTAACGTTGGTAGGTGTTGAGGGTAAAATGTTCACGCCCATGGCGCAAACCGTAGGCTTTGCCATTTTCGGCGCATTGATTTTATCCCTGACCTATATCCCGATGATGTGTGCGTTGTTCCTGCCGAAAAAAGGGCACGACAAGCCGAATTTCAGCGATAAGTTTATGGATAAACTGCAAGGCTTCTACCAACCTTTATTGCAGAAAGCTATTAGGGTTAAATATTGGTTGGTGGGCGTTACCACTGCCGTGTTTATAGTTAGTGTTGTTTTGTTCAGCAGAATGGGCGGCGAGTTCATCCCGCAGTTGCAGGAGGGAGATTTTGCCTTTCACTGTATTTTACCACAAGGTAGCTCACTCAACCAGAGTATAGAAACGTCGATGCAGGCGTCCCGCATCCTGAAAGAATTTGATGAGGTTAAAATGGTGGTCGGCAAGACCGGAGCCGCCGAAGTACCCACCGACCCGATGCCGCCTGAAGCTACGGATATGATGATTATCCTGAAACCGCAGGACGAATGGAAAACCCAAAAAAGCTACAGCGAGTTAGGCGATGAAATGATGGAAAAGCTGTCTGTTATTCCAGGTGTCTTCTTTGAAAAGAACCAACCGATACAGATGCGTTTCAACGAGCTGATGACAGGTATTCGTCAGGACGTTGCTGTTAAGATATTCGGGGAAAATATGGACACGTTAAGCCTGTATGCCAATAAGGTTAGCGAAGTAGTACAGCAGGTAAAAGGAGCCACACCGCCACAGGTAGAAAAGGTAGGCGGTCTGCCACAGATTAACATCGACTACGACCGTACCCGAATGGCGAATTACGGGCTGACGATACAGCAGGTAAACGATATTGTGAGTACCGCCTTTGCAGGCAAAGCCGCAGGAGTTATTTACGAGAATGAAAGGCAGTTTGAGCTTGTGGTAAGGTTGGACAGCATACACCGCAGCAGCATCGAGGACGTCCGAAACCTAATGATGCCGACAAACACAGGATATCAGATACCTTTATCGCAGGTTGCCGATGTCGATTACAAGTTAGATGCGGCGCAAATCACCCGCGAAGCGGGAAAACGTCGTATTGTGATTGGCTTTAACGTAGCAGGGCGTGATGTGCAAAGCGTTGTTACCGATATTCAGCAGCAGCTTTCGGAAAAAGTGAAATTACCCACGGGCTATTACTTTACTTACGGTGGTCAGTTTGAAAACCTGAAAGAAGCCAGTAACCGCCTGATGATTGCCGTACCTGTATCGCTGTTATTGATTTTCGCATTGCTTTATTTCACATTCCGTTCATTCAAGCAGGCAGGTTTGATATTTACCGCCATCCCGATGAGTGCCATCGGTGGGGTGTTTGCTTTGATGCTTCGGGGAATGCCTTTCAGTATCAGCGCAGGTATCGGCTTTATTGCCCTCTTTGGTGTAGCCGTATTGAACGGCATCGTATTGATAGGCACATTTAACCAACTGAAAAAAGACGGTTGGGATGATGTGATAAAACGGACAATCGAGGGTACAAAAATCCGTTTGCGCCCTGTATTAATGACAGCAACGGTAGCATCACTGGGCTTCCTGCCGATGGCAATCAGCACAAGTGCCGGGGCAGAAGTACAAAAGCCATTAGCTACGGTAGTGATTGGCGGATTGATAACCGCTACATTCCTTACCCTGTTTGTACTGCCATTGCTCTACATCATATTCAATTCAAAATTTAATTTCAAAAGCAGTAAAGGTGTGAAGACAACCGTAATCGCTCTTTTACTGGGTATCGGTGGTGTGACCACTGCCACTGCCCAGGAAAGGGTAAGCATAGATAATGTTATCAATACCGCATTGCAAAGCAATGGGCAGGTCAACGTCAATAAATCGGAGATTGATGCGGCTAAATACAATGTAAAGACCGCTAACGATATACCAATGACACAGGTATTTGTAGAAAATGAGGATTTAAGACCATCGGACAAAACGGGTATATGGAAAATTGGGCTTACACAAAGTATTGCGTGGCCGGGCTTATATGCTGCCCGCAGGGACTATTTAAAAGCACAGCTAAAATATTCCAAATTGAATACAGAGGTTATGAATGCCAATATCCGAAAAGACGTTAGAACCGCTTATTACCAGTTGTGGTTTTTACAGGATAAAAACCTGTTACTGAAAAGCCTTGACAGCATTTATACCAACCTCTTGAATACAACGCAGGTTCGGGTTAGAACGGGCGACGTTGCAAAGCTCGACCAGATTGCGGCTGATGCACAACTCAAACAGTTAAAAGCCTACGTGGAGCAGAATAATAAGGAAATCGTAATACAGCAACAGCAATTAATGGTATTGCTCAATCGTAACGAATGGATGCTCCCGGTAGATGAGCCATTGCAGAAATTGGAAACGGGCTTGTATGATGAAAACAATCTGCACCCGCTATTGCAGTTGCAGCAGCAAAATGTAAGCGTTGCGGTAGCCAATATCAAGGTACAGAAGAACAGCAATTTGCCCGAATTTGCGGCAAGGGTATTCAGCCAGAGATTGTATGGCATTTCAGACCCATTTACAGGCTTTTCGGTTTCGGTAGGCTTCCCCTTGTTTGGCGCAGCTTCGTATAAGAACAAGGTGAATGTAGCAAAAAAGGAAAAAGAAGTACAGGATAACCTATTGTCTTACCAAACGCAGGTAATGGCAACGGACAAGAAATCTGCCATTGTCGAAATGGAAAAGAATATGGCTTTGTTGAATTTTTACGAAACATCAGGACTGCAACAGGCAAAGGATATTACCGAAGCTGCATCACAAAGCTACCGTTCGGGAGAAATCAGCTTTGCGGAACTAAGCCAGTTCATAACACAAGCAATTAATATCCGCCAAAATTACCTGGAAGTTCTGAACAGTTACAATCAATCACCAATTCAATACAATTACCTTAATAACAAATAAGATGAACAATATATCGAAAATGCTTTTGGCAGCACTCTTCGCAGTTTCACTGACCGCCTGCGGAGATAGTCAGAAAAAGGAAAACGAAGACGGTCATAACCACGAGCACAAAACGAAAGTAAAAGCCGATGCAGGACACGGGGACAAGCACGGAGCCGAAGAGGGTTCCGCCACGGTTGTGGCACTTACGCCCCAACAGATTGAAGCTGTAGGCATCAAATACGGTGTGGTTGAAATGAAAGAACTTACCGCCACCATTAAAGCGAACGGTATTTTGAGCTTACCCAACAGCAGCAAGGCAAACGCTACCTCTTTATACGGTGGCGTGATAAAATCCATTAATGTGCAGATTGGGGATTATGTGAGCAAAGGACAGGTTATTGCCACCATTGCCAACCCGCAGTTTATCCAGTTGCAGGAAGAATACCTGACCATCAACAGCAAAATAGCTTTTGCCGAACAGGAAATGCAAAGACAAAAGCAACTGAACACAGGCAATGCCGGAGCATTGAAAAACCTGCAAAACGCCACTGCTGAACTCAATGCGTTGACAACCCGAAAAGCCTCTTTGCATCAGCAGATACAGCTAATGGGCATCAATCCCAATTCAGTCAGCAACAATTCCCTGAAATCTTCTTTGCTGGTAACAAGCCCCATAAGCGGAGCCATCAGCAATATGTACGGCAAAATCGGCAGCTATGTAGATGTTTCTTCGCCTGTGGCTGAAATTGTAGATAACAGTTCCCTGCATTTGCATTTGAACGTATTTGAAAAAGATTTGCCCTTACTTAAAGCCGGGCAGACCATACATTTTACCCTGACCAATAACCCAGTAAATGAGTACGATGCGGTTATTTACGGTATTGGTTCCGCATTTGAAAACGAGAGTAAGACCATTCCGGTACACGCCCGTGTAAAAGGCAATGTTAAGGGGCTGATTGACGGGATGAACATTACTGCGATTGTGAGCCTCAACAATTTGCTTTCCCCATCAGTTCCCAATGATGCGTTGGTAGATGCGGACGGCAAGAAATACATCTTTGTCATTACCAAAAAAGAGCCGCAGGCAGCCGAAGAAGAAGACGGGCACGGTCACGGCGGTCACGACCACGGCGATGAAAAGACAGCACATAAACAGGAGACGGCAGGCACAGTAAATTTTCAAAAAATCGAAGTGATTACAGGTGTTACCGAACTGGGATATACAACCATTACTCCAGTGACGGAAATTCCTAAAGAGGCAAGAATAGTTATCAAAGGGGCATTTTTTATCAATGCGAAATTATCAGGCGGCGGCGGGCACGCTCATGCACATTAAAGCTAAAATAGAGCACCTCCCAGTAGTTGCTTAAATAAACAGTACAAAAGAATTTCGCCAAAAAGTTTATCGGAATGTTTTTGCAACCTAGTTCCCAAAACTGCTCGGTAATTTTGTTAAAGAAAATAAAAAAAAGTTTTTAAATATGTCAAAAATATGTTGTAGCACAGACAATGGTCTGACCCTAGTAAAGAAAAAAGAACATAAGCATAATGATGATAATCATCAAAAACAACTTTGCTGTTCAGAAAAAAATAACCTCAGTAGTAATACAAATTCAGTGCATTTCTCGAAGAATGCTAATCATTATAATGATGGACATGGGCATTCAGATGGAACTAGCTGCAATGAAAAAGATACAGGAAATTGTGAAGATGACGTAGACCATAGTCATCATAATCATAGTCATGGTCACCACCACGACCATGACCACGACCACAGTCACGAAATAGAGGGCAAATCAGCATTTCAATTGTTTACACCAGCGGCAATATCATTGATTTTATTGCTTATCGCAATCGGTTTTGACAACTACTTTCCACAGAATTGGTTTTCAGGTTGGGTAAGAATTGCCTGGTACATCATAGCATACATTCCTGTTGGGTTGCCAGTTATCAAAGAAGCCATAGAAAGTATCCGTTACAAAGATTTCTATTCAGAGTTTTTTCTAATGGGCATTGCTACGATTGGGGCTTTTGCTATTGGTGAATATCCTGAAGCCGTGGCTGTTATGTTATTCTATTCAGTAGGTGAAGTATTCCAGACCCTTGCCGTATCAAGGGCAAAAGGAAGTATCAAAGCTTTATTAGACCAGCGTCCCGATGAGGTTACGGTTGTTAAAGACGGTAAATCTGTTATCATTAAAGCTGAAGATGCAAACATTGGCGATATTATTCAGCTAAAACCAGGAGAAAAATTAGGTCTAGATGGAGAACTTCTTTCAGAAAGTGCTGCATTCAATACGGCAGCTCTTACTGGAGAAAGTAAACCTGACACTAAAAGCAAAGGCGAAATCGTACTGGCAGGGATGATTAATCTCAACACTGTAAGTCAAATAAAAGTAACAACTGACTATTCTAATAGTAAGTTAAGTAAGATACTAGAACTGGTACAGGATGCTACATCGCAAAAAGCGCCTACGGAATTGTTTATTCGTAAATTTTCTAAGGTCTATACCCCAATAGTTGTGTATTTATCAATTGCCATTACATTGTTGCCGATACTTTTTGTAGAAAACTATGTATTTAGCGAATGGCTTTATAGAGCATTGGTATTCCTGGTTATCTCTTGTCCCTGTGCATTGGTAATTTCTATTCCACTGGGATACTTCGGAGGTATTGGGGCAGCAAGCCGTAACGGTATATTGTTCAAGGGTTCTAATTTTTTAGATATTCTTGCCAAAGTACAAAACGTTGTAATGGATAAAACTGGGACACTGACAAAGGGAGTGTTTAAAGTACAGGAAGTTTTCATAAAACCAAACTTCAATAAAGATAAAATTCTAAATCTTGTAAACTCGTTGGAAAGTCAAAGTACACACCCTGTAGCAACGGCAATCCATAACTATTGTGGAGAGGTAGATAACAATGTTCATTTTGAAAATATCGAAGAAATTGCTGGGTATGGATTAAAAGGTACTTTAAGCGGCAAACAGCTTTTGGCAGGTAATTTCAAGTTACTTGATAAATTTAATATCAGCCACGACGCAGATACGGCAAACATTGTTTACACAGTTATTGCCATAGCTTATGATGGTCAGTTTGTAGGTTACTTAACTATTTCCGATAGCATTAAAGTGGATGCAAAAATAGCAGTTGATAAGCTGCACAAAATGGGGGTCAGAGCTACTATGCTAAGTGGAGATAAAAGTGCCGTCGTACAATACGTTGCAGGACAATTGGGGATTGATAGTGCGTATGGGGATTTGTTACCGGAAGATAAAGTAAATAAAGTAAAAGAAATCAAAGCTCATAACGGAAGTGTAGCTTTTGTTGGCGACGGTGTAAACGATGCCCCTGTAATTGCTCTAAGCGATGCTGGCATTGCAATGGGTGGTTTAGGAAGCGATGCGGCTATTGAAACAGCAGATGTTGTTATACAGGATGATATGCCATCAAAAATACCTATGGCAATCAACATTGGTAAACAGACAAAGAAAATTGTTTATCAGAATATTTTACTTGCTTTCGGAGTAAAAGCTGTCGTATTAATTCTTGGTGCAGGCGGATTAGCAACAATGTGGGAAGCCGTATTTGCAGATGTAGGTGTTGCTTTATTAGCTATTCTTAATGCTGTACGCATACAGAGAATGAAATTTTAAATGCCATTTTAACTGCCGAAGGATTTATTTTTCGGCAGTTTTTGTAATAAAAAGATTTTTTCAATGGTGAAACAACAATCCCAAGCTTCGCTTAGCGACGTGCATAATTCCGTGGACACAAACATGCCTGGTAAGTCCCGTTGGCGGCGGGTACTGGCTTTTTTCGGCCCCGCCTACCTTGTAAGTGTTGGCTATATGGACCCCGGCAACTGGGCAACAGGCTTAGCTGGTGGTAGCCAATTTGGATATTCTTTATTGTGGGTTTTAGTGACGAGCAGCATTATGGGGCTGTTACTCCAGAGCCTGTCGGCAAGGTTAGGCATTGTCCGCAACAGAGATTTGGCTCAGGCAAACCGGGAAACCTATCCGAAGAAAGTAAATTTTGTATTATATATTCTCGCGGAAGTTTCCATTGTAGCAACTGACCTTGCCGAAATATTAGGTATGGCAATCGGTTTACAACTACTTACTGGAATGCCTTTGATATGGGGCGTTGCCATTACAGCATTAGATACATTCCTGCTCATGACCCTGCAAAAATGGGGAATGCGCAAACTCGAAGCCTTTATTATCGGGTTAATATTCGTTATTGGTATGTCGTTTCTGGTGCAGATATTGGTTGCCGACCCCTACGCCGGGGAAATTGCATCGGGGCTAATACCGCATATTCAGAACGATAAGGCATTGTACATTGCTATCGGTATCATCGGGGCAACGGTAATGCCTCACAATTTGTACCTGCATTCCGCATTGGTACAGACAAGGAAATTTAACAGAGATGATGCGAGCACCAAAAAAGCCATTAAGCTGAATTTTTGGGATAGTGCCATTGCCCTGAATATCGCATTGCTTGTAAATGCTGCAATATTAATCCTTGCGGCTACGGTTTTCTACAAAACGGGACGTTCAGATGTAGCGGAGCTAAAGCAGGCTTACGAATTATTGCCGCAGCATTTGGGTAGCGATTTTACCGCCAAACTCTTTGCCGTGGCTTTGATAGCCTCCGGGCAAAGCAGCACCATTACTGGAACGCTTGCCGGACAGATTGTAATGGAGGGTTATTTGCGGTTCCGAATGAACCCATTATTGCGTAGGCTCATCACAAGGTTGCTTGCCATCGTTCCGGCAGCGTTGGTAATATTCATCAAGGGCGAGGGCAATGTAGATAGCCTGCTTATATTTAGTCAGGTCGTGTTGAGTATGCAGTTAGGCTTTGCGGTTATCCCGCTTATTCATTTTGTGAGCGATAAAAAGACAATGGGCAAGTTTGCCATTAAGCCCCAGATAAAAATTGCAGCTTGGGTTATTACAATCGTACTGGTTTGCCTCAATTCTAAATTATTGATGGAGGAAGCTTTAAATTTCTTCGGCACTCCGGGCAATATCATTTGGAAAGGGCTGATTATTTTAGGTGGAATTGGCTTTGTAATCTTGATGGTTTATACCATGTTTTACCCTTTGTTCAGCAGAAAGGCATTTTGCGAAATTACACCGCACGACAAGCCGGAACCTTTGCAGCTACAACCATTCGTACCGTACCGAAATATTGCGCTTACGGTGGATTTTAAAACCCTTGACCACAAGGTTATCAACCACGCTATTACGCAGGGGGGTAAAGACAGCAGGTACACACTCATTCATATCGTGGAGAGTGTTGCATCTGCTTCTCACTTTCACGACAGTACAGACGAGGAAACGGTAAAGGACAGGGAGTTCTTGGACGAATACGCAAAGCAGTTACAGAACAACGGATATTTAGCTGAAGCAAAACTGGGTTTTGGAAAAACCGCCGATGCCATTGCCGAAATCGTCAATCAGTCTGGTGCTGAACTAGTGATAATGGGTGCGCACGGACATAATGGATTGAAAGATTTGTTGTACGGCACCACCATAAATCAGGTAAGGCATTTAGTAAAATGCCCTGTTTTAGTAATCCCATAAAAATAAAAGGCTATTTCATTCTTGAAACAGCCTTTTGTGATAAAAGTGATTTATCTTACATTACTTAATTTGATTGTCGCTTAAGTGGGCATACACAGAAATTTCCAAATTATAAGCTTTTCCAACTGGGCACATTTCTTTTGCCTGTTCCACGTAATTTTTGAAATCCTCCTCACTAATATCAGGAATTATTGCTGTTAATTCTAAATTGGAATTGGTAATCTCAAAACTCGTAGCCGTAATTGTACATGAAGTTTCCAATTGGATTACTTCGACACCCTTACTCGTGAGAATATAGTTAAGTGTCATAGTGTAGCACGCAGCGTGGGCTGCTGCCATGAGTTCTTCAGGATTTGTAGCTGTATTTTCTCCTTCTACTTTATTGTGCTTAAATATGTTGGTTCCAATTGTCGAATGCGGAGCGTAAAAATTTCCATTTCCGTTTTTAAAATTATATCAGTGTGATTTTGCAATAAAGATTGTTGCACAAATGGGATTAGTGCAACCGTGTATGGGTTGGGGAACCAGAGCTACAACATAGCCCGATGCAAAACCGAGAGAAAGGTTTTGATAGCCATTTTATAAACAGTTAGCGTTATTCGGTAGTAAATGTATTCCGCTTATTCTGAATGGGCACTATAATCAGTAAAAGTCACAAAACAAAACCGAAATATTACAAGTTGAAGCTGTTTTGAAGTACAATCAGTAAATATCATAAATCAAACAAGGAATTTCACAAACAGTATAGCGCATTCTGTCCCGAAATTTGTACTAACAAAAACAATATAAAAGTTCAAGACAATGGAAAGCAAAAATCTTCAATTCAAGACAAACCTTAATTGCAGTAACTGTGTATCAAAAGTGCAGGCAGATTTAGATAACGCAGGCGGTATCTGCGAATGGAACGTTGATACTACGAACGCCGAAAAAATACTTACTGTAAAAGCAGAGGGTATTACCGAAGACGAGATTGTCGCCATCATCAAGAAAAAAGGGTTTAAAGCTGAACCCATTTCACAATAATATAATCAGCCATTCACTAATCATTAAAAAGGATAAAAATGAAAAATCTAATAGTAGTAATGACCGTAATGTTGTTTGGAGTTTCTGCTTATGCACAGAATACAGGCAACCTGTTGAAAAACTACATCAGCGTAAAAAATGCTTTAGTAAGCAGCGATAGCAAAGCGGCAAGCACCGCCATTACCGCACTGAATGAAGCCGTAAAAAGTGAGGGCAATTTTGCACAGAAAGCAGAATTGCAGAAAGCCACAGACAAGTTAAGCAAAGCAGGTAATAACCTTGAAAAGCAAAGAGCCGCTTTCAACGATGTATCTACCGTACTGTGGAAATTGGTAAAAGGCTCTGACAAAGTCACCCAACCTGTTTACCACCAATATTGCCCGATGAAAAAAGCATATTGGTTGAGCAAAGAAAAGGAAATTAAAAATCCTTACTACGGTTCCTCTATGCTTACCTGTGGCAAAGTTGCCGAAACTAAATAATAACCCAGTAAGGCATTGCTCATTGGGCAATGCCTTTTAACTTTTATAACCAATGCGATTTTTAAAATGGATAATCAAAAAAATTTTTACAAAAAGCTGTTGCCGCTAACCCTGTTGGCACTCTTTATATCACAAGTCAGCATTGCCCAAAAGGTAGTTCATTACGACCTGTATGTAAAAGATACGGTGGTAAACTTTGCAGGCAAGGAGAAGAGGGCCATCGCTATAAACGGGCAAATCCCGATGCCCACACTTGAATTTACAGAGGGCGACACGGCGGAAATCGTAGTGCATAACCAGTTAAAAGAAAGTACATCCCTGCACTGGCACGGCTTGTTCCTGCCCAACAAAGAAGACGGCGTACCCTTCTGAACACAAATGCCGATTGAGCCGGGCACAACCTATACTTACCGTTTCCCGATTATCCAGACAGGAACGCATTGGTATCATTCCCATTCAGGTTTACAGGAGCAAATTGGTATGTACGGCAGCTTTATAATGCACAAAAGGGCTAATGATAAAACATTCAGAAAAGGAATTGACGATTTGCCGGAAATCCCCATTATGCTAAGCGAATGGACGAACCTCAATCCCAACAATGTACACCGTATGTTGCACGCTGCAAGTGATTGGTTTGCGATAAGGAAAGGCGCAACACAAAGCTACGCCGAAGCCATTAGAAGCGGTAAATTCAAAACCAAGCTGACCAACGAATGGAAGCGTATGTTGGCAATGGACGTGAGCGATGTGTATTACGACCGTGTAATGATGAATGGTAATCATCATACCGATTTAAAAAGCATTGACGGCAAGCCCTTAAAAGCAGGTGATAAAGTACGCTTGCGCATTTCCAATGGCGGTGCATCGTCTTACTTTTGGCTACGCTACGCAGGCGGTAAAATTACCGTAGTGGCAAGTGATGGTAACGATGTGGAGCCTGTTGAGGTGGACAGACTGATAATTGCTGTATCTGAAACTTACGATGTGGTCGTTACCATTCCCGAAGACGGTAAAGCGTTTGAGTTTATGGCAACCACTGAAGACCGCACCCAATCCACAAGTTATTTTATTGGAAACGGTAAAAAACAGTTAGTAGGGGAAATGCCACGCCTGAAATATTTTGAGGGTATGCAGATGATGAACGATATGATGAAGATGAACGGCGACCTTGACGATATGGGAATGAATATGAGCCTGAACCAAATGGATATGAACGTAGTAATGTACCCGGAGATTACAGGCGAAGAAAAAAGTAAGAAAAGTAAGGATAAAGAGCCAGCTATGGAGCATCACGGCGACCATAATATGAGCAAGGACGAAGACCCCAACCGCTATAATGCCAATGCGTTGAGCGATATTAAAACACTGAATTACTCAATGTTGAAATCGCCGCATAATACCACGCTTCCGGCAGATGCCCCGGTCAAGGAACTGAAATTTACTTTAACGGGAAATATGAACCGTTACGTTTGGAGTATGGATAATAAGGTTTTGACAGAAACGGATAAGATACCTGTTAAAAAAGGCGAAGTATTAAGGATTACGATTTACAATAACTCAATGATGCGCCACCCGATACACCTGCACGGTTTTGATTTCAGGGTACTTAATGAGCACGGCGAAAATGCACCGATGAAAAACATCATTGATATTATGCCGATGGAAACCGATACCATAGAGTTCCTTGCCAATACCGAGGGCGATTGGTTTTTTCATTGTCATATCCTGTATCATATGATGGCGGGAATGAACAGGGTGTTTGCAGTGGACGATTATAAAAATCCCGAATTGCCCAACAAGGCTAAAGCCTACAAGATGTTACAGCGTGAAAGCAATATGCCGCACCTGATGGCGCAGAGCGATTTTGCTACCAACGGTATAGACGGGGAAGCAATGCTGATGAATGCCCGTTACAGCTTAGGCACAGAGTGGCGTTTGGGTTACAACGATATGCACGGTTACGAAGTGGAAACCCATTTAGGGCGTTACATCGGTAAAATGCAATGGCTGATGCCTTTTGTCGGCTTCGACTGGCGATACCGCAGAATGGGAATGGACGAGCACGAGAAAAACCTCTTCGGACAGGTTAATAAAAAGGACAACAGGGCTGCTGTGAGCTTAGGAGTAATGTACACCTTACCGATGTTGGTTAATGTACAGGCAGAAGTTTACCACGATGGTATTTTCAGGGTTTCATTGATGCGGGAGGATATACCTATCTCCAGACGGTTAAGAGCCGGGTTTATGGTCAATACCGATTTGGAGTATATGGCAGACCTGCGGTACATCCTGACAAGGCATATCGGTATCAGGGCGCACTATGATAGTGATATGGGCTTTGGTGCAGGGCTTTCGCTCAATTACTAAAAGAACTATTCAAAGAACAAGTAAAGGTTGTAGCGATTATGCTATGACCTTTTTGCATTTACAATACCGGGCTAAATCAGTAAACCTCACAAATCAAACAAGAAATATCACAATAGACAGCCCGAAGCAAATTGCCAATTTTGTATCATAAATTTTAAGATTATGACAGCAAAAATAAAATGGAACAACGTGTATCTTCTGTTTACCTCGCAGGCGCTGTTTCAGACTGCATCCATATTGGTAATTACGCTTTCGGGTGTGGTAGGCTTACGAATGGCTCCCGATAAAAACCTGGCGACCTTGCCATTGGCAATGATTACCGTAGGTACGGCAGGTATGATGATACCCGCATCCCTCATCATTAGAAAATTAGGTCAGCGCAATGCCTTTATGATAGGTACGCTGATAGGCGTTTTGTCGGGTTTGGTTTCGTGGTACGCCATTATCCAAAATTCCTTTTGGCTGTTTTCAGTAGGTAATATGCTCATTGGTGCTTATCAGGGCTTTTCGCAATACTACCGTTTTGCGGCGGCAGATGCCGTTCCCGACAATGCGAAAAGCAAGGCAATTTCTTTCGTTATTGCGGGTGGCGTTGTTGCGGCTTTCGCCGGACCCAACTTAGCGAGGTTTACACAACATTTAGGGGCGGTTCCTTACGCTTATTCCTACTTTTCCATTATCCTGTTAAGTGTGTTCGCTTTGTGCGTTGTTTCCTTTCTAAAGCTGCAAAGAACATCTGCGGTACAAACCAAGGAAGCAGTTAAGAAAGGTCGCCCGTTAAAAGAAATCATTAAGAATAAAGATACCATCCTTGCAATACTGGCATCATCTACCGCATTTGCCGTAATGGGAATGTCAATGACCGTTACACCGATAGCGATGCATAGTGTAGGACATTCGTCAGATAGTTCAGCAACGGTTATCCAATGGCACGTATTAGGTATGTTCCTGCCTTCGTTCTTTACAGGTATGCTCATTCAGAAATTCGGTGTTTACCGTATCATTATTTCAGGCTTGGCGATTTTGTCCCTGTACATCGTTATTGCCCTGATGGGAACAGGCTTTGTACATTTCGTTTCTGCATTGTTTATTGTGGGTTTAGGTTGGAACTTCCTGTTTATCGGTGGTTCATCCTTGCTAACCAAAGTGTACAGACCTGAAGAGAAAGAAAAAACGCAGGCTTTCCACGATTTCACGGTCTTTGCAGTAATCAGTATAGCGAGCTTCTTCGCAGGCAGCTTGTTTAATTACTGGGGTTGGAACGGCGTAAACATTGCATTGATACCGATGCTTATCATCACATTGATAGTCGTTACCAGGATTGTTATGAGCCAAAAGAACAGCGTTAGCAATCAGTAAAAATCGTAAATCAAACAAAGAATATCACAATAGATACAACCTATTTAATGCGGAAATTTGTATTGTAGTAAGAGAGATAGATAAGTGAATAATTTAAAAACCATATTGCTAAGCACGTTTGTTTCACTGGCAGCCTTATCTGCCTGTAACAATTCGGAAAGTAATAATAAAAAATCAGAGGATATGAATGCACATCAGCACGCAAATCACGACAGCGCATACGCTTGTCCGATGCACCCGGAAGTAACAGGAAACAAAGGCGATAAATGCCCTAAATGTGGCATGGCTTTGACCCCTGTCAAAAAAGAGAAAAGCCAGTATAAAGTAAAAGTGGCTGCCGACCCGCAAAATGTGGAAGCAGGTAAAATGACAAATCTATCCATCGCCATTACAGAACATGGTAAAAATGTACCGTTGGAAGTAGTGCACGAAATGAAAATGCACCTTTTGGCAGTGAATGAGGAGCTGACCTGGTTTGACCATATCCACCCCGAAGAACAGGCAGACGGTTCTTATAAGGTTTCAGAAACATTCCCGGCTGCAGGCAAATACCTGTTATTTACGGACTACAAACCGAACGGAGCCGAGGGAGAGGTCAATAAGCAAACCATTGAGGTAAAAGGTACGGCATCAGCCCAAACCACCGAGTTAAAAACAAAGTTGGTTTCAACCGTAGATGGTTTTACGGTAACGCTGCTTAACGGCGAGGATTTCAAAACAAACAGAAATCAGGGCTTGCAATTTTCAGTAGAAAAGGACGATAAGAAGTTAACGGAAAATGATATGCAAAATTTTCTTGGAGCAACTGCCCATATCGTAATGATAAGCAAAGCCGATAAGGATTTTCTACATATACACCCGGTATCTAAAGAGAATTTCCCAATCTATGCCGAAACGCTTATCAAAAAGGCAGGGCTTTATAGAGTGTGGGTACAGTTCAAAATAGACAACGTGGTGCATACGGCAGATTTCACGATTACCGTATCAGAGGGAGAAAAATCGGCAGAAGACCACAGCCACCACGCACACAAACATTAATAATCTGCAACAGGAAACAGTAAATTTCACAAATTAAACACGAAATATCACAATAGCAGGCTTAGGGATTATGTTGAATTTTGTGGCAGTTCAAGAAAAATTAGATAAAGTTCAAAAAATATGGAAAATACTGAATTTCAGTTCAAGACCAATCTTAATTGTGGCGGGTGTGTATCAAAGGTAAAAGCGGATTTGGATAGTGCGGATGGTATCTGCGATTGGAATGTAGATACAGCTAATAATGACAAAATTTTAACCGTAAAATCAGAGGGTATAACACAAGATGAAATAGTTGCCATCGTTAAGAAAAAAGGCTTTAAAGCAGAACCATTAACGGTTTAATCTCTTAGCCCTATCCAGTTTCTAATAAAGGATAGGGCTTTTTCATACCCTTCCAATACATATAAAATGAGGTAATTTATTGTGGGATATCTGCAATTGCTGCCTCATTTTATACTTTTTAATTGGTTTCAAACTTTAAATTCCGGTCTCGATAATAGATTATTGCCAAACCATAATAAGCGAATTAGACGACAGAATAAATGAATTGACGTATGAACAAAGTAATTCATTGTGTAGCCTTACCCCTTTTGTAGCCCTCCCTAAAAATAGGACAGTTTAAAATTCAGATTTTCTAACTTTAAATTTTAACTGTCACATGAAAAAAAGCAAATTTACCGAGAGCCAGATCATCAAGGCACTGAAAGAGAACGAACAGGGCCGCAAGGTGGGTGATATATCCCGTGAGATGGGCATTGACACCAGCACTTTCTATTATTGGCGGAAAAGAAGTACGGGGGCATGGAAGTGGCCCATATGAAGCGCTTGAAGGAACTCGAGGAGGAGAACCGCAAGCTAAAGCAGATGTACGCCGATGCCAGCCTTGATATCCGTATGCTCAAGGACGTACTGTCAAAAAAGTTCTAGGGCCTTCCGACAAGAAGCAGCGCGCCAAATACCTCCAGGAGGCCTATTCGGTATGTGTATCGCGTTCCTGCGGGGTACTGGACCTTGCCCGTTCGATGTGGTACTACCATAGCAAAAGGGACGACACTGAGGTGATCGATGCCCTTTCTAGGCTGGCCGCAGAGCTGCCGACAAGGGGATTCGAGGTATATTACAAGCGTCTGCGTCGCGAAGGCCGCAACTGGAACAGGAAACGGGTGTTGAGGGTCTACAGGTCCATGAACCTAAAGCTCAGGAGGAAGCACAAGAAGAGGCTTCCCACAAGGACAAAGAACCCATTGGAGGCCCCTATGGAGCTCAACGAGGTGTGGAGCATGGACTTTATGGCGGATGTGCTGTCAGATGGGAGGAAGATAAGGGTGTTCAATGTCATGGATGACTGCAACCGGGAGGCACTGGCCATGGACGTGGGGCTCAACTATCCGGCGATAAGGGTCGTGGAGACCTTGTCACAATTGGAGGAAGAGATAGGCCTGCCAAAGTCCATACGCTGCGATAACGGTCCGGAGTTCATATCCAAGGCCCTATCACAATGGTGCAAGAGCAGACGGGTGGAGCTGCAGTTCATCCAGCCCGGCAAGCCCATGCAGAAAGGATATATGGAACACCTCAACAGGTTTTACAGGGAAGATGTGCTAGATGCCTATTGGTTCAACGACCTGCACCAAGTAAGGACGCTGACCCAAAAATGGATGGAGGATTACAATACAAGGCATCCCCATTCATCCATCGGGGATATGCCGCCCAGGGAATACAAGAACCGTTTCGGGGAAGAATTCTTCCCCGAAACGGACGACATTAATGATAATTTTATGAATTTATCGATGTCCTAAAAGGGGTAAGGCTACACAACGGTAAAAACCACATCAGGCTCCTGAATAAACATACCAATCCTGTGAAATTACATTTATTTATGATACTTTTGTTTTTCTCTTCCGAATACGGAAACGCATACGGAATGGGTATTACATGAAATTCATACAAAATTTAACTAACTGTCAGTCATAAAGTTACAAAACCGCAGGGTAGAGCAGTAGGTAGCTCGTCGGGCTCATAACCCGACTAATCTCTTTGAAATTTTGATTATTATTAGTGAGAATAACGCAATTACTCATTAGAATTATCTCTTAAAATCGAACTAATATCGAACTAATCAAAATAAAATTACACTCAATAAATTCAATATCAATTATTTAATTGTAAATATACGATACACAGAACGTGTTCCACAGCATGAAGGAATAAATCCCAAACACCTTAAAAGCAAAAGGGCGCGATTAAAATCGCGCCCTTTTTAGTATGTACAAAGGTGTTCAACTACGAGATGCTCTGTGCCAATTTAAGAATCTTATCGGCCAAAGATTGTATGGCAGCGGCATAGCGCTCGTCCCACTCATCCAACCTTTCGGAAGAAGTCAAGGAAATCTCATATTCCAAACCTGGTAACATCCAGGATGCGTAGCCACTAAAAGGGTCCGTGGATGCATATATCGACTTAAACCAAGAGCCATAGTACATGCCCTTTTCATCAATAAAGCTTTTTTCCAAAGCCAACAATTGCTTGTTGATACTTTTAATTTCCTTTTTGGACAACGTACCGGATGCCAAAACATCGGATAGGGCTTTGTCCAAAATTTCAGTGTTATTATCCAACACCTTAATAGATGCTTCAACTTTATCGAAGCCCTTAAATTCTGTATCGAATGCCTTGATTTTTTTAACAGCGTTGGCAAAATGTCCTTTTAAATCAGTGGAATATCTTTTCACGTCATACGGAATAACTTCTGCATTGGCCAACCTCAGAGCCATTAAACCTGCGAACTGCTCTATGGTACCTCCCATTTTAAATTCTGGATCTGCAAAGGTTTTATAATAGTGAAAACTATCGTAATTCGTGTGATAAAGTGTTGGTCCTCCTGCTCCTCCACTAACGGATGGAACACCTACGTGCATATAAAATCCGATATGATCGGAACCTCCTCCCAAGTTTCCAATACGAGGCTCTTCTTTATCGCCCCTCCATTGATCATAGAGTGTTTTATCAGTGTAGGGATAATTTACTTTTTTGGACATTTGGGTAACCAGATTCTTTAATGTCGGAGAAGATGAGGCCCCGAAATTTTTACCGGAAACACCACCGTCAAAATTGAGATAGGCTACAGCTTTTGCACCAAGTTCGTCCCTTAATTGTTCTACCCATTCCGAGGATCCGATCACTCCATGCTCTTCCGCATCCCAATGAGCAATAAGAATGGATCTTTTGGGGGCCATACCCTTTTTAACAAGTTTACCAATGGATTCGCTCAAGCCCAACAGCATGGCCGTACCACTGTTAGGATCTGTAGCGCCAAAAGCCCAAGCATCGTAATGGCAACCAAGAATAATCCACTCGTCCGGGTATTCCGTTCCTTTAAAAGTACCTACCACATTGCTTACTCGAACAAACTCTTTGGGCTGATCTACTTTTACACGTACCGTGAGCCCATCTCCCCCTTCTAACCTATATGTAAAGGGCAATCCTCCCTGCCAAGCGTTGGGAACAGGTTTTCCCTGCATCCTGCCCAATATTTCCTTTGCCGAACCATAGGGCAATGGCAACACCGGAATGGTATGCAAATCCGTTTCGGAGGGGTCCAACCGATCGACCTTCTTTTTGCCATCCAATGGCAATGCAGGTTCAAATGGGGTCAAAGGATCGCCCTGATAATCCAATGTCAGTACGGAGCCCCTCTGAATGCCGCTCTCGTTATAATTATGTCCGTTGGGGTATACAAGGCCTTTCATATAACCACTATCTTCTGGGTCGGTGTACATAATAAGTCCTGCAGCACCGTACTGTTCGGCAAACTTGGCCTTGTAACCGCGGAAATTACGACCGTAACGGGCAATAACAATTTTGCCCTTTACATTGATCCCCATCTCCTCCAACTTTTCAAAATCCTCTTTGGTTCCATAATTGGCATATACTACGGTAGAAGTAACATCGCCACTACCGGAATAGGCGTTCCATCCCTTTTCCAAGGTAGGATCCGAGGAAAACTTGTCCTCTGCCAAGATATCCTCTTGTTGATTTAGTGGCATACGCAACGGTGTCACCAATTCCACCGCGGAACTTCCACCTGTTGTGGTCATGTAAATATCATAGGGATATAATTTTACGTCCATTCCCGCATTTTCCATCACACCCGCCATGTATGCCGCAACTTTCTCATTGGCAGCTGTTCCTGCTACGTGGGGCCGTTCCGTTAATGTTTTTAGATGTTCCCTAAATTTTGGATAATCCACTTGGCTTTTAAAGGTCTCTTCCAATTTTTCTTGCTCCTGTAATGAGGCTGGTGTATATCCTTGCCAGTCTTGTGCCGAAATAATTGAAGTGGACATTAAACCGGCCGCTACAAATAGTTTAAAGCAATTTTTAGTTGAGTTTTTTTGAATCATAATTTGATTGGTTATTAGTTGCCTAAATATAAGATATTTCAGCGTCTAGGTACACCCTCGATCCAAGCTATCTTCGGCTCGTGTTACCATCAAAAATCTTTTTTCGATTTAAGTAGTGGAACCGCATATTTAATGATGATGATTATAAAATAGGGATACAGGGCACTTAAAAGCTATATTCGCGTACTTTTCCTGTTACGCCTTGGTAGAAGGCGTGAATTTTATCGAAATCCTTTTCTTGATCAGTAGTCGTAAAAAATGGTCGACCTATTTTGATTTCCTTTTTTCCAAAGTCAAAGGCAACCATTACAATAGGTACCTTGGCCTTTTTTGCAATATGATAAAATCCGGTTTTTAACTGGGCGACTTTTTTTCGTGTGCCCTCCGGTGCCAGTGCAAACCTGAAGACCTTTCGTTCATTAAAAACCTGAACAATGCTGTCCACGGTATTGGAATTTTTGGAACGATCTACCGGCGCACCTCCGGTCCACCTAAAAAACCATCCGAAGGGCGGTTTGAACAGACTCTTTTTTCCGATATAATTGATTTCTTGGTTTATTACCTTTCTGATCAACAAGCCCAAAAAGAAATCCAACCAATGGGTATGTGGAACCACAATTACAACGCATTTGTCCACTTGGGGAAAAGAACCGTTGAGCTTCCATCCCAAAATTTTAAAATATATGAATTTGGCAAGCCTTTGCATGGGCTTCATGTTATTTGTCCATAATCAGATCTGGAACAAATTTTAGATTTTTTGATACAATGCCCGTAACCGTTCCGGGGTCATGATGTTTTTCCAATTCTTGCCCAGAGCATTTTCCCAAAGGGGTTCCAATCCCATCGCAACATTCACCATCACATCAAAATCGTTTTGGGTAAGGTCGGCACAAACACCTTGTGGCAGTGTAATATTGTGTTTATCCATCATTTTATTGAACAGTTGTACCCCTTCCGGATAAAATTCCTCCAGATGCTGGAAAACCAAACAGTTTCCTATACCGTGCTTAACCCCCAATAAATAAGAAAGTCCGTAGCTCATGGCATGCGCAACACCTACTTGAGAGTAGGCAATACTCATTCCCCCATGCCAAGATGCCATCATTAATTTATCCCTTGATTCCTCGGAGGGAATGTCGTTCAGGTACACTTCCAGACAAAGTTCCATGGCCTTTTCCCCATAACTTTGGCTAAAGGCGTTTAAATATGTTCCGGTCAAAGATTCCACACAGTGAATAAAACAATCCATTCCCGTATAAAACCATTGCTCCTTGGGAACGCTTTTGGTGAAATCCGGATCTAAAATAACTTGGTCGAAGGTTGTATAGTCTGAATTTATCCCAAGTTTTTTTTCCGGTCCCAGCAATACTGTGGTTCGGGACACTTCTGCTCCGGTCCCGCTAATGGTAGGTATCCCAACATGATAAAGTGCGGGGTGGCCCACCAAATCCCATCCTTGGTAATCTTTGGCCAATCCTTTGTTGTTCAGTAGTATGGAAACGGCTTTTGCCAAATCCAAAAGGGTACCTCCGCCTATACCGATTATACCGGAGGGCGCCTCTTCATATTTTTGACGTATTTGGGAAACCAACGCATCAACTTGAGCGGTTTTGGGTTCTTCTTCTGCAGAAATAAATATAACCTCGTCGTTGAACAACAGGGGCAAAGTTGACAGGAACTCACTATTTTCAAAATAATCGTCGACCAAAAATATAAACGGTGCTTCCGAACTTGTTCGCTTGGGCAATAAAACATCTCCCAATTGCGAAAAGCTTCCCGCCCCAAAGATTACCTTCGGCACCATTGGAAAGTTCTTGTACATAGTTTTACGGGTCGATGAGGTTTGTTGATTTTTCAAGTTGTTCTCTGTCTTCATTAATTATCCAAATACTTCAAAATATCTTTGATGTTGTTTAATTTGAGATGGTTGTTCACCATTTCATCTTCGGCTACCATCTCATGGGCCCAAGTGGTGTGAAAAGGCACGTGCACGGCCTTTGCTCCTATATTGAGAATAGGAAGGACATCTGATTTCAATGAATTTCCGATCATTAAAAATTCGTTGACATCTATATTCAAATGCTCCAACAAATTACTATAATTATTTTCTTTTTTGTCGCTAAGCACCTCTACATGATGAAAATACTTGGAAAGGCCGGACTTGTCCAATTTTCGTTCCTGGTCCAATAGATCCCCTTTGGTAAGTACTATCAACCTATACTTTCCGGCCAATTTGGATAACACTTCCTCTACTCCGTCCAGCAATTCCACCGGGTGTGCAATCATTTTTTTTCCAAGGTTCAAAATCTCGGAAATGGTCTGTTGCGGTACTTTATTGTTGGAGAGGTCCAGTGCGGATTCTATCATGGAGAGCATAAACCCCTTTATCCCATAGCCATAGCTTTCCAAGTTGGCCATTTCCATCTTGAACAGTTCTTGGTCTATCTTGTTTTTGGTCTCATAGCCGTCCAATAGTTCCGCAAATTTTTCTTCGGTATCCCTAAAATAGGTCTCGTTAACCCAAAGGGTATCATCTGCATCAAATCCTATTACTTTTATGTTGGAGAAATCTACTTCCATACCTTTCTAGCTCTTTCCAAATCTTCGGGTGTATCAATTTCGATGCCTGTCACGTGGGTTTCTACCATTTTTATTTTTTTTCCATACTCCAAAAAACGTATGGCCTCAATTTTTTCTTTCGCCTCGAGGGGCAACATTTTCAGCCTTTGAAAATCCATGAGCGCCCTTTTTCTAAAAACGTACACACCTTTATGTTTATAGTAGGTCGCATCCACTTCCTTATCTCTTGGATAGGGAATGGGAGAACGGGAAAAATAGAGTGCAAAACCTTGATTGTCCACAACTACCTTAACCGAATTGGGGTTGGATATTTCTTCCCAATCCGTAATGGGTGTCATCAAGGAGCCAAGGTCGATTTCTTTTTCTTCATCATTTTTGAAGACCTTTATGATCTTCGCCAAGCTATCTGCATCAATAAATGGTTCGTCTCCCTGCACATTGATCACAATGTCCACCTCCATATTCTCCACGGCTTCCGCTATTCTATCGCTACCACTCTCATGAGTTTTTTTGCTCATGATTACATTTCCGCCTATGTTTTCTATCACTTCAGAAATGATAGGGCTGTCCGTCACAACGTATACTTCATCAAAAAGACCTGTGTTTACAGCTGCTTCGTATGTGCGCACAATTACGGGCTTACCCCCAAGGTCCTGCATTAGTTTGGCAGGAAACCTTGATGCCTGATAGCGGGCGGGTATCATTGATATTATTTTCACTACTATTTATATATGATTGGATGTTATCTTTTGGGTCTGAGCTTCCTGTAGATCCTGAATATGATCAATAATATGATAATTACAAGAATGGCGGCTATGGGCGGCACTAAGATCGACGCAGTACTTACTGCAACGGCGGTCCCGGTCTCCACCGTGGACACCAATGGGTTGGCCAAGCCTCCCGTTGTTCCGCTAGATGCCAGTCTGCCGGCCGCATTTGCCCCTTTGATCATAGTTGCGGTCCCACCACCTGCAATAATGGCCAAAGACCAAGTGACCACAGGGTCTAAATTGGCAGCAGTAGAAACTACAACTGCGGTACCTGCAATCCCTGCCAAAGGTATGGCTAGACTATCCAAGGCATTGTCCACCCATGGAATAAAATAGGCAAATATCTCTACAATTGTGGCAACCCCCAAGGTTATCAATGCTGTTAGACTACCTATCCATTGCCAGCTTTCGTTGAGTTCCCATACCCCTAAATATGCCGCAAAACTTAGAGCAAAAAGTGGTAAAAAAACACGGAAGCCCACGGAAGCCGCTAAACCAATCCCTAGGAACAAACTTATTAATGTATCTGGTTCTATATTCATGCCGATGTCTAAAATAGGATATTCCTAGTCAAGAAAAAAATCATCCTTAAAACCTATAAGGTATAGTTTTCTTTCGGCCCTGGTAACTGCGGTATACAACCATCTCAAATAATCTTTATCCACCCCATTGGGCAAGTAAGGTTGTTCAACAAAAACGGTATCCCATTGCCCTCCTTGTGATTTATGGCAAGTAATTGCATAAGAAAATTTTACCTGTAGCGCATTGAAGAACTTATTGTTCTTTACCCCGAGAAATTTTTTGTATTTGGATTTTTCGTGGGCGTAGTCCTTCATTACTTCTTGGTAAAGTCTATTGCCGTCTTCGTAAGATAAGGATGGTGTTTCGGCCGTTATAGTGTCCAGTAAAAGAACAGTTTCAAAGGGTTTCTGATTGGGATAATCCACCATTTTTACTTTTACCTCGGCAAACTTGAACCCATAAAGTTCTTTGATCGCAAACAGCTCCAGTACTTCGATTATATCGCCATTGGCTATAAAACCAGCCTCGGAGTTTGGTTTTAGCCAAAAGTAATTGTTCTTGACCACCATCATATAATCGCCTACCGAAATCTCGTTGTCAAGAAAAAGGATACGTTCCCTAATATTTTGGTTGTATAGGTTGGCCCTTTTGTTGGAACGAACTATGATCGCCGTCTGTTCTTTTCCGTTCTCACTGTAAGAGGAATCAATGGCCTCCTGTATCTCGTTCCCTTCCAACAGGCGCACTATATCCGTGTATGTGCCCAGTTCAAACTTGAAGCCGTCAAAAAAATCGGACTGTAGTTGCTCCCTCAGATTGGTTGCATTGTATAGGATTCCGGAGTCATCAGCTTGGCGCATGACTTCGTTCAATTCCAAACACGCTACTTCCTTATTATAGTTTAAGGACAAACGATCTTCATCAAGGGCAGGGCTAAGTTCCAATTTTACAGGGGGCAACTGTGCGGTATCACCGATCAATATTAATTTGCAGTTATGGCCAGAGTGAACATAATGCATAAGATCGTCCAACAAGGAGCCGTTCTCGAACAATTTGGAATCGGCGGGCGAGTCCGGAATCATGGATGCCTCGTCTACAATAAAAATCGTATTCCTGTGCTTGTTCGGAGCCAACACAAATTGGATTCCTCCACCGGTTTGTTTTTTGGGGAAATATATTTTTTTGTGGATGGTGTAAGCTGTATTGCCCGAATAAACCGACATAACTTTTGCTGCCCGCCCTGTCGGCGCCATTAAAACAGCACTCATTTTTACCTTCCATAAACTACTCACCAAGGTAGCGATCAAGGTAGTTTTTCCCGTTCCAGCGAACCCTTTTAAAAGGAAGAGCTCATCCTTTTTTCCATCTAACACAAAGTTAGACAGCTTTTTAAGTGCCAGACCTTGTTTTATGGTAGGTTCGTGCGGAAATTTTTCGTTTAAAATCTTTAAAAATCCTGGTGCGGTAAAATCGTTCATGAGCGCTAAATATAGGGCGCTCTTTTTTAAAGCAAAAAGTTTCGCAATTAAAAAAATATTGTAGATTTGTCTGTAACCACTAAATTAACTTTGAAAGACAGTATCAGATATGTTAAATTTAATTCTTATTGTTGTAATCATATGCCTTGTGACCATAGGGCTTGTATTTTTGATCGATAGATTTTTACCTCAAAAAATAAAGCCGGTACTAGTAATTCTTTTCGGTATTCTAAGTATCTTCCTAGGTTTCAAGATTTACGATTCTATCAACGCCCCCATTGAGTTCAATAAGGTAAGGAACGAAAGGTTCTCAAAAGTGATCGACAAGCTTAAGGACATTAGAGATTCCCAAGAAGCGTACAAAACAGTAAACGGTAAATATGCAGGTGATTTTGAGAGCTTGATCAAGTTTATTGACACTGGGAGCTATACCATTACCACGCAAAGGGACTCGTCTTTTATGAGATATGACCGAGCCTATCAAATTGATATGCAACAAGATACAATCATCATCGATACATTGGGCACAGTTAAGGTCAAAGATTCCCTATTTGGTGCGGACACCCGCTACAAAAACATGATGGATGTTCCTTTTGCCCAAAACAACGAAAAGTTTGAAATGAAAGCTGATATTATCGACAAGAGCGGATACAAAGCTCCGGTTTTTGAAGCTAAAGTAAAAAAGAACGTTGTTCTATACGATCAACCGCAAGATTTGGTAGAAAAGGAGAACTCTTACCAAAGTGTGGAAGAAGTAAATGGTACAGAAATAAAAGTTGGTTCCCTAACGGATGTAAGCACCAATGGTAATTGGCCCCCTATTTACGATAGGAAAAAGAATAACTAGTTATAGTACAGAAAGAAACAAATAAGACCTATAGAAAATTGTCCATTCAAGCTGGCTTGAATGGACTTTCTTTTTGTGTAATGGATACCATTACAAATAAAATTCTTGCCTTTGAGCGACAAAGTTTTAAAACTCAGCTCACCCCCTACCTCGTACTAAAAGAGTTGAAAGAAAAACTTAGCAATCAGGAAGAAATTGGGCAAAATTTTTCCGAAGTAATGGTAATACACAAGAACAGTATGTTCAGCTTGGTGCCCAAGCCCATATTTAATGAAGGGGAACTCCCAAACTACCTTAAGTTCAATGCCAAAATAATGGCAAACGACCTTATCGCGTACGATGAAATCCCAAATCAGGATATCATTAATGTGTATATTCCCTATACCAATATCAACAACTATATTTTTGAGCTTTTTGGAGAATTTGAGTTCAAGCATAGCGGAACGGTTCTCATCAATACCTTGCTCAACCAAAACAGACCTTCTTCCGAACCCATCTGTTATGTACAGATTGCTGAGCGAGAAATGGAGTTAATGGTAATCTCCAACAAAAAACTGTTGTTCTACAATCAGTTCGAGTACAGCACCAAAGAGGACTTTTTGTACTACCTTTTATTCAGTTTGGAGCAATTACAAATGGATTTGGAAAAAGTGCAGCTCAAACTCTTCGGAACCATAGAAGAAGGAGACCCTATTTACGACCTTTGCTACCAGTACATTAAAAACATTTCCGTATTTGTGCCCGGCAATACGGTTTTTCCTGTAGACCAACTGGAGAACGAGAGTATCGATTTTTCCATTTTAAGTTCTCTCTAAATGAGGATCATATCCGGTAAATACAAAGGGAAGCGCCTCACTGCGCCGAAAAAATTACCTGTTCGCCCAACTACCGACATGGCCAAAGAAGCACTGTTCAACATTTTGAACAATAGGTTTTATTTTGATGAGCTCAATGTGCTCGATCTGTTCTCCGGCACAGGCAACATAAGTTATGAGTTTGCCTCCAGGGGATGCAAAAAGATAACTGCCGTGGACGGACATCAAGGGTGCGTCCGCTATATTGCCCGAACAACACAAGAGCTGGATTTTCCCATCGCTACCGTAAAATCCGATGTATATAAATTTTTACAGGCCACTCCAGAAAAGTTCAACCTTATTTTTGCCGACCCACCGTATGATTTTGATAAGGGGCAGTTTTTAAAAATCGCCGACCTGGTTTTTGACAAAGGACTCTTGCTCGAAGACGGTCTCCTTATTATTGAGCATTCCGAACAAACAACACTTTCCGAGCACCCCAAATTCACGGAACAGAGAAAATATGGCGGAAGTATTTTCAGTTTTTTTGAAACACAATAAAAAGCAGGCCATAAGCCGGATTCTGTAGACCCCAAATCAATGTAAGGAGCTCCTTATCATTTATCTAGACAAATGGTTGCCCAAGTGTTCCAACCGCCTACCCTCCAACTCGAGCGTGCAGCCCTCAAGTGTTGGTTTACATGGCGTTTCACCGCATAGAGTTTGCCGATTTCACTACAGCCGAACTGTACTTGCTTTCTGTTGCACTGGTCCTCGTCTTACAACGGACGGGCGTTACCCGCTATGCCGCACTTTGGTGTCCGGACTTTCCTCTCCAAGCTTGGTTGCCCGTGCTTGCAGCGATAAGGTGGCCTGCTGTTTACAAAGGTAGTTCAATTGTTAATAAAAAACAGCTTAACTGTGCTCGAGCAGTCCACTTTGCCCGATCGTATTTTTATATTTGTAATAATTCTATTTTCCCAGCATTGGAACCATTTATAGTATCAGCTAGAAAATATAGACCGCAAACCTTTAAGGATGTGGTGGGGCAGTCCTCCATCACCAATACCTTAATGAACGCCATTGAAAACGATCATTTGGCGCAAGCATTATTATTTTGTGGACCAAGAGGCGTTGGCAAAACCACCTGTGCCCGTATTTTGGCAAAAAAGATAAACCAAGATGGTACAGAAAAGGAGGATGAAGATTTTGCCTTCAATATTTTTGAGTTGGATGCAGCTTCCAACAACTCCGTGGATGACATCCGTAGTTTAATTGATCAGGTACGCATTCCTCCACAAACGGGCAAGTACAAAGTGTATATTATTGATGAGGTGCATATGCTCTCACAATCTGCATTCAATGCTTTTTTGAAGACTTTGGAGGAACCGCCTAAGCACGCTATTTTTATTCTGGCGACCACCGAAAAACACAAAATTATCCCTACCATATTATCGCGTTGCCAAATCTTCGATTTTAAACGGATCACGGTAAAAGATGCAGCGGAATACCTTAAGCACATTGCCGAACAACAAGGTATACAGGCAGAAGAAAGTGCTTTACATATTATTGCCCAAAAAGCAGATGGGGCCATGCGCGATGCCCTCTCCATTTTTGATAGGGTGGTCAGCTTCTCTGGAAAGGAACTTACCCGAAAGGCGGTCACGGAAAACCTGAATGTCCTTGATTATGATATTTATTTTTCCGCAACAGATTTAATTCTAGAAAACAATATTCCAGAACTTTTGATCCTGTTCAACAGAACCCTTTCCCTTGGGTTCGATGGCCATCATTTTATAAGTGGCCTTGCATCCCACTTTAGAGATCTATTGGTTTGTCAGCATCCGGACACTTTACATCTTATGGAGGTTGGAGACGATGTTAAGCAACAATACCAAGATCAGGCAAAAAAAGTTACCAAAGATTTTCTTTTAAAGGCCATAGACCTTGCCAATGATTGCGACCTAAAGTATAAGAGCAGTAAAAATCAACGGTTATTGGTAGAACTTACCCTTATGAAATTAGCATCCATCACTTACGATGGAGAAAAAAAAAACTCTAATTTCATAATTCCGGCATCACGGTTTACCACACAATCCACGCCCAAAACAAGCGACACGCAGGCAGGTCAAGCCAAAGTTCAGACTATAGCTTCCTCGGTGGAAAAGAAAGTCCAACCATCAACGACCGAGGTTAGAACCGTCGAAGAGAAAGTTCCTATGCCCCAACAGGCAGAAACAAAAAAAATCGACTCCCCAAAAGAGGATAACCCGACTCAAAAAATAAACATTAAAAGTCCTAAAAAACGTGTTTCGGGACTTTCGCTGTCCAGTATCAAAATAAAAAAAGAGCACGAGAACATTAAATCCCCAACAGTAAACGAGGAGGATTTACCACACGATACGTTTTTAGAGGTGGACATGCAAAAACATTGGGACGATTTTGTGCAACAGTTGGAAAAACAAGGCCGAAAAATATTGGCTAGTAACCTCCAAACAGATGTTCCCAAAATGAAGAACGAAAATACGATTTGGATCGAGCTTCCCAACAGCACCATGAAAAAGGAAATTGAACGGGAACAAAGTCTGATGCTGGATTACCTTAAACAAAAGTTGAACAATTATTCAATTTCACTCCATATTACGGTGAACGAGGAAGTTGCGAAAAAATTTGCCTTTACCCCAGAGGAGAAATATGAAAAATTGAAGGAGAAAAATCCAAACATCGAACTCCTTCGCAAAGAGTTCGACCTTGATTTTTAAACATACCGCACAATACTTTTATCTTTGATCCATAAATTTAAAACTGATACATGTTAGGCCTAAAACTACCAACGGACCCACGATGGGTGAACATTGTTGAAAAGAACATCGAAGAAATTTTGACAGATCATGCCTATTGCGAGCAAAAAGCGGCAAGTACCGCTATTTCCTTGATCATTGGTTTTCCCGAAAAGTCGGAATTGGTAAAGGAAATGACGGCCCTCGCCCGTGAGGAGATGGGGCATTTTAACATGGTCCATGATAAAATTATACAGCGGGGATGGGTATTGGGCCGTGAACGCAAGGATGAGTACGTTATAGAACTCATGAAGTTTTTCCCAAAAGGTGGAAGCAGAGAAACACATTTGGTACACAAACTCTTGTATGCTGCATTGATAGAGGCTCGTAGTTGCGAGCGTTTTAGATTGCTATCGGAAGAGATTAACGACGAAGAACTGTCCGAGTTTTATCGCAACTTAATGGTAAGTGAAGCCAACCACTACACCATGTTTTTAAGGTTTGCGCGCAAATACGGAAATCGAGAGGAAGTCGATCAAAAATGGGAAGCGCTTTTGGAACATGAAGCTCAATTAATGAAAGACCTCGGCAAAAAGGAAACGATGCACGGTTAATCCTCTTTATGGTACAAAGTTTTGATCATACCATCGGCAAGACCAATTTTTGGAACAAGAATTTTTTTGGCCTTGCTCCACTTTGCTGCGTTTAAGAATATTTTGGTCGCGGGTATAATTACATCTGCACGGTCTTGATTTAGGCCAAGTTCCGAAATCCTGTCTTCGTAGGCCATACTGTCCAAAAAATGGTATTGGGCATTCAACCAAATATAGGAAAGGGGCTGACCGACCTTTCTACCGGACATTTTGTGCAATTTATTTATGTTTCCGCCAGAACCAATAATTTCGACGGTAGCATCCAAAGGGAGATTGGATTTGATCCAGGTTTTTATCTCGTCCCAAACTGCATCATTCACCAAATTGTTTAAAATCCGGAGCGTGCCTATTTTAAATGATTTGGAAAAAATAGGCAACCCCTTGTCGATTATAGTAAATTCCGTACTACCGCCCCCTACATCCACATACAGGTAGAGCCTATCATTTTTAATAATATCCTTAAGATCGGTCGAGGCAATGATCGATGCTTCCTCTTTACCATCGATAATCTGAATATCGACCCCCGATCCCTTTCTTACCCTAGTTATTACCTGCTTCCCGTTTTTGGCTTCCCTAAGTGCCGAAGTGGCACAGGCCATGTATTTTTCCACACCATAAACCTCCATTAAAAGTTTAAAGGACTGCATGGTCTTTACCAATCGATTGAGGTTCCGTTCGGAGATTTCACCGTTCAAAAAGGCATCTTCCCCCAAACGAACCGGCACCCTGACCAATTCACTTTTTTTGAACTTAGTGGGCCTGTCTTGGTACTCGATTACATTGTTGATCAACAATCTGACCGCGTTGGAACCAATATCGATAGCTGCAAATTTCTTTATTACCAAATCCAGTGATCTTAAGATTCCAGTTTTCGCTTGTAATAATCGTACACTTCAAACTGCGACCTAAACTCGGCCGCTCCCTTGGACCGTTTTCTGTAGGCGTTGTCTTGTTTGGCCGAAAATATTCTGGCCTTTGAGTTATCGTTCCAGGAAATCTCAAAAGTATCCAGTAGTTCTTGTCGGATGTCCTCATCATAAATAGGGCAACCCACCTCTACTCTAAAATCCAGGTTACGTGTCATCCAATCTGCGGAGGATATATAAATTTTCGGGTCTCCCCCGTTTCCAAAAATAAATAGTCTGGGGTGTTCCAAAAACTTATCCACTACACTTATGGCCTCAATATTCTCGCTCATTCCCTCGACACCGGGAATTAAGCAGCAGATTCCGCGGACAATCATTTTTATTTTTACTCCGGCCCTACTGGCCTCGTACAACTTATCTACCATTTTATAGGAGGTAAGACTGTTCATCTTTATTTTAATGTAGGCCTCTTTTCCTTCGCGCGCGCAAGCTATTTCCCTATCGATCAACTTCATAAAAGTTGATTTTGTATAGTGTGGTGATACAATCAAGTGTTTGTACTTGTTGATCTTGTAATTGGTCTCAAAGAATCCGAACACTTTGTTCATATCCTTTAATATGCCCTGATGGGCGGTAAACAAGGTGTAATCTGTATAGATTTTTGCCGTGGACTCGTTAAAATTACCGGTACTTATAAACCCATATCGTTTTAGCCCGCCTTCTTCCTCGCGCTCCACCAAACAGATCTTACTGTGCACCTTTAAGCCGGGCACGCCAAAAATCAACTGTACACCTTCGTCCTGCAGATAATTGGCATATTCGATATTGTTCTGCTCATCGAACCTGGCCTGCAGTTCTATCTGTACGGTTACCTGCTTTCCATTTTTTACCGCGTTTACCAATGCCGAGGCTATTTGGCTATCGCTGGCCAATCGATAAATGGTGATTTTAATGCTACGGACTTGGGGGTCCAGGGCCGCCTCGCGCAAAAATTTGGTGACATAACTAAATGTATGGTAAGGAGCATAGATCATATAGTCCTTATGCGCGATAATATCCAACAAACTCCCTTTCATGCTCAGCCCTTTTACCGGCAAAGGTTCTATTTTGTCGTACATAAGGTCTTGGCGCCCCAAGCTCGGAAAACCCATATAATCCCTTCTGTTATGGTAACGTCCACCAGGAATAACACTATCGGTATCCATAATGTCCATTTTTTCCTTTAGGAACTGAAGAGTGTCCTTGTCGATACTTTTATCGTAAACAAAGCGAACCGGGTCGCTTATTTTTCTGTGTTCTACACTCGAAGAAATTTTCTCGATAAAACTTTT
Source organism: Flagellimonas alginilytica (assembly GCF_042134605.1). Classification (GTDB taxonomy): domain Bacteria; phylum Bacteroidota; class Bacteroidia; order Flavobacteriales; family Flavobacteriaceae; genus Flagellimonas; species Flagellimonas alginolytica. Next base: position 2,787,348 of record NZ_CP169638.1, on the reverse strand, counting down.
ACTTAAATCATTATCGATATCCAACTCGGCATCTCTGGTAATCTTGATCATGTGCGCGGAAATGGATTCAAAATCAAACATGGTAAAAACACTGTCCAAGCAAAAACGAATAAGATCGTCCAGCATGATCACATAGTCCTTATCTCCCTCTTTGGGCAAAACCACAAAACGGTCGATACCTTTTGGAATTTCGATCAATGCATATCGATTGTGTTTTCCTCCGGGCGAACCGTTTTTCATTACGATCTTTACGGCCAAATAAGCTGCTGTATCCTTCAAAAGTGGAAATTCCGTAAGGTCGTTCAAGATAATGGTCATTAATTCTTGATTCACCTTTTTAAAGAAATAGTCCCTTATAAATTCGGCCTGATTTTGGTTGACCTCGGTTTCGCGGATTATAAAAATGTTCTTCTCCCTAAGCTCTCTGTCAATTTCCTTGAAGATAACCAGACTACGGGCCTGTTGATCGATCACTATTTTGGTGATTTCCTCTAACAAATCTTTGGCCTTTTCTCCCCCTAAAACACTCTTTCCCGTTTTTCCGGCGTCCACGATTCGTTTAACCGTAGCATAGCGAACCTTGAAGAATTCATCTAAATTGTTACTGAAAATCCCTAGAAACCGTAATCGGTCGATCAATGGAACCCTAGGATCCTTGCTCTCTTGCAGCACCCTGGCGTTAAATTGCAGCCAACTGATTTCCCTGTTGATATATTCGTTCTTTGTTTTTACCATCTATTTTTTCAAGTGTTTTGGAAAGACCATTTGCTTTGTAATGCCCTTGGATATTTTGGACCAATCGTCCACACCAAATGTAATGTGCACAAGTCCTGCCGTGGGAACGTTTTCAATATACTGATCTCCCCATGTATTTGCAAGTGAAGTAAAGGCGTAGTTGTGACCAAATATGGCCACTGTTTTCAAATTGTTGTCCAATCGGTGTACAAACCTCTCCACACTATCTCCCAAAAAATCGTATAACTCATTATTTATTCTAAAATTAGAAAGATCAAATTCAAGATTTCTAACAAAAATCATACTCGTATGCAGTGCACGAATCGCCGGACTGGAATATATAAAATCCATTTGCGGAGCGTGGATTTTAAATGTTTTGGACACCAAATGGGCATCGTTGATCCCTCGCTCCTTTAAAGGTCTGTCCTTATCGGAAGCATCGTAATCCCAAGAGGATTTCCCATGACGCATCAATATCAGTTGTTTCATCGTTTATAGGATTTAGGGGGCCAACCGTTCTATTTTCCAATCATAATCATCTTGAAGTGTATATCGTATCCTATCGTGAAGTCTGTTGGGGCGTCCCTGCCAAAATTCTATGGATATGGGCCTTACCAAATAACCTCCCCAATATTCGGGTCGTGGCACTTCCTGTCCTTCATACTCTTGTTCCAGCTCCTTTAGTTTTTTTTCGAGATAGTCCCGGGAAGGCACCACTTCGCTTTGGTCGGAAACCACCGCTCCAAGTTGACTCCCAGTAGGTCGCGATTCAAAATAACCATCGGATAGATTCTCGGCAATTTTTTCTGCTTTGCCCTTTATGATCACTTGACGTTCCATATTTGGCCAAAAAAAGGATAGGCATATGGATGGATTGGCCTCGATGGCCTTGCCTTTTTCACTTTGGTAGTTGGTGTAAAATATAAAGCCCTCGAAAGTAAACTTCTTCATCAGCACTACTCTACTTTTTGGAAATCCATCCAGGCCAAGGGTAGATACCGTCATGGCATTAGGTTCGTCCACACCGCCCGAGGCTTCAACTTCGTAGAACCATTTTTGGAATTGCTCAAGGGGGTTTTCCTTTACGGTTGCCTCGGTCAACTCACTTTTTTCGTAAGATTTTCTATAATTGCTCAGGTCTTTTTGCATGTTGTGAAGTTCGTCAAAAATAGATTCAACTCAAAGCCATGCGCCTGTAAAAGAATGGTAATTTTTTATGCTCCAAAGTCAAACTCTTTACCGTCGTCGGCGAGTTCCACTACCGGAAAAACCTCTTTGGCCTCCTTTTTAAAAAGCTCAATTGATCTGTACCTAGTGGAATAATGCCCCAACACCAAAAGACTGGCGTTGGCCTTTTGGGCAATTTGAGCTGCCTGTTTGGCCGTGGCATGTTTTGTTTTTTCGCACAAATGCGATTCCGACTCAAGAAAAGTGGATTCGTGATAGAGCACGGTGACATCTTTTATAATGGGCAAAATCCCTTCATTATAAACCGTATCGCTGCAAAAAGCATAACTTTTTGGTGCTGGTGGATCTAAAGTGAGTTGTTTATTGGGCACCGTCTTACCAAACTTATCCACACCATCGACCCCTTCCTTTATTTTAATGAACTGGCTTTTGTCTACGCCATATTTTCGGGCGGCGTCAATATTCAAGGTTCTGGGCGCTTCTTTTTCTTGAAATAGGAATCCATTGGTATACACTCTGTGGATCAATGGAATGGTACGCACGGTCACCTTTTCGTCTTCGTAGACAATTTCGGATTCTTTCGATTCCAATTCATGGAAGACCAAAGGATAATTGGTCCAAGAATCGCCCAATTTTAAAAGTAAAGTAATGGCCTGTTTAATGCCTTTTGGACCATAAATGTGCATTTCTTTATCTCTGCCCAGTAATCGGAAAGTGGATATAAGGCCAGGCAAACCAAAAAAATGATCACCATGGAGATGAGAAATAAAAATATGGTTGATTCTGGAGAACTTGATCTTATATTTTCTCAATTGGACTTGGGTCCCTTCACCACAATCGATCAAAAAAAGATGGTTCTTTATTTCGAGTACCTGAGAGGTAGGATTGGTAAATGTTCGTGGTGTAGCGGCATAGCAACCTAACACTGTTAGTTTCACAAATAATAAATTTAAAATGGAAAGTTAAAAATTCCCATTACGTTTTAGAGTAATTCAACTTGGATGATTTTACGATAGAAGCCAGCAGTCGAATTATTTGCTCTATTTCGTCATCAACCTTACTAAAATCCAAATCTCCAATTGAATCGGATTCTCTTAAAAGATCCAGCCAATACCTTGTCTCATTTGCTTCTTTTAAAGAAATAGACATCTTATGGATAAAATCTTTTTTGCTTTCAGCATGCTCTGCTTCTCTGACCAATGCACCAATTGCGGTTCCTGACCTCAATAACTGTTTTGACAACACAAACTCCTTTTGCTTTTTTTCCAAATACTTGGTAATCCGCAAAATTTCCAAGGCAAAATCAAAACTCTTCTTTTGTATAGTATTTTGTCTACCCAAGCAATAGCATTTTCAATTCTTCATCTTTAATTTTAAATTCCAAGGTCACGTTCAATTTCTTCCATTTCGATCAGGTCTTTGGCTTCTTGCAAGGTGGGTACCACACTAATCTCTTCCGGTATTTCGTCGTAACCCAGTTTATCTGTAACCAAAACAAAAGATTGTCCTGATGCCTTGTGAGTGTTGGAAATATCCAAAAACTCAAGAATGTTGCTCACCGTCAGCTGGTCAAAGGAAAATAGGTTGATAACTATGTTATCATGCTTTAATTTAGGGTAGGCTTTGTTCAAATTTTCCAGAAAACCAGAAAGGGTTGTGTTCTCTTGGAAAACTATGGTTGTTGTGCCTTCTTTATCGAAAATCATGTCTTACTTAATTTTTGATGCCAATAGGTAAAGTACCGCCATTCGAACGGCCACACCATTCTCAACCTGATGCAAAATAATGGACTGATCGGAATCGGCCACATCGCTGGTAATTTCCACACCTCTATTAATGGGACCTGGATGCATAATCACAATTTCTTTGTCCAAACTGTTCAACAGCTCCTTGTTCACCCCAAACTGTTGGGTGTATTCTCTGGTGGAAGGAAAATAACTGATATCCATCCGTTCGTTCTGTACCCGAAGCATATTGGCCACATCGCACCATTCCAAGGCTTTTCTCAAATTGGTCTCTACCCCTACACCCAAGGACTCTATGTATTTTGGAATCAGTGTTTTTGGGCCACAAACTTTAACATTGGCGCCTTGTAATTTTAAGGCAAATATATTGGAGAGTGCTACTCTGGAATGAAGAATATCACCTACTATCACTACATTCTTACCACCTACGTCGCCCAGTTTCTCTCTAATAGAAAAAGAATCCAACAATGCTTGTGTTGGGTGTTCATGGGCTCCGTCCCCTGCATTTACGATGGAGGCATTTACATGTTGGGATAAAAATATTCCTGCTCCAGGGTTAGGGTGGCGCATCACTACCATATCCACTTTCATGGACAGGATATTATTTACGGTATCAATAAGGGTCTCCCCTTTTTTAACGGAAGATTGTCCTGCCGAGAAATTGACCACATCGGCGGAAAGCCGTTTCTCTGCCAACTCGAAAGATAATTTCGTTCGGGTACTGTTCTCAAAAAAGATGTTGGCAATGGTAATATCCCGAAGTGTAGGCACCTTTTTAATGGAACGGTTGATGACCTCCTTAAAATGGTCTGCCGTTTCAAAAATGAGCGATATATCCTTTTTGTTCAGATATTTTATTCCCAACAAGTGATTTACACTTAACTCGCTCATTATCTATTATTTGCTTACTAAATATACTTTATCTTCGCCGTCGTTTTCTTGCCACATCACTTTTACTTTTTCTTCGTTTATGGCATCCACTTGTCGGCCCCGGTAGGTCGGCTGAATGGGCAAATGCCTGCTAAATCTACGATCGATCAAGGTTAAAAGTTCAATATTGCTCGGTCTTCCAAAGGATTGAATGGCGGTAAGGGCCGCCCGGATACTTCTTCCTGTGTAAAGAACATCATCTATAAACACTACTTTTTTGTCCTCTACCAAAAAATTCATTTGTGTGGAATTGGCCTTAAGGATTTCCCCTCGTCCAAAATCGTCCCTAAAAAATGTGATGTCCAAGAAACCAAGGTCAATATGTTTGACTTTGTATTCTTTTTTGAGGATTTTCACCAATCTTTCTGCCAAAAAAACGCCTCTGGGCTGAATACCTATGAGTGCGGTATTGGCAAAATCCAAATGGTTTTCCATTAGCTGACAGGCCAACCGGTGCAGTATGATGTTGATTTCCTTTGAAGTAAGCAGTACTTTTTGACTCATATGCTGTGTGCGACCAACTCGGTTGACCACAAAAGTAAGCAATTCTTTAAAATGTTCGGAACATAAAAAAGCCCCGACTGTTTCCAGCGGGGCTTAGTATCATTGAAAAGTCCGATTACTTTTTCTTGGAATCGGCTTCCATCTTGTCTTTCAATGCTTGCAACTGTGAGTTGGCATCTCCAAGGGTCGGAGCAGCTTCGTCGCTAGACGTGGCTCTTTTCTTGGCAGCGGCTTTCACATTTCTGTCTTCTTGCTCTCTAAAGATTGCCGTGTGGCTGGCCACAACTCTCTTGAAATCTTTATTGAACTCGATGATCTTGAATTCGGCCTCTTCTCCTTTTACCAATTTCTTGCCGTCTTCTTTTTCCATGTGACGTTGTGGAACAAACCCAACGATGTCCTCGTTGAAGTTGATAGTCGCTCCTTTGTCAACAACCTCTGCAATTGCAGCTTTGTGAATTGTTCCTTCAGCAAACTCCTCGGAGTATTTATCCCAAGGGTTTTCTGTGGTCTGCTTGTGACCAAGGCTCAACTTTCGTCCATCCACGTCCAATTCCAATACTTCCACCTCCAAAGTGTCACCTACGGTAACAAACTCAGATGGGTGCTTGATTTTCTTGGTCCATGAAAGGTCGGAGATATAGATCAAACCATCGATTCCTTCTTCCAACTCTACGAATACACCAAAGTTGGTAAAGTTTCTAACGATTCCTTTATGTCTTGATCCAACAGGATATTTAGTAGTAATATCGGTCCATGGGTCTGGGGTCAATTGCTTGATGCCCAACGACATTTTGCGATCTTCCCTGTCCAAGGTCAATACAACAGCTTCAACTTCATCACCTACGTTTACGAAGTCTTGTGCTGATCTTAGGTGGGTGCTCCACGACATTTCAGAAACGTGGATCAATCCTTCCACGCCTTCGGCAACTTCGATAAATGCACCGTAATCTGCGATTACCACTACCTTACCTTTAACTTTGTCACCTACTTTGATCTCATCGCCAAGGGCATCCCATGGGTGTTTTTCCAATTGTTTAAGACCCAACTGGATTCTAGACTTGTTATCATCGAAGTCCAAGATTACCACGTTCAATTTCTGGTCTAGCTCCACAACCTCGTTCGGATGGTTGATACGGCTCCAGGAAAGATCGGTAATGTGAACCAAACCATCCACACCTCCAAGGTCGATAAATACCCCATAAGATGTAATGTTCTTGACCACACCTTCCAATACTTGACCTTTTTCCAATTGGCCGATGATCTCTTTTTTCTGTTCTTCGATATCCGCTTCGATCAAAGCTTTGTGCGACACCACTACGTTTTTGAACTCGTGGTTGATCTTTACTACTTTGAACTCCATGGTCTTACCTACGTACTGATCGTAATCACGGATAGGCTTTACATCGATCTGGGAACCTGGCAAGAAAGCTTCGATTCCGAATACGTCAACGATCATACCACCTTTGGTACGGCATTTAACGAAACCGGTAACGATTTCTTCTTTGTCGTGTGCGTTGTTGACACGCTCCCAAGCCTTAATGGTTCTAGCCTTACGGTGAGACAATACCAATTGACCGGTTTTGTCTTCGCGAATATCTATAAGTACCTCGACTTTATCCCCAACTTTTAGGTCTGGATTATATCGGAACTCATTTAAGGAAATTACACCTTCGGATTTTGCATTGATGTCGATGATGGCCTCACGGTCAGTCATGTGAACAACTTTTCCTTCCACTACTTCCTCGTCCGCAGTGTCCACAAAATTTTCCTCCACAAGCGTTTCGAACTCTTTAAGCTTTGTATCGTCTACGCGCTCAATTCCTTCTTCGTACTTGTCCCAGTCAAAATTTTCAAGAAATTCTTGTGGATCTTGTTTGGGCTGTGTTTCTTCTTTTACTACTGGTGCTGCGGCAGTTTCTTCTACCTCAACGTTTTGTTTTTCTTCAGCCATGCTGCTGATTTAAATTTGTATTCCACGTTTTACAAGAGTCAAACAATTACCGCGGAAGTGGTTTTAAATAATTTTCTAGATTCCCTTTTCTCTTGCCTCCTTGTTAAAAAGGTGTGCAAAAATACAATTAAATTATTGATTCACAAAGCCTACACATATGGTTTTCAATGAAAAAATGATGACTTGTTAATGCCTTTCAAAACTAAGGCTTGTATTTAATTGGGTACACCCACGGTTTGGATCAAAACCCTGGATCACTGTGCGATGGAATTCCCATACCGGTATGAAACCTTGCCCTAGAAGCATTATATACGGTTGATCCATTAAAGACCATTAAAAGTATTACAAATAATTCATGGTAAAATATAAGCGGATTGCCTATCTTGAAACCTCTAATTATTAACTGTAAAAAATCTTAATTATGAGTGTAAAAGCAAAATATCAGCCAGTATTGGATCTAGGCGAACAATTGGGAGTTAAAAATGGTGATGTAAATGTTGAGGGCGACATTATTAAAATTAAAGGTACGACCCATACCCAATATGAGAAAAATCTACTGTGGGACAAAATCAAGGAAATCGGCGGAGAAAAACCTTCCGACATCAAGGCCAACATCACCGTTGAAGACGAATCCGTTTACCACAGACATACCGTAAAGAGCGGTGAGTCGTTGAGCAAGATTGCCAAACATTATTATGGCGACCCGATGAAGTACACCAAAATTTTTGATGCTAACACCAATATTTTAAAAGACCCCAATGTAATCCACCCCGATCAGGTTTTGGTGATTCCGAATTTGTAAAACATGGTCAGTTCGAGCGCAGTCGAGAACTTATTTATTCATATCTCGACTCCGTCCGATGTGATATTATAAACTAAAAAGGCGCCCTTTGGGCGTCTTTTTACTTGTTATGATGACAGTATCAATTGAAAAGGTGGTTCTATCAATTGATTGGGTACATTCGTCAATTGTTTCTTTTTTATTGTTTAGAAAATACAAGTTTTGCACACGATTGCTTTGGCGTTTCAGACCACAAATTTTCTTGATTTGCCGACAATCATCAAAACAACTGTAATCAACAAACATTAAAAATGAAAAAACAAGTATCCCTAGTAGTATTCAGTTTAATTGCATTTTTAAAAGTATATGCACAAGACAACGGAGAATTTGAATTTGGAATACAATCCGGATTGAATTTGGCCAATGTTTCTACCATAGATGGTCAAGACAACGCCAATACTAGAATCTCATTTAATACTGGTATATCCGGTGAATATTACTTTTCTGACCGATGGGGTTTAAAAGGAAAGCTTATCTATGATAGTAAAGGTTGGGCCGATGGCTTTATTAATGATGAAGAGAACAATAACTTTACCACCACAAATTTTAAATTAAACTATTTGTCCATTCCCATTATGGCAAACTGGCATTTTGGTTCCAATAGAAATTGGTATTTGAATTTTGGTCCGTACTTGGGACTTTTGATAAGTGCAAAGGATTCAGAATTGGGAATAGATGTAAAAGAAGCCTTTAAAAGTACCGATTTGGGTCTTGCTTTGGGCATTGGATATAAATTTAGAATAAACAACAATACACAATTGTTCTTTGAGTTTGACGGTCAATCTGGATTCGTTGACATTTTTGAAGAAAATCTTGGAGAAACCGTAAGAAACACAAGAAGCAGTTTGAACTTCGGTGTGCTGTTTGGGTTATAGGGACTCTAACATTTATATAAACCAGGTTCAAAATTAGGAGAAGAGTTGTTAATTGGTTCTCTTCTAAGTTAGAACCCTACATAAAAGATTATTTTTAAGGCGCCCTTTGGGCGTCTTTTGGTTTTTGAAAAAATAAAACTCAAAAAGGTAAGGGTCAGCCATTGTAACCGACTCCGAATTTAAACGTATCCCTTTAGGATAAATCAAACGTTGGGCACACATCAAAACTTACCATGAAAAATTTATTTTTACTTCTTTTTACCATCCTTTCTCTGGTTTTGAGTTGCGATAATTCGCAGACAAACAAAATAGTCAACAATCAAACCCTGAATGATGAAAGGATAACGGACACACAATCCGAGCTGATTTTTGAACATAGCAAAGTATTTCCCGATAATACCCAACTTGCATTTGCTCTTATTGAAAATGGCAATGTGAAATTTTACGGTGTCGAAAAAAGGAACGACACCATTTTTACCATTAAAAATCAACAAAATGCATTTGAGATTGGATCTATCACGAAAGTTTTCAATGCTACCCTACTTGCGGACTTTGTTCTGGAAAACAAAGTACAGCTGGAAGATTCCATAAACCCCTACTATGATTTTGAGTTCAACAATGGGCAAGACATTACTTTCAAGGCCTTGGCGAACCACACTTCGGGCCTTCCACGCATGCCCTCCAACCTTGACTTTGACATTAATAACCAAGATCCATTTTCCGATTATGATGCAGAAAAGTTAAAATACTATTTGGTCAACGAAATGGAATTATCTTTCGATGAAGATGGTGAATACGAATATTCCAATTTAGGGGCTGGACTATTGGGCCATACCTTATCTAAAATTGGAAAAAAAACCTTGAACCAGCTGCTCCAGGAAAGAATATTTTTAAAATATAATATGCCCAACAGCACTATCGGGAGCAAAAATGTATCCACTTTTTTAGTCCAAGGCCAAAGTCCTGAAGGAAAACCTGTGAAAAACTGGAACTTGGCATCACTATCCGGTGCTGGGGATATAATTTCTACCACAGAAGATCTCTCCAAATTTGTTACGGCCCATTTTGATGACGAGAATAGAGCTTTGGCACTTACCAGAATCAAGACCCATACCATTAAGGATAGATCCAGTATTGGTTTAGGTTGGCACATACGCACGGAACCATCAGGCGAAAAGTGGATTTGGCATAATGGAGGAACGGGCGGTTATACCTCCTGTTTGGTTATGAATACGAAAAACAAGAATGGGGTTATTGTACTATCCAACGTTTCTGCACTCGGAGACCCCATGATACATATTGACCAACTTTGTTTTGGGCTTATGGATACTCTTTAGATTACCATCTTAAATCAAAAAAAGCAACTTCATTTAATCGGTAAACACCAATTTTTATTTGATCAGTGTATTCAAATGAATTATACCTTTACCTTTAAAACGGTACTAGTAGACAGGCTCCTAGATCAGCATATTCCAATTAGATGAAGTTATATTTTCGCATAGCGGACCATAATGATGTCGATTTCCTTTTAATGCTCGAAAAGAAATCGTTCCCTGATTTTCAGCAAACTACAAAGGCCAATCTAAAAAAAGGAATCAAGAGTTCTTTTCAGGAAATAATAATTGTGGAAGATGCAGACATTACAGGTCAAAGGATTGGCTCCGCCATTTTGTTCAAATACAAGCACATGCTCCGGCTGTACTCAATCAGTATTTTACCCGAATTTCGAAATTATGGCATTGGCTCCAAAATTTTAGAACATATAAAAGCATTTGCTTTGTCCAAAAATTTTACGAGCATCACCTTAGAGGTTAGGGCCAAAAACGAAAAACTGGTGGATTGGTATCTCTCCAACGGGTTTTTGGTGATCAAAACACTAAAAGATTATTACCGACCCAACGAAGATGCCCTTAAAATGGGTATGCGAATAGGATCAGCCAGCACAGACCACGACACTAAAAACCTAATCGTTATCGATAGACCTTATTCTTGGGAGAAATCCGAAATAAAGGCAACGGTGATTTCGGTAAAGGATTACATCAATAACCCATTGTACCAGAACAATTCGAATTTTAGGGTTTTTAATTTGTGCAGTTCGTACAAGTATCAAAGTTTTGGGTACTATGTATCTTTACTAGCATCGGCTAGAGGACAGCGCGCCATTCCGAGTTCGTCCACAATTAAAGATGTGCAATTGGCCAATGTGGTACAATCCCTTTCATACGAGCTCAACGAACAAGTAAACCGTGTTCTTGGCAAGGATAAAGGGGAAAGCATCCTATTGGAAGTCTATTTTGGACAAACATCTATTTCTGCATACAAAACATTGGCTACCAAATTGTTCCAGGTTTTTGAAGTCCCGTTGTTCTCCATCAATTTTATAAAAGCGGAAAAATGGATCATAAAAAATATAAAGGTCTTGACTTTTAAGGACCTAAACACCGAAAAGAAAGATATGGTGTACCATGCCGCCCAAAAATACTTCAATAAAAAACGGTACCATTTTCCAAAGCTGAACAATTACAAGTACGATCTTGCCATATTGATTAACCCCTTTGAGGAATATCCGCCATCCAATAAGGAGGCTCTTGAAAAATTCCGCAAAACCGCAAACAAAAAAGGGATGTATGTGGAGTTTATAAGCAAGAACGACATCAACAAAATAAACGAGTTCGACGCACTTTTGATACGCGAAACCACCAATGTAAACCATTATACCTACGAACTTTCCCGTTTGGCCTATGCCGAAGGTTTGGTGGTAATAGACGATCCTTGGTCCATTTTACGGTGTTCGAATAAGATTTATCAGCATGAACTCTTTAAGAAAAATAAAATCAGAACCCCCAAGACCATTGCCCTTACAAAAAATATGTCCGAAGATAACATTCTGGAACAGTTGAACTATCCGGCCGTTTTAAAGCAGCCCGATAGCGCATTCTCCTTGGGGGTAATAAAAGTGAACGATAAAACCGAAGCAATACACCAACTAAAGTCCCTTTTTAAAAAAACGGATATGGTAATTGGACAGGAATTTCTATACTCGGACTTCGATTGGAGAATAGGAGTGCTGGACAACAAGCCAATATATGCCTGCAAGTATTTTATGACCAAAGATCATTGGCAAATTTATAATTGGAGCAGCGAAGAGGAAGAAAAGTCCGGCAACCATGAAACCGTGGCCATAGAACAGGTACCGGAACAGATCCTAAATACAGCTGTGAAAGCATCTTCGTTAATTGGGGATGGATTGTACGGGGTAGACCTTAAATTTGTGGACAATAAAGTGTATGTGATAGAGGTAAACGACAATCCGAACATTGATTTTGGGGTAGAGGATGAACTCTTGGGCGATGAACTTTATGCATTGATCATTGATTCTCTGATCAATCGAATTGAGATAATGAAAAATATCCGGCACATTAACTTGATCAAATAACCTTGTTTATAATTTATCTCTTTTGGATGACCTGTCGAATCCTATGTTCAAAATAAGTCTTGATAAATATAACATGTGGATTTTGTAGCATTGCATCATTTGATTGAATAAACATTAACTTCATTCATACATGTTAAACCCGAATCTGGTCGAGGTTGCCGATATCCATTTAAAAGGAAGTTTCGATTCTTGGCGGGCATAATTAAAAAATAATCGAATGACCGAAATTAGAGAGTATATCGACCATATTTCCCCAATGAACGAAGGTGACTGGGATTTTTTCTCCTCAAAATTAAAGAAAGTACAATTTGACAAGAATTCCACAATATTGGAGTTGGGGAAAATAGAAAAGCATTTATCATTTATCTCCAAAGGGATAATCCGCCTTTATATTCCAACAGAGGAATCGGATGTAACTTTCGGTTTTTTATTCGAAAACGAATTTGTTACCGCTTACGATTCCTTTTTGACCCAAACTCCTTCCGAATACGAAATGGAAACATTGACAGAGTCCGTTTTATGGCAGATTTCCCACAAAGACCTACAAGAGGTATATGATAAAACAGAAAACGGAAATATTATTGGAAGAAGAATGGCCGAAAATATGTTTTTGATAAAATCAAAAAGAGAACTCTCATTTCTAAGCAAATCCGCAGAGGAAAGATATCTGGACCTATTCATGGAAAGGCCTCGGTTATTACGTCAAATACCCCTAAAATATATTGCTTCCTACATTGGCGTTACGCCTCAGGCCTTGAGCAGAATACGAAAACGCATTACTTAACTTGGGTTCATTTTTTTTACATCTGTGTTCCAGACCTTTGTGCTTTATTGATTTATACACTTATGAAACCATTGATTGTTCTTTTATTCAGCTTTACGATCTCTTTATTGATCATCAAAATCACAAACAGGACATATGATTTTAAATTATCGGGTAGAATTGCGATATCCATAATGCTCGTGTTTACAGCAATTGGTCATTTTGCATTTACCAAAGGTATGTCCATGATGATACCCAAGATTATTCCCTACAAAGAAACCTTTGTTCACTTAACCGGAATATTTGAGATTATACTAGCAATAGGTCTTCTTGTTCCCCGTGTTAAGCATATATCTGGTTGGGTCCTTATTATTTTTCTGATACTGATGTTGCCTGCCAATATTGTTGCCGCTTTGAACAAAGTGGACTATCAAAATGCCACATTGGACGGTAATGGGTCAACTTATCTGTGGTTTCGAATTCCTTTACAATTGCTGTTTATTATTTGGACCTATATGAGTGCAATTAAAATATAACCTTTTATACCCACCTAACCCTTCACGACATTGGTGGCCATACCTAACTGAAAACAAAGTTTAGGTTTTAAAGGCATATACACGTCTATCTTACTCTTGCTTGGCAATCACCCTTTGAGCATAAGCATAAATGCGATCGAATTGTTCTTCCAGTCCCATATCACTATTATCAAACTCAATGGCATCCTTGGCCTTGGTCAACGGGGAAATACTTCGTGTAGAATCGATACGGTCGCGGTCCTCAACATTTTTAAGTACTTCGGCGTAAGTTACTTCCTCTCCTTTTCCCAAAAGCTCCTTGTAACGGCGTGTGGCGCGGGTCTCCGGAGAAGCTGTCATGAACAGCTTTAATTCTGCATTGGGAAAAACAACGGTACCAATGTCACGACCATCCATTACAACTCCTTTATCCTTGCCCATTTCCTGTTGCATTTTCACCAACTTCTCCCGTACTTCCTTAATTGCCGCTATTTGGCTTACAAAACCCGAAACCCGCATTTTTCGGATTTCCCGTTCAACATTAACGTTGTTCAGAAACATATCCGAACGTCCAGTTTCCCTGTTGGGTACAAATTTTAGTTTTACCTCCGATAGTCGGGCAATCAAATCGGCCTGTTTTACCTCTCCTGCTTCGGTAATCAGCCCTTGATTTAAGGCATAAAGGGTCACGGCGCGGTACATGGCACCAGTATCCACATAAATATATTGCAAGCTAGCGGCCAACCTTTTGGCGATGGTGCTTTTTCCTGTAGAGGAATAACCATCTATGGCTATCGTAATTTTTCCCATGCATCAAAAATAGGCAGAAATACATGTACTGTTCCTACCTATTTTAAATTTTCAATTATAGGGTCTTGGCGTTCTTTACTTTTTGTTTGGTGATCGCCAGGTCTATCACTTCGCTCATATCCGTTACGTAGTGAAATGTAAGCCCTTTAAGGTAGTCTTCCTTAATTTCCTCTATATCCCTTTTGTTGTCTGCACAAAGAATAATTTCTTTGATCTTGGCCCTTTTAGCAGCTAAAATCTTCTCTTTTATCCCACCAACGGGCAACACTTTTCCCCTTAGGGTAATCTCACCTGTCATGGCCAAACTCTTTTTTACCTTGCGCTGTGTAAATAGCGATACCAAAGAAGTTAGCATGGTAATACCGGCACTTGGACCATCTTTAGGGGTGGCACCCTCGGGCACGTGTATATGTACATTGTACTTGTCAAAAACCGTGGGGTCAATACCATAAGTCTCCGCGTTCGATTTAATATATTCCATGGCAATGGTTGCGGACTCTTTCATTACTTTACCCAAATTCCCTGTAATGTTCATGACTCCCTTTCCTTTGGAAAGTATGGATTCGATGAACAGAATGTCCCCGCCAACGCTTGTCCAGGCCAACCCTGTGACCACACCGGCAACATCGTTGTTTTCGTACTTATCACGCTCCAATCGTGCTGGGCCCAATATTTTTTCAACGTCCTCGTTGGTCATGGTTATGTTGTACTCTTCTTCCATTGCTATGGATTTTGCGGCAAACCTCACTACTTTGGCTATTTGTTTTTCCAAACTGCGCACTCCGGATTCCCGAGTATAGCCCTCCACTATCTTCTCCAATTGACGCTTTCCGATTTTCAAATCTTTTTTGGAAAGGCCATGTTCCTCCAATTGTTTGGGCAATAAGTGTCTTTTAGCGATCTCCACCTTTTCTTCGATAGTGTAACCTGTAACGTTAATGATCTCCATTCTATCGCGCAATGCAGGCTGAATGGTGGACAAATTATTTGCCGTTGCAATGAACATGACTTTGGACAAGTCATAGCCCATTTCCAAGAAGTTGTCATGGAACTCGTTATTCTGTTCGGGATCCAACACCTCCAACATAGCAGATGAGGGATCACCTTGGTGGCTGCTCGCCAATTTATCTATCTCGTCCAAAATAAACACCGGATTGGATGTCCCTGCCTTCTTCAAACTCTGGATGATCCTACCGGGCATGGCACCGATATAGGTTTTTCGGTGTCCGCGAATTTCCGCTTCATCCCGCAGTCCGCCCAAGGACATGCGTACATATTCTCTACCCAAGGCCTCCGCCACGGATTTACCCAGGGAAGTTTTACCAACACCGGGAGGTCCATACAAACAGAGAATGGGCGATTTCATATCGTTACGAAGTTTTAGAACGGCCAAATATTCAATTATTCGTCGTTTAACGTCTTCCAAACCATAGTGGTCTCTGTCCAAAATTTGCTGGGCACGTTTTAGGTCAAACTTATCTTTGGAGAACTCGTTCCATGGCAAATCCAACATAAGGTCCAAGTAATTACGTTGAATGGAGTACTCCGCCACTTGGGGGTTCATGCGCTGCATTTTGGCCAATTCCTTTTCAAAATGCTCCTTTACTTTTTTGCCCCATTTTTTCTTTTTGGCCTTTTCGGCCATTTCGTCCACTTCTTCCTCGTAAGACAGTCCCCCCAACTCCTCTTGGATGGTCTTCATTTGTTGATGAAGAAAATACTCGCGTTGTTGTTGGTCCATATCGCTACGTACCTTGCTTTGGATATCGTTGCGCAGTTCCAACTTTTGAAGTTCCATGTTCATGTACTTCAATGTCGCCAAGGCCCTTTCCTTAAGGTCGGGAATTTCCAATAGCTGTTGTTTTTCGTTAACAGCAAGATTAAGGTTGGAAGACACAAAATTGATCAAGAAGGAATTACTCTGAATATTTTTAATGGCAAAGGTGGCCTCGCTAGGAATATTTGGGTTGTCCTTAATGATCTTAAAGGCCAGTTCCTTGATAGAGTCGATGATCGCCTCGAATTCCGTGCTCTTTTCGTCCGGCCGTTGCTCCATGGCCTCACTTACTTTCGCCGTGATATATGGTTTTTCGGTTAGAACGGCATCGATTTTAAATCTTTTCTTTCCCTGTATGATCACCGTTGTGTTTCCATCCGGCATTTGAAGCACACGTAAAATTCGGGCCACGGTACCCACGGTATTGATATCCTCAGGACCGGGGTTTTCCACACTTTCGTCCTTTTGGGACACCACACCAATGGTCTTGGAACCGTTGTTGGCATCTTTGATCAAATTAATGGATTTATCCCTACCAGCGGTAATCGGGATCACCACACCGGGAAACAACACGGTATTTCTAAGAGGCAGTACCGGCAAGGTTTCCGGCAAGCTCTCCCTATTCATTTGTTCTTCGTCCTCAGGGGTAAGCAACGGTATCAATTCCGCATCCTCATCCAATCCCTGTAGATCTATGTTGTCAAATTTGGTAATTTTCATCTCTCCCATATCATCTTTTCGGTCATTTTGTCAGCATCGACAAATAACCCATATTTTTATTCAACACTACAACCTTTGCAAACCGCTCAAAATCAATATTTACAGCTGGTTAAAGGTTTATTATCATCCTTTAAAAGGCAATTCCTGTGCCATTAAAAATCAAATATTAATAAAAAAGTGTAACAATTGGTAAATTGGGTAATCTATAAGACAAACCATTCATTTTTTGAGCCAACAAAATGAACATATTGACACACTGCTCAAATTGTGCATGCAGGGAAAGCAAAATGCACAGCTAGAGATTTACAACCGCTATTACAAAGCAATGTACAACACTGCTTTTAGGATTGTAAAACACTCGGCAGAGGCTGAAGATGTGATGCAGGAATCGTTCCTGAGCGCATTTACCAAACTGCATACGTTTAAAGGGGACGTCACCTTTGGGGCATGGTTAAAGCGGATTGTGATCAATAACAGTATTTATCATTACAAAAAGCAGCAGAAAAAACAGGCTGTGGATCTGGATGATGTAATGTACAAGGTCGAAGATAATGATGGAGTTGCTTCAGATCAAAATGGTTATACGGAACTGAAGGCTCAAAAAGTGATGGAAACCATGAAAAGTTTGAAAGACAATTACAGAGTTTCTTTGACCTTACATTTAATTGAAGGGTACGATTACGAAGAAATCAGTGAAATAATGAACATTAGCTATGCTAATTGTAGAACCACAATTTCCAGGGCCAAACAGAGCCTTAGAAAAAAGTTGACCGTAAATGCTTAGATATGAAGAAGGATAATTTAGATAGTTTGTTCGAAAGACTCCAAGGGGAGTTCGATGTAGCAGAGCCACAAAATGGGCACCAAGAACGGTTTTTGGATAAATTGAACCAAAGCCAGGGCACTATTGCCCTGAACAAAAAAAGACCCTCTTGGTGGAAACATCTTTCCATCGCGGCATCGATCGCCCTTGTAGCGGTTTTGGGATATAAAACGTTTGGTCCAGACCCCAGTATAAAACAGCAAGTTGTAGAAATTGCACCGGAAGTTTCGCAGACGGAGTTCTACTTTGCCAGTCTTATCGAGGAACAAGTAAAGGAACTACAGGACGAAAAAACTCCCGAAACAGCACAACTAGTGGATGACACCATGACACAGCTGGAACGATTGGACAAAGACTATAAATCCCTACAGCAGGACCTGATCAACGGTGGCGACAGTAAAATTATACTTAGTGCCATGATCACCAATTTCCAAACTAGAATCGACCTTTTAAAAGAAGTTTTGAGCCAAATAGAAAATATTAAAAATTTAAACTCACAAAATGATGAAAGCTTTACCATTTAAATACATTTTTTTCGTCTTGGCTTTGATTCCCCTTGTAGCGGGAGCCCATGTGGACAATGACAAGTTGAACGGCAGGTACACCAAAGAAAAAACGATCAAAAAAGAATACAGCGTAAACCCCGATGCACTGCTCAAGGTAAACAACAGCTACGGGAACCTTAACATAACTTCTTGGAACGAAAACCGGGTTGTAATAGAAGTCCATGTAAAAACCAATGGAAACGACGAAGAAAGGGTAAAAGAACGTTTGGACGAGATTGATATAGAATTTGACAACAGCCCCAGTATGGTTTCCGCCTATACCCGGTTCGGAGACAGAAAAAACAGTTGGGGATGGAGCTGGGGAAAACGCAAAAGTGTTAGCGTGCAGGTAAACTACACCATAAAGTTGCCCGTAAAGAACAGTGTTAACCTTAGCAACGACTATGGCAGCATAATCTTGGATAGGATCGATGGCCATGCAAAAATAAGCTGCGACTATGGGAAAATGGATATTGGGGAACTTCGTGGACGAAATAACGAACTAAGGTTCGATTATACCTCTAAATCTACCTTTGATTATATCAACAGTGCCGAAATTGTTGCAGATTACTCTGGGTTTACCATTGAAAAAGCCGGAAACCTAATCGTAAAGGCAGACTACACGAATGCAACCGTTGAGGAAATGGAAAATTTGGAATATTCCAGCGATTATGGCTCCATTGATGTAAGAAACGTGAAAAACGTGAACGGTAACGGAGACTATATTGGTGTAAAACTGGGCGATGTGCATGGCAATGTATCCATTACCAGCGACTATGGCTCCATCAGAATAGACCGATTGGCACCCGATGCCGGAAACGTGGAAATACGTTCAGATTACACTGGAATCAAAATTGGGTACGATCCCGGATATTATTTCGATTTTGAAATCACGACCGAGTACGCCGGTGTTAGCGGTAAGGATGATTTTGAGATCAGCATCAGCAAAGAAAGATCATCAGAAAAGTATTATAGCGGCCACTACGGCAAAGCAAACTCAGGAAACAGAGTGAGCATAAACAGTGAATACGGCGGCGTCTCATTTTATCAAAATTAACATCAAATCAAAACAGCTTTAAACACAGAATCATGAAAAAACTAATAACACTGACACTTGCATTGGGCATTATTTCTTCTGCCAGTGCACAATGGGGAAAAAGAATCAAAGGAAATGGCAACGTGGTTACCATAGAACGTTCCGTAGGCGATTACGACGAGGTGGCCATGGCCGGATGGTTCGATGTGGAATTGGTTTCCGGAAACGAAGGCGAATTAACCCTCAAGGGGGAATCCAACCTTTTGGAATACATCAAGACGGAAGTTAAAAACGGTAAATTGGTGATCAAAGTGGCCAAAGGCGTCAACCTGAGGCCCTCCAATTGGAAGAGCGGCATTTATGTTACCGTTCCTGTGGAATCCATTAATGCCGTTAGTCTTTCTGGATCGGGAGATTTAGTAGGAAAAACTACCATAAGAGCCAATAATTTCAGTGCTGCCATGTCGGGGTCCGGCGATGTAAGCCTTGTGGTAGAAGCCGATGAAGTGGATGCTTCTTTATCCGGATCCGGAGATATAAACCTTTCTGGCAGTACAACGGACTTTACGGTTTCCGTATCGGGGTCTGGAGACATAAAAGCCTACGACCTTGAGGCCGATTTTGTAAGAGCGACTGTTTCCGGTTCTGCGGACATACGGGTAACAGCCAACCAATCCATAGACGCCAGAGTATCGGGTTCCGGCGATATCCATTATCGCGGAAATCCAAAAAAGATAAAATCAAAAGCTTCTGGGTCCGGAGACATTACCAAAGGATAATACCGAGTTTATTTCATCAATCAAAAAAGAAAAGCCTTGGCAGTGAACCAAGGCTTTTTTTATGTGTTAATTTGAAGGCCTTACCTTATTAACGCGAAGCAACAAAAATATCCCTAGAAGAAAAAAGATGCCCAAAAATATGGTGCTGTTTCGCATGCTTCCCGTAAGCTGCGCCACAATACCATACATTAAGGTTCCGATTATAATGCCAATTTTTTCGGAGACATCATAAAAACTGAAAAACGATGTGGTATCCGTGGTCTCCGGCAAAAATTTGGAGTATGTGGAACGGGAAAGTGCTTGAATCCCGCCCATCACCACACCGACCAATCCGGCAGCAATGTAAAAATCCATCGGGGTCTGAAGAAAATATGCATACACGCATAACATGGCCCAAATAATATTGATCACCACAAGAGTTCTAATATTTCCAAAAGCCTTTGATGCCCATGCCGTTACCGTTGCCCCAAGTATAGCTACAATTTGAATAAGCAAAATACTTACAATTAGGCCTGTTGTACGTTCATTGTCCGAACCCCACATAATTTCTTCTTCTCCAAAATAAGTGGCGATCAACATAATGGTCTGTACGGCCATACTATATGTAAAAAATGCACCCAAATAGCGTTTTAAACGCCTATTTTTTCCCAATTGATACCAAACCAGCTTTAACTCCTTAAAACCATTTAATATAATGTGATCTCGTTTTCCCTCTCTTTTATAACCTTTGGGCAGATGGGCAAATGTGTACTGACTAAAGAGTATCCACCAAATACCAACCGAAATGAAGGAATATTTCATAGCCTTTATTTCAGCGATTTCCCCTCCGTTGTCGGTAATTCCAAAAATATCCGGTTTCATTACCATGGCAAGATTAAAAACAAGAAGAATTACACTGCCAATATATCCCAGTGAGAATCCTTTTGCACTGATTCTATCTTGTTGTTCGGGATATGCAATATCCGGCAGGTAGGAATTGTTGATGGCAAAACTGACCCAAAAACCGACAAGTCCGAAGAAATAACAAGCCAGGCCAAAATAAATGTGCTCCAAAGAAAACCAGTACAGTCCAATACAAGAGGCCGCACCCAAATAGCAGAAGAATTTGAGAAATATTTTTTTGTTCCCCAAATAATCGGCTACCCCGGAAATGAGCGGGGTAATTATGGCAATAAAAACAAAGGCTAAAGAAGTAACATAACTGATCAAGGGTGCACGAGCTATTTCTCCACCAAAAATTGTGACCGTTTCTATGCCGGCAGTCCTAAACAGCAGACCGTAAAAAAGTGGAAAAATGGCCGAGGAAATTACCAGGCTGTAAACTGAATTCGCCCAATCGTAAAACGCCCAAGCATTCAACAGTTCTTTACTCCCTTTCAGTGCCAATGTTTGCGCCATACTTCTGTTTTAAAAATAAAAAGTCATTCCCATGCATCTTGGAATGACTTTTTTAAACTCTTCAATTGATAAATGCCCATTATTTAAACGAGGTGACCCCAAATTTTCTTGCCTCTTGTTTAGCGGCCGGGGCCCATGCCGTCAAATTATTGATCCTGGTGTCGTTGGATGGGTGCGTACTTAAAAACTCGGGGGGCGCCTGACCTCCAGATGCTTCTTTCATACGTTTCCAAAGTTGGGCGGCCTCATCGGGATTGTATCCTGCAATGGCCATGATCTGAAGTCCAATCCTATCTGCTTCGGTCTCATGGTTTCGGCTAAAGGGCAACATGCCCAGCACATTGCTGCCAACACCATAAGCTTGCATAAAAGCATTTTGTACCTCTGGCGATTTTTTACTGGTCGCAATTGCCGCGCCCATGGCACCGACTTGCTGCAAGGTACCGGCGCTCATTCTTTGGGCACCATGATCGGCCAGTGCATGTGCTACTTCGTGCCCCATTACCACAGCTATGCCGGTTTCATTTTTGGTAATGGGCAAAATTCCCGTATAAAAAACAATTTTACCGCCCGGCATACACCACGCGTTCACGGTTTCGTCCTCTACCAAGTTATATTCCCATTGGTAATCCTTTAAATACCCAGGGTAACCATTGGCATTGAGCCAACGTTCCGCTGCCGATGCTATACGCTGGCCGACCCTTGTGATCATTTCTGCCTCCGAGGTACCCTTTACCACTTTGTTCGACCCTAAAAATTCATCATACTGGGCAAAAGCCATGGGGAACATTTGGCTATTACTATAAAAGTTGAGTGTGCTCTTTCCTGTAAACGGGTTGGTTTTACAAGCCATCACTATCAACAGTATCAGAAATAATAGAAAAATCTTTTTCATTTGATCGATCTTGTTTTCTCTGTAAATTACAAAATTTTATTTTCCAAAAATATGAAGCTCCGTGAAATCCTTGCTTACTTCAATAGTGTTGTTCCCATTGAGTTTGATTTCGTCCAGTCCAACTTCCTCATTATCCAGTTCCACACTGTCTATTTCAAAGGGCAATCCGTGGAACGTCATTACAAAGTTATGGTATGGCGTAATATAATTACCATCCTTAAACTGTTGTATGATCAATTCGTTCTCCTTGCCCGTGAATTTAAATCGTCTTAAGCTGTATCGGCCCTTTTTGTAATCGTAGCCTTCTTGATGGTCTTCGTATACTTCGGAATTTTCCGTTCCCGATTTAAAATAAACATCTATGGCCAATTTTTCTATCTCCTTTTCCCCCACATATTGTTGAACAGGGTATTTTGGTATCATGGCCCCTTCTTTTACAAAAAGTGGTATACGGTCTAGTTCTGCGGAAACCCAACGCTCCACTCCTCCTTCGACCATCTCATCCGTCCAATAATTATACCAGTTCCCTTTAGGGAAATACATTCGTCTTCCCAAAGAGTTTGGTTCTTGTACGGGGCACACCAACAATTGTTTACCAAAAATAAACTCATCTGTCCGGAAGTGAGTCTGCACATCGTCTTGATCATAAAAAACCAAGGATTGAAGCATGGGAAAACCTTCCTTGATATAATTATAGAACATCGTATATAGGTATGGTAATAATTGATACCTAAGTTCAATAAACTCTCTCACAATATCGGTGATTTCATCTCCGAAGGACCAAGGTTCTTGATCGCCGTGATCGCCGCTGGAGTGTACCCTGCAAAATGGGTGGAAAACGGCTAGCTGGATCCATCGGGCAAATAGTTCCCCATTGGGTTGCTCCGCAAATCCACCAATATCGGAACCAACAAAGGAATACCCGCTCATGCTCATGCGTTGCATTTGCACATTGGCAATCCATAAATGTTCCCAAGTGGCCACATTATCGCCGGTCCATGTAGCGCAATATCTCTGGGTTCCGGAATAGGCGGCGCGGGTAAGAACAAACGGTCTGCGGGGGAACATATATTTTTTTATTCCTTCGTAAGTAGCGCGAACCATTTGCATACCGTAGACATTATGGGCCTTTCTGTGGCTGCAAGGATGACCGTCATAATCATGACGTACGTCCAAATTTGCCGTTTTGCTGGGGACCTCCATGATCGCGGGTTCGTTCATATCGTTCCAAACTCCGCTTACTCCTAGGTCGGCAATCATTTCTTTATAAAGATCGGCCCACCATTCCCTAACATCCGGATGGGTAAAATCGGGGAAATTACAGGGACCGGGCCATACTTTTCCCTTAAATAGCGGACCATCTGCCCTGCGACAAAAATATCCCTTCTCCATAGCTTGTTGATACACCCAATAATCGCGATCTATCTTGATCCCGGGGTCGATCATGGTCACCACCTTAAAACCATCTTCACCTAAATCATCGATCATTTTTTTAGGGTCGGGAAAGTGGTTTTTGTCCCATGTAAAACATCTAAAACCATCCATATAATCGATATCCAGATAAATGGCATCACAAGGAATGTTTAATTTTCGAAAGTTGGATGCGATATCCCGGACCTTTTGTTCAGGATAATAGCTCCATTTCGATTGATGAAACCCCAATGCCCAAAGTGGGGGCAGTTCTGGCAATCCGGTTAAATCGGTATAGGATTCCACCACATCGCACATTTTAGGACCATAGAAAAAGTAATAGTTCATTTCACCACCATCGGCCCAATAGCTTGTTACATTTCTGCGTTCGCCAGCGAAATCGAAATAAGTACTAAAAGAGTTATCAAAAAATATTCCGTAGGCTTTACTTTCTTTAAGACCAATATAAAAAGGAATGGATTTGTACAGTGGTTCTTGGTCCTTTCCGTAGGCATAGGTATCCGTAACCCAGTTGTTCACCCGTTTTCCCTTAAGGTTGGTATGCGATGCCTTATCCCCCATTCCGTAATAACTTTCACCAGCATGGCAAACTTTGCTCATTTTTACCACATTGCCGCCATAATCGAAATTTTCTTCCCAATGAAAACCGAGTTCATCCTCCGAGATCACCAGATCGGCCATATCAACGATTTTTACCTTTAAGTTGGTCTTGTTGATATGTATCTTGATTTTGGATGTAATTACGATATACTCCGGCACCTCGTCCTGGATTTTAAGCTCATTATATCCAAGGTTGACATCTTCGCTAATGGCATAGGAAAAATCGGGCTCAAAAACATGTTCCGTTGCATACCTGAAGCGCACCACACTATCCCTTAAAATGGTAAGCTGTAAAATAACGCCGTTCTGGGTAGTAAAGTAAAACTTATCGTTTTCCTGTTTAAAATCTACTATATGGTTGGGGAACTGATTTCCAGTCCTTACTATTTCTGTATTGGTTATCATCTATAATTGATTGAGAATCACAAAAAAAACACAATTGCGTGAATAATGAAAAATATGTTTTAAAAAGCAATCAACTACAACGTTTTCGTGTTGCATTTACTTATAGACCACTACACTTAAGGGTGGTAAGGTAGCCAAAACGGATTGTTGTTGACCGTTCCAAGGGGTTTTGGTTGGTTTCATTGTTTTTTTGCCCATACCACTACCAGAGTATTTTGTGTCGTCGCTGTTAAAAACTTGTTTTAAGGTAGTGGTCTTGGGAACACCAAGTCTATAATTTTCCCTTGGAACCGGAGTAAAGTTGCAAATTACGATCAAATCATCCTTAGGGTCGTTTCCTTTTCTAATATAAGATATTACCGTGTTCTCCCGATCATTGTATTCGATCCATTGGAAACCTTCGGGACTAAACTGTTTTTCGTACAGCGCTGGATTATTTTTGTACATTTTGTTCAGGTCTTTTACCGCTTCTTGGATTCCAGAATGAAAATCGTACTGGGTCAAATTCCAGTCCAAGCTCTCCTGAAAGTTCCACTCGGACGATTGGCCAAACTCTCCTCCCATAAAAAGCAGGTTGCCGCCTGGGTGCGTAAACATATACCCAAACAACATTCTTAGATTGGCAAATCTCTGCCATTCGTCGCCGGGCATCCTATACAACAATGATTGTTTGCCATACACTACCTCATCGTGTGAAAAGGGCAACATAAAGTTTTCCGTAAAGGCATAGGTTAGGCTAAAACTGATCATATTTAGATCATAAGATCTATGGACCGGGTCTTTCTTAAAAAACTCCAATGTATCGTGCATCCACCCCATCATCCACTTCATTCCGAACCCTAGACCACCATAATTTACCGGTTTGGTAACTCCAGAAAAGGCAGTGGATTCTTCGGCAATGGTCTGTACTCCTTTAAAACTTGCGTAAACTTCTTGGTTCATTTCCCTTAAAAAGGACAACGCTTCCAAATTCTCATTGTTGCCGTACATATTGGGCTCCCATTCACCATCTTCGCGGGAATAGTCCAAATAGAGCATGGATGCCACGGCATCTACCCGAAGTGCATCCACATGGTATTGGTCGAGCCAAAATATCGCATTACTGATCAAAAAGGCCCTAACCTCGTTCCGACCGTAGTTGAAAATTAAACTTTTCCAATCCGGATGGTAGCCTCTTCTCCTATCTGGGTGCTCATAGAGATGGGATCCGTCAAAAAAACCAAGGCCGTGGGCGTCTTCTGGAAAATGGGATGGCACCCAATCCATGATAACACCTATACCTCTCTTATGCATCGCCTCCACAAGAACTTTAAAATCCTCTGGCTTGCCAAAACGGGAAGTTGGGGCAAAATAACCTGTAATTTGATACCCCCAAGACGGATCATATGGATATTCCATAACCGGCATAAACTCCACATGGGTAAAGCCCATTTCCTCGACATAATCGGCCAGTTGCTCCGCCATTTCCAAATAGCTCAGGGACTCCCAACCATTTTTTTTCTTCCAAGAACCAAGATGTACCTCATAAACCGAGAACGGACTATCGAGACTATTCTTGGTTTCGCGCGATGCCATCCAATCGTTATCTTTCCATTTATAATCATCGTCCCAGACCAACGAGGCCGTTTGTGGCGGTTGCTCGCAATACCGGGCAAATGGATCGGCTTTTTCGGTCCAAATGTCGTTGTTGTTGGAGTGAATTTTATACTTATACTTGGTCCCCTTGTCCACCCCGGGTATAAATCCTTCCCAAATTCCACTACTGTCCCATCGCACAAAAAGTTCATGCTCTCCAACGGTCCAATGATTAAAATCACCAACAACGCTCACGGATTTTGCAGTGGGTGCCCAAACCGCAAAATAAGTTCCCTTTTTGCCGTCTACCTCGGTCAGGTGCGACCCTAATTTGTTGTATAGACGAAAATGTTTGCCTCCTTTAAAAAGATCAATATCAAAATCCGTAAAAAAACTATGTGGAACTACCTTGGACATATATGAGGGTTTTGCACTTATACAATAATACGCATCTTTACGGAAGAATACGATTTTGAAATCGGGTATGATGGTATAAACAACATTTTTTTAAAAATGGAACGCTTTTTGATTTTATTGCAACAACAGTAAAAACATAACACAAATCAAAAATCCAAAAATCATGAATAAATTTAGTACAATTTTAGGCGCATTTCTTTTACTAGTCTTTGCCGCTTGTGAAGGACCACAAGGACCTCCCGGCTTCGACGGACTCGATGGATTGGACGGACAAGATGGGTTGGACGGAATCCAAGGGCAGGTTGTGGAAGTAGAAGGGGTTGACTTTGGTTATATCCCAGAAGACAACCTTTTTAGCACATTGATCACATTTGCCGACGTGACCAATTTTGAAGTTTTTGAATCGGACGCCGTTTTGGTTTACAGGCATGATGGTGTAATTGACCTAAACGATGGCTCTACCGCAGATGCATGGACACAAATCCCACAAAATTATTTCTTAGATCAAGGCACCATTCAGTACGTGTTTGCCCACACCTTTGTGGATCTGGAACTTTTTATAGATGGGAATTTCGATTTATCGGGATTGAGTCCCGACTTTACGGACAACCAATTGTTCAGAATTGTGTTTGTACCGAGCGAATATGCCGAAGCTTCTGATTTTGATGCTTCCAATATGGACAGCGTTATGTCTGCCCTCAATATCAACGAAGAACAGATTACGAAAATGGATATCAACTAGATCATAATTACTACAGAATAAAGAGTCCCATCGGCAATCAATGGGACTTTTTTGTATCTTTTTGTTAGGACAGCCAGTTATTTGCGTCCAACTAAATAAAAAGAAGAATGGGAAAAAAATTGCTATTGCTCGTTTTGATCGTATTCACCAGTTGCAAGGGTACATCTCAAGAAGAGAAAAAAGAAGAAAAATCCGAAACCGCTTTTAAAGTCAACAAAACGGATGCCGAATGGCGCGACGAACTTACCGACATCGAATATTACGTACTTAGAAAAGCGGCAACAGAAAACCCTTTTTCCAGTGAACTACTGGACATAAAGGCAGAAGGCACCTACGTCTGTGCCGGTTGCCAAACACCCCTATTTCGGAGCGAGCACAAATTTGATTCCGGTACTGGTTGGCCCAGCTTTGATCGAGAAATCGAAGGTAATGTTGCTTACGACACAGATTATAAAATTGGAGTGCCCCGCACCGAGGAACATTGCGCCGTTTGTGGAGGGCACCTAGGCCATGTGTTCAACGATGGCCCTAGGAACACGACCGGAAAAAGACATTGTATTAACGGTGCGGCCCTTGATTTTATCCCGGACAACCAATAACTTGTGGATTTAAAAATCATATGGACAAAAAATACAGTGTAAACAAGACCGAAGAGGAGTGGAAACAACAACTTACCCCGGAGGAATTCTATGTTTTGCGACAAAAAGGTACGGAAAGACCTTTCACGGGTGAATTCGACCTTCATTTTGAAAATGGGGACTATCACTGCAGGGCATGTAACGCCAAGTTGTTCACGAGCGAACACAAATTTGAAAGTGGATGCGGTTGGCCCTCTTTTGACCAAGCGGTTGAAGGCGCCATTGAATACATCCGGGATACATCGCATGGCATGATCAGAACCGAGACCGTTTGCGCCAATTGCGGTAGCCATCTGGGACATGTTTTTAACGATGGCCCTCGAGAAACCACCGGGCAACGGTACTGCATCAATTCGGTAAGCATTGATTTTGATGCAAAAGGCTAAAGTTTTCACCAATACTATTTTCTGCGAACAGATGTTTCCCCCTATTTAACAAACAAACCCATATTTGACATTTTTCAACTTGGGAAATGGAGTTTGATTTCCGTACTTTTGCACCTGCCAATCGATGGCAGATTTCAAAATCTAACAACTAAAATCAAAATCTAATGAGCAAGTTCGATATAATTGTTTTGGGAAGTGGTCCGGGTGGATACGTTACAGCCATCAGAGCGTCACAATTGGGATTCAAAACAGCTATTGTAGAAAAAGAAAGTTTAGGAGGCGTTTGTCTTAATTGGGGATGTATCCCGACCAAGGCCCTTCTAAAATCCGCTCAAGTTTTCGAATATTTAAAACATGCCGAGGACTACGGATTAAATGCCAAAGAAGTAGGACACGATTTTGATGCTGTTGTTAAGAGAAGCCGCGGTGTAGCCGATGGAATGAGCAAGGGTGTTCAGTTCCTAATGAAGAAGAACAAAATTGAGGTAATCAATGGATTCGGAAAAGTAAAACCGGGCAAAAAAATCGAGGTTAAAACAGAAAACGGAGAAACTGCCGAATATTCTGCAGATCATATTGTTATTGCCACCGGGGCGCGCAGCCGTGAGTTGCCAAGCTTACCTCAGGATGGTGAAAAGGTTATAGGGTATCGCGAAGCAATGTCCCTAAAAAAGCAGCCTAAAAAAATGATCGTGGTCGGTAGTGGCGCCATAGGAATGGAGTTCGCTTACTTCTACCATTCTATGGGTACAGAGGTTACCGTTGTAGAATACATGCCGAACATTGTTCCTGTTGAGGATGAAGACATTTCAAAACAATTGGAGCGCAGCTTCAAAAAAGCAGGGGTGAAAATTAAGACTTCTGCCGAGGTAACCAAAGTGGATACTTCTGGCGATGGCGTTAAAGCCACCGTAAAAACAAAAAAAGGCGAAGAAGTCCTTGAGGCCGATATTGTTCTATCCGCCGTTGGAATCAAAACAAATATAGAGAACATTGGCTTGGAAGATGTGGGTATCGCTACGGACAGGGATAAAGTTCTGGTAAACGATTACTACCAAACCAATATACCTGGGTATTATGCCATTGGAGACATTACTCCCGGACAGGCCTTGGCCCACGTTGCCTCTGCTGAGGGAATACTGTGTGTAGAAAAAATTGCCGGTATGCACGTTGAAGCTTTGGATTATGGAAATATTCCAGGCTGTACGTATTGTATCCCAGAAATTGCTTCTGTTGGTTTAACAGAAAAGCAGGCCAAGGAACAGGGCTACGACCTTAAAATTGGTAAATTCCCATTTTCTGCAAGTGGTAAGGCCAAAGCAGCTGGTACGCCAGATGGTTTTGTAAAAGTTATTTTCGATGCCAAATATGGAGAGTGGCTAGGTTGCCACATGATCGGTGTTGGCGTTACCGACATGATAGCAGAAGCTGTTGTGGCCAGAAAACTGGAAACTACAGGCCATGAAGTGTTGAAAGCAGTACACCCGCACCCGACCATGAGTGAAGCCGTTATGGAAGCTGTTGCAGATGCTTATGATGAAGTAATCCATTTATAAGCTATGCTAAAAATCTTTAGGGCCACTGCTATTTTAGAAGGTATTTCCTATCTACTCCTTTTCGGAATGACCATGCCGTTAAAGCATTGGGCGGATATTCCTGAACCAAACCAAGTTGTTGGTATGGCTCATGGAGTATTGTTTATTCTATATGTAGTGGTGGCCATAGTTTTTTGTAGGGAAAGAAAATGGAACCTTAAAAGGTTTACCATGCTTTTTATTGCTTCGCTCCTACCCTTTGGTACATTCTACGCAGATAAGATGTATTTAAAAGAGTTAGCCTAAAAAGCTCCGAACCGCCAAATCGTAACTTTGCAATCCAAAGCCTAGGATAACTCCTTTGGCAACAGGGGATATGTAAGAAACATGGCGATATTCCTCCCGTTGATGGGTATTGGAAATATGCACCTCCACCACTGGAGCATTTATTGCTTTCACGGCATCACCAATACCAACGGATGTGTGCGTGTAGGCTGCGGCATTTAATATGATCCCATCATAATTGAAACCTACTTCTTGGATTTTACCAATAAGCTCCCCTTCTATATTGGATTGAAAATATTCCAATTCCACATTAGGAAATTTTTGCTGTAACTGGGCAAAGTGGTCTTCAAAAGTAGTACTCCCATACACATTTGGCTCTCGCTTGCCCAACAGGTTTAAGTTGGGTCCGTTAATGATCATTAGCTTCATAAATTCAAAAATACAATAAAAAGAAAAGGACGGGATGATCCCGTCCTCAATATCTTTTGTCCAAAAATAGTTTAATTATCGAATGCAAATTGCAGACCAAAGCCAAAAGCTGCCACTTCATTTTCACCTACATCGCTCAAAACAACGGATGGGCGCCAATCAAAATTCAACACCAATGGAACGCCATCGATCTTAAAATCGAGTCCTAAATGAGGGCGCAGGGCAAATATATTATCGGAATTTTTGATGAAAATTATACTCGGCCCCACTCCCGCGTACCAACGCAGGCCAGGTGCCCTAAAAAATCCTTTGTGGTAAGAGTACAAAAAAGTAGCAATGGTAGCATTGTCCTCGAACCCCAAATCGGCCTGTCCCACATGGATATCGGAGAAAAAGTATTTACCGGAGGCTCCAAAAAAAGTGGCTTCGTCGTAAAGGTCGATTCCCAGTCCCAAAGCAGCACGATAATTGGTTTGGGCCTTTACTGCCAAATTGCCCATCATAACCAATGCAATAACAAAAAGTAATTTTTTCATTTTTAAGTGTAATTAATGGTTAATATTCATATAGTTAACTGTAAGATTTGGGGTTATGACAGTCAATTTTTTATATTAAAACAAAAACAGGATGCCCAAAGCAGCCATTGAAAAATCGTAATCGTCACTAATTTTCACGTACGATATATTTACTTCGGTGCTCCTACCTACATTAACTCCCACCATGGGACGTATATAAAGCCCTCCCGAATTCCCTTGGTTAACCCCTACGGCATATCCAACATCGGCTCCCAGTTTAAAATCGTAAGTGGGATATATCCGTAATGCGGCTGCAACCGGTAAATATTGGATATTCGGAAAATCCCCTTCTAGCACAAACGAGCCAAAATCTACCGTATCGTTATTCACAAAAACGTTCATAAAACCTGTAGACAAGCCGGCATCTATTAATTCCGAAAGTGCCCAATGATAACCCAAATCCAGACCTATTTCAAAATTTGCCAAATCGGAAATATCACCGAATGGTACTCCTGCATGAACACCCGCTTTAAAATTTGTTCGATCCACTCTTTGTGCCATAGATGAAAAGCTTACCGTAATCAGAGCGATGATCACCAGTACATATGTCTTATTCTTCATTGTTAAAATTTTATTAACACCAGAACGCCATCATCTCTAAAAAAGTACCTCTTTTACCATTTTTCCGACCAACGACACAAATTTATTTTTGTCCAAACAATAACAATCCATGTTGGGAAATTAGCTAAACCAACACAATTTTAATGCCCACGTTTGACCAAAGGGCATTCTGAATTGACCAATGCGCAATTGGAATTAATTTTGAAGATATTATGTGCTTATATTTGAATGTATGAAGTGGAATCAAGCGATAAAAGATTACCAAAACTACTTAAAAATCGAGCGAGGACTATCACCAAATACGATTTCCAATTATTCCATGGATATTCAAAAACTTGTGGGCTATCTGGAAGAGCAAGGCATAGTTGAAAATGCGATCGAAATCGATAAGGATACCATTCAACAATTTATCTACGAGATCGCCAAGGTGGTAACGCCTAGAACTCAGGCTCGCATTATCTCTGGCCTTAAAGGCTTCTTTATTTATTTGGTTTTTGAAGATTACCGGGAGGATAATCCGATGGACTTGATAGAAACACCAAAAATTGGCAGAAAACTGCCGGACACCCTCTCCGAAGACGAAATCAATGAACTGATAGCCGCAATCGATTTGTCGAAGCCCGAGGGAGAAAGGAACAGGGCCATATTGGAAACCCTTTACGGGTGTGGACTAAGGGTCTCGGAACTCATCAACCTAAGACTTTCGGATTTGTATTTTGATGAGGATTTTATTAAAGTAACGGGGAAGGGGAACAAACAGCGATTTGTACCGATCAGCCAGGTGAACCAAAAATACATTGATATTTATCGTAATGAGATCCGTGTACACTTGCCGATAAAAAAGGAGCACGAAGACTTTGTATTTCTCAACCGCAGGGGCAAACAACTTACCCGCGCCATGATCTTTACCATAATAAAGCGACTTGCCGAAACGATTGGGCTTAAAAAGAATATCAGCCCCCATACTTTTCGCCATTCGTTTGCCACACATCTTTTGGAAAACGGTGCCGACCTAAGGGCCATACAGCAAATGTTGGGGCACGAGAGTATTACCACAACCGAAGTGTACATGCATGTTAACAGGAAACACTTGATGGAAGTGCTCCATGAGTTTCATCCAAGAAAAAAAGACGCTTAATTTTTTACTAAGTTATCCCGCTTTACCCTATTCTGTTTTTTAAATGGGCGAATGATCAATCGGGCCTCTCGGTCGAAGCGGACATAATTGTACACCCAGTTGATAAATACCACTACCCTATTCCTAAAACCGATAAGAAAATATAAGTGTACGAACATCCACACAAACCAGGCAAATACCCCTTGAAACTTAAAATTGGGCATATCCACCACTGCTTTGTTCCTGCCCACCGTGGCCATACTCCCCTTATCCTTATACACAAAAGGCTTCATGGGTCTGCCCTCGAGCAGGCGAACTAAATTGTTTCCCAGGTTCCTTCCTTGCTGAATGGCGGGTTGTGCCATCATGGGATGGCCATGGGGATAGTCCTCACTTTCCATTTGGGCCACGTCGCCAATGGCAAAAACGTCTTCCAAGCCCTCAATTTGATGAAAATGGTTGACCCTTAAGCGCTCTCCCCTGCAAAGCATTTCCTCGGCATCCAAACCTTTAAGACCAACCGCTTTAACCCCAGCGGCCCAAACCAAGGTTTCCGCATCAAAAATAGTCTTTGTATTGGTGGATACACGTTTGCCATCATAATCGGTTACCCGAATATTTTTCCAAACATTTACCCCTAGCTCTTCCAAGAATTTTTCGGCCTTTTGTGAAGCTTTTGCGCTCATGGCCGGCAAAAGTCTGTCGCCGCCCTGTACCAAATTTATTTGCGCTCTACGTGTATCCAGATCGGGATAATCCTTGGGCAGTATCCCTTTTTTTATCTCGGCCAATGCCCCTGCCAGTTCAACTCCTGTAGGTCCACCACCCACAATAACAAAATTCATTAAAGCATCACGCTCGTGGAGATCATCGGTAAGTAGAGCTTGCTCAAAATTCTCCAAGATCAAACTTCTTAGGTTCAACGACTGTGGAATCGTCTTCATGGCCATTCCTTTGGTCTCTATACCTTTATTCCCAAAAAAATTGGTTTCGGAACCGGTCGCCACAACCAAATAGTCATAGAAAATTTCACCTATATTGGTCTTTACCCTTTTGGTATCCGTTTTTATTTCTTCAACATTTGCCAACCTAAAAAAGAAATTGGGATAACCCTGCAATACTTTTCGAATGGGATAGGCAATGGAATCGGGTTCCAATCCACCCGTAGAAACTTGGTAAAGCAAGGGTTGAAAGTTGTGATAATTGTGCATATCCAAAAGCACTACTTGTGCTTCTTTCTTACTAAGTTTTTTGGCCAATGCTATACCACCAAAACCACCGCCGATGATAACGACCCTGGGAAAACTGGATTGAGGAATGTTCATGCTAGACATAGCTACAAATTTACGTATTCCGCATAAGCACATACCATCTCGGGACTGTTTTTTTGTATATTTAAGCGCTAACTCAAAAACCTTCCAACCATGAAAAAATTACTCCCCTTCGGTGTATTGTTCCTTTTTGTCGCAATTGCCGTACATGCTCAAAAAAAGAAAAAGGATGTCATTAACCAATTAGAATCAAAATCTGAAACCTATATTGAAATTGCCCACGAAATTTGGGGCCTGGCGGAAATGGGCTATTTAGAGGAAAAAAGTTCGGCCCTTTTACAGAAAACCTTGTCTGAAGCTGGTTTCTCCATAGATGCCGGTATTGCCGGTATTCCAACGGCTTTTAAGGCGGAATATGGTTCCGGTTATCCCGTAATTGCCATTTTAGGGGAGTATGATGCCTTGCCCGGATTATCCCAAGAAGCAGTTCCCGAGAAAAAATCGGCAGGTGGTGCCGCCGGACATGCCTGTGGTCACCATCTATTTGGTACAGCCTCCACTGCTGCCGCAATTTCTGTAAAAGATTGGATGGAAGCCAACAATATTAAAGGAACCATTCGATTTTATGGATGCCCTGCAGAAGAGGGTGGATCAGGAAAAGTCTACATGGTCCGAGAAGGTGTTTTTAACGATGTGGATGTGGCCTTACATTGGCACCCAAGTGCTGCCAACGCGGCAAGTGCAGGTGCTGCATTGGCCAACAAATCTGCCAAATTTAGGTTTTACGGTGTTTCCGCCCACGCAGCCGCAGCTCCACAAATGGGAAGATCTGCTCTGGACGGTGTGGAGGCCATGAATGCTATGGTCAACATGATGAGGGAACATATTCCACAAGAAGCCAGAATACATTACGTAATAACTGATGGGGGCAAAGCTCCAAATGTTGTGCCCGACTATGCCGAGGTGTATTACTACGCAAGACATAACACAAGGGATGTGGTCGTAGATATTTTTGATAGAATTGTAAAGGCTGCAGAAGGTGCTGCCTTGGGCACAGGTACAACCATGGAATATGAAATGATCGGGGGCACACATGAACTTTTACCCAACCTTACCCTACAAAAAATAATGCATGATAACCTAACGACCGTTGGTGGTTTTACTTACAGTGATGAGGAAATAGCCTTCGCCGAAAAAATTTCTAAAAGTCTGGGCAAACCAAGTCTTGATCTAAAAACTGTAGAAACCGTGCAACCTTACCGCGAAACGGCACGTGCCTTTGGTTCTACAGATGTAGGTGATGTAAGTTTTACCGTACCCACCGCGGGAATGGGGGCCGCCACTTGGGTGCCCGGTACTCCCGCCCATAGTTGGCAAGCTGTTGCGGCAGGTGGCATGAGCATTGGGCACAAAGGGATGATGGTGGCCGCAAAAACCCTATCCTTGACCGCAATGGACCTTTTTCAAGATACCAAAACAGTGGAAGCTGCCAAAAAAGAACTGCAGGACAGAAGAGGAAAAGACTTTACTTATGTGCCGATGTTGGGCAACAGACCGCCCGCTTTGGACTATCGTAAATAGAAATTTTCAATTTAAAGTGTAACAAATTCTACTTTTGTACTACTATTAAGTAGAGCAAACTTACCAACCGCTTAGTGAACAAAGAACTGGAACATCGATTTGTTACGGAACTTGAGGACAATCAGAACATTGTCCATAAGGTATGCAGTCTATATACCAACGACAAAGATTCGCACAATGATCTGTTCCAAGAAATCACGATTCAGTTGTGGAAAGCATATCCAAAGTTTCGAGGGGATTCCAAGTTTAGTACATGGATGTACCGCGTAGCCCTTAATACAGCGATAACGTTGTACCGCAAATCCAAAAAAAGGGTAAAGACCCAGGATTTTGATTCGGTACTCTATAAGATAAAGACTACCGATTACGACGATACCGAGGAGCGCCAATTAAAACTGATGTACGACGCCATAAAACAACTTGGCGATATCGACAAGGCTTTGGTTTTTCTTTATCTGGAGGACAAGGATTATTCGGAAATCGCCGAAACACTGGGTATTTCCGAAGTAAATGCAAGAGTGAAAATGAGCAGGGTGAAAACAAAATTAAAAACCATATTAAATCCATAGTTATGTTGGATGAACTGGAGCTGTTAAAAAAAGATTGGCAAAAACGGGAAGCGAACCTTCCCAAGTTGTCCTATGAGCAGATATATCCGATGATCAAGAAAAAATCCTCCTCCATAGTTAAGTGGATTTTCTATATCAGCATTATCGAGTTTGTGTTCTGGGCCGGAATCAATATTGTTTTTAGCGGACCGGAGACCATGGAGGAGCTCAAAGCCATGCACATTCATAAAGTGATTATGGTTCTAAACGTGGTCAACTACGGTATAATCCTATATTTTATACTTAAGTTCTACAACAATTACAAAAAGATATCCTTTACGGATTCGTCCCGTAATTTGATGAAAACCATATTAAAAGTAAAACGAACCGTTACCCAATATGTTTGGTTCAACCTCATCATTTTCACTACTTATCTAATCATAAATATGTACGGCGTACTTATTTATGGGCCCGAAGGCAAAAAAATTATCGAGGCTGCCTCACAGGATGGGAACACTATGGCATTTTGGGCCATGGTAATCGGTATTTCCGTGGTTTTCACCGCCATAATCCTATTTTTGATCTGGCTGTTTTACAAACTGCTCTATGGAATTTTATTAAAAAGGCTTCGCAGAAACTACAACGACCTCAAACGTTTGGAAGTCTAACTTTCCAGTTTGCCCTTGTAACTGTAACGTCTTTTTTGATTTTCCTCTTCGTAGGCCAAAAGCTCTTTTTGTGGAATTACTTTAAGGAATGATGGGTGTTGCTCTATCGCGTACTCCAATTTTTCCAAAATGGAAGCAATGGATTCGTTATCGTAATCAATATCCAAAGGTTCTTTAATTTGCATGGACTGTAAAATCCCCTTCTTTTTAACACGAAGGCCTTTTTTATCAAAAGACCTACGAAAACCATCTATAACAACGGGCACCACGATGGGTCTGTACTTTTTAATAATATGCGCCGTTCCTTTGCGCAAAGGTTTCCAAGGCGTAGTGGTCCCCTGCGGAAAGGTTATTACCCATCCGTCGTCCAGCGCTTTCCCGATATTGGAAATGTCGCTGAATTTTACTTGCCGGTTCACATCTTGTCCATCCGCTCTCCAAGTCCTTTCAATACTAATGGAGCCTGCGTAGGCCAAAATTTTGGTCAAGAGACTCTTTTTCATGGTCTCCTTGGCCGCAACATAATAAATGTTGAGTTTGGGGTTCCATAAATAGCCCAAATTTTTAATGGAATCGTCCCTGCCCTTTAAACTGGCATTAAAAACATGGAACATAGCCACCACATCGGCAAAATATGTTTGATGGTTGCTTACAAAAAGTACATTGTTCTCAGGAAGTTCACGAATCACCTGTGATCCTTCGATTTCAAGTGTGTTAAATCCCTTATAACGCTGATGCGTCATCATACCAGCGATACGAATCAACCATCGTTTTAAAAATAAGATATGTCCAAAAGGGTTCTTCTTGAATAGCCCCATGTGCTGTGTTGATTAGATTGCAAATTTACAAAATAGCGATTAAAGCACTTGCCGTAAAAGTTCTTTGATCTCGCTCAACATCATGGCGGTAGCCCCCCAAACCGTGTAACCGTTTAACTTAAAGGCCGGTACATTGATATTTTTTGCATAGGATGTGCTCAATATTTCTTGAATATGGTTGGAATCGTCCATAAAATCCTTTAAATAGACCTCTACCAGACTCTCTACTTCTTTCTCTTCCTTTACAAATGGCTTGGGCTGCGGGTAAACTCCAATATATGGTTTTACCAAAAAATTGCTCGGTGGTATGTACACTTCGCTTAATCCCTTGATCACTTCTATCTCTTTTGGAGGCACACCCACTTCTTCGTGTGTTTCCCGAAGAGCGGTATCCCTTAAGTCTTTATCAATCATTTCCACTTTTCCACCCGGGAATCCGATCTGGTTGGAATGTACCCCTTTATACACTTTCCTAAGAATTAAAAGAAGCCTGGTCTCTTGATCAACATCCGGATAGAACAAAGCCATAACCCCTGCCCTTTTGGGGTTTACATCTTCCACCTTGTTCTGTTTTAACCACTGAATCCGAAGGTCCGGAGACATTTTATTGTGAGAATCCGTTCCCGGAAGTGGGAGATTTTTTAATTTTAGAGCAAGTTGATAAAATTCATTAAAATCCATGCTGTTGAGACAATCGGCTTTAATCACAAGTTTATTATTTCTTTTACTCGCTTCATGCGGAGAATCACCAAAAAAAGAAAACAACAAAGTTCAGGAAAATATTGCAAATACGGATAGCCTTGCACAGGCTCCAGTGGATTCCCTAAAAGTCGAAGAAGAGAAAGAACCGTTCAAGCTAACGGAGGAAAATGCCATCGATTTCTTTTTTAACTATGCCAAGACCTTAAAAAAGAACAGGGTAAAGATTACCACGACCATGGGAAGTTTTACTGTAGAACTGTATGACAATGTTCCATACCATAAGGCAAATTTTATCTATTTGGCAAAGCAACATTATTTTGATAGTACACAATTCCATAGAGTGGTCAAGGACTTTATAATTCAAGGGGGCAATTCGGACGATAAGCGTACTGCTAAGAAACGTGGTAAAATCGGTAGATATTTACTACCGCCCGATGCCAAAAAAGGGCACAAGCACCATAGGGGCACAATTTCCATGCCCAGTAGCGAAAGGGACAACCCACACAAACTGGCTTCGCCCTACGAATTTTTTATAGTGGTAACAAACCCTGGGTCCTACCACCTTGATGGATCTTACACTCCATTTGGCCGTGTGGTGGAAGGAATGGATGTTGTGGATGCCATTAACAATGTTCCGGTCGGTGATGGGGATTGGCCTTGGCAGAACATTTATATTCTGAAAGCCGAAGTATTATAAATTTATTTGTAACTACTTATTGTAACCCATACATTGGTCACCAAACTTTGTTTTGGAACTTCTTTTTCCAAAATTCTTCTGGCCGTTGTTGTCTTTTTTTCATAAACCGAAACAAGGGCAGCCACAATGATCAGGTTTTTTAAGATGTACTGACCGAGCAAGGTGAGCGATAACGGCTCTTCACCAAAAACTTCCCCAGGAAAAAAGAAAAGAGGCAAAAATGTACAGGCCATATGAATCAACGATAGAACTACAGCTTGTTGGCGCATAAAACCAACAATCAATAAAATACCCAAGGTAACCTCGCCAATGGCCAAAATCAGAATGGAGACTTGATCCGGTATTAGGCCCAAAGTAAGCTGATGTATGGTGTTCTTTGCCAAATCTTCGGCAGGACTTAGATTTGGAAAAAACTTTAACCCACCAAACCAACAATATATCAGACCTACCGAAACAACGAGCAATTTTTCTTTAAACGATATTTTCAAAAGATCGGGATTTAATTCTTGAATTCATTCATTAGTTCAGGATTTACCTTTACCCTGTTTTGGGAGAATCTGTAGGACACTCCCACATTGATCAAATAATCCGCAAAAGCAGCATCTCCCGCTCTGGGCTCCCCTGTAACTTCTTGTGTTTGAAGGTCGGTCACACTTTGGGGACGCTCTCTTCTCACTGCGAACGGAACATTAAGGTTCAATGAAAAGTTATCTTTAATAAATGCTATACCGGGATCAATGGAAAGTACGTTTCCCGGCCTTCTAAAACCCGCGTTGCCTCCAATAAGGTCTTTTACCGGAACGCCTTCATACCTTGCTCCCAATGAAGCTGAAATGGAGGAACTTATAAGATGACTGACCCCTGCACGGACAGAGAATTGATCTGGAACAGCCATAATTGCTTCATTTTGCAGAATAGGACTTAAAGTTTCCCTAAAAGTTCTTGTTCCGTTGGTCTCTCTTGGGTTTAAAAGATAAAAACCACCCCCATAGGCAAAAAAACCTTCTCCGATCTTTCGATAAAACTGAAAATCCAACGTTATTCCAAAACCACCATCTCCCGGCTGTATACTTTGATCAACAGGTCTCACCTGTGGCCCATCGTTGGGTCCCACGTTGTAAAAAATATCGGATGCGTTGTAGTTGCCGGTAGGCAACTTTACACCCAATCCCAATGCCAAATTTCCATTTTGATTTTTTTCGAGATCAAACAGCCAAAAGCCCACACCTGCTCTAATGTCCGCCAAACCCCTGGAAAATGTGGTGTTGCGCTCTTCTCGACCATGTTCGTACAAGGACGATCTGGTATTTATTACGGTAGGGATCGTTATACTGGCATACCACCTATCCGATATACCATAGGTTAAAAAGAAATCCCAGGAATGCGAATGGTTGATAACCTCTGTTTCATTGGAAACCCTATCAGGTTCTTCTTCCGTGCCCCTAAAGTGTCGAAAAGATTTAAAATACCTATAGTTACTACCAACCTGTATGTCGCCCGGACCTAACAAATTGTTTTCCAAAGTGTTTCCAACACAAGATGAGAAATGCCTAATCGCAACGCATCCCTGTGCCATTAATTGATGGAATCCCATAATGGAAACCAGTATGAACATGAAAATTTTAAGTGATCGTGATGTCCTCATTGAATAATCGGTTATTTAGTTTGCTCTATATGCAATGTAGAACTATATAACCCTTATAAGGACTAACAAAAACGTAAAAAAGATTAAGACACGGTTAATGCCACTAAAAAAGCATTAATTCAAATTCTTAAAAAGTTAGGGACGATCTTTTAAGCTGCTTTCTTGTAGATACTCGGTAAGCTAACTCCAAAAACAACCGCGATCAAGCGAATAATTATCACAACCAAAATCGCAGCAATGTAAGCGTAGCTGTCCTTTATCGGGAACTGGGAAAACAAGAAATAACTGGCACCGCCTAAAATACAGGCCGTGGCATAAATCTCCTTTCTAAAAATAACGGGAATCTCATTGCAAAGGATGTCACGGGTTACGCCACCAAAACAGGCCGTCATAGTACCGAGAAAAACACACATAATGGGCAATAACTCTGCTTCCAACCCTTTTTCCACACCGACCATGGTATAAAGTCCGATACCAATTGTATCGAACAAAAACAACGATCGCCTTAAATACTTAAGTTTGTTCACAAAAATAATGGCAAATACTACGGAGATAAAAATAGTGGTTACATAGGTCAGGTCCTGCATCCAACCCACCGGTGTATTACCAATCAGCAAATCCCTAAGTGTACCACCGCCAATGGCCGTAACAAATGCAATAATTAAAACCCCGAAGAGGTCCAACCGTTTTTCCATGGCCACCAAAACCCCAGAAATAGCAAAGGCTATGGTTCCTAAAATATCAATGGTTTGATATAACATCCTTACATTTTTTGAGTGTAATAGTTGTAATCCTTGATGACCACATCCACAAATTCGATAGGTTGTAACGAAGTCTGTACCTTCGTCACCTCCTTGATCCTTTGG
This sequence comes from Flagellimonas alginilytica, assembly GCF_042134605.1. Classification (GTDB taxonomy): domain Bacteria; phylum Bacteroidota; class Bacteroidia; order Flavobacteriales; family Flavobacteriaceae; genus Flagellimonas; species Flagellimonas alginolytica. The sequence continues at coordinate 2,745,587 of NZ_CP169638.1, read as the reverse complement.
TCCAAAGAAACAATAATATTATGGTTTCCATTCAATTTGGCCTTGTCATACAATTCTTTGATGGTCTGCATTTCCTGATCCTTAAAAACCGTTACTTGTGGAAAGGTGGGTTTATAATCTTCGGGCAATTCACGTAATAGGGTATCCTTTAGGGATATGCGCTTTTTTTCACTGATCACTGTAGTTCCCGCGGCTATATCTCCAATACGCTGGCCTTTACCCCTGATCAAAATAGTGAGTACTGCAGCTCCTCCAGAGGTTAGGCTCACATCTATAATGCGCAGGGCCCAGCGAACAAAGTAATTTCCAAAGTTAGGTTTGGAGCCATCCAACTTGACCACTCTTAGTTTCATGGCACTCTTACCTATGGTCTTGCCATCCATCAAGGTTTCAAAAAGTAAATAATAAAAAAAAGCAGGTAAACTGAGTATTAAATAGAAAGCCCATTGATCCTCGATCTCAATATCCAACGAAACCAAAAAAACAATCATCAAAATAAAATACACCATAATAATAAAGCTATCTATAATATAAGCCAGCATACGCTCACCCAAGTGGGACGTGTTTTGGTTGATGGTTATATTTTGGGCCGTTTCTATTTGAAATTGTTCCATAAATTAGTTTCTTTACTTTTAAACCAAAAGATTTAATGCGCGAGGCCGCTTTTGTAAGGCAAAATAAGGATAAATGGGCCGCTTTTGAAAATGCTCTGCTCCACAAAGGACAACTTCACCCAGACGAGCTTTCGGATCTTTACATTGAGATTACCGATCATCTGAGTTACGCAAAAACGTTTTACCCGGGCAGCAACACGCAGATTTATCTGAACACACTTGCCTCCCAAGCACATCAGAAAATTTACAAGACCAAACGGGAATCCAGAAACCGTATTGTACATTTTTGGAAAATCGAGTTTCCGACCATGTTCAAGAACCATCATCGGGAATTGCTAATTTCATTCTTGGTATTTTCCTTTTTTGCGGTTGTGGGTGCTTTCTCCTCTGCAAACGAAGGTGACTTTGTGCGGTCCATTTTAGGTAACGGCTATGTAAACATGACCCTGGAAAATATTGAAAAAGGCGACCCTATGGCCGTGTATAAGGAACAAGGCGCCTTTAATATGTTCTTGGGCATTACCATAAACAACATCAAAGTCGCCATATATGCATTTGCCTTTGGGATTTTTTTGGGCGTGGGCACACTTTATATTATGATGCAGAACGGTATTATGTTAGGAAGTTTTCAATACTTTTTCTACGAGAAAGGATTGTTGTGGGAATCCGCAAGAACCATTTGGATCCACGGTACCATAGAAATTTCAGTAATCGTTATCGCAGGCTGTGCCGGATTGGTCTTGGCCAATGGAATCTTATTCCCTGGCACTTACACTCGATTGGAATCGTTTAAAAGAGGGGTTAAAAATGGCCTTAAAATAATGGTGAGCACCGTTCCTTTTTTTATTATGGCCGGCTTCTTGGAAGGGTTTGTAACCCGGCACACCGAAATGCCGGACTGGTTGGCAATTTTAATTATACTGTCTTCGTTAGCATTGATCATATTCTATTACATTATATATCCAAATCAAATCCATAGAAAAAACCAACATGCAAACAACCAATAAATATATCGAGTTTAAAAAGCAACGGGAACTGGGAGAAATTCTTTCGGACTGTTTCGGTTTTATTAGAAACGAGTTTAAAACATTTTTTAGGACCATCTTAAAAATTGTGGGGCCCTATATTTTGGTTATGCTGATCTCCATGGGGTTCTACATGTACACTATAGGCGACATTTTTAGTTTAAGCACCTTTGGGAGCACCCCCAGCGCGGCATTCTCGCCCATTATTATGGTTTTGGCCGTAGCGGCTTTGATGTTCAGTTCCGTTGCAGCCTACGTTCTGGCCCAAGGCACTGTGCTACATTACATAAAATCGTACATCAACAACAAGGGTGTTACAAACTACGATGAAATCCATAAAGGGGTGTACGGCTCCTTTTGGTCGCTAATCGGCTTGGGTATTTTAGTAGGCCTGTCCGTAATAATCGGCATCTTTCTTTGCGTAATTCCCGGAATATATTTAGCCGTTCCTCTTTCCATATCTTTTGCCATTCTGGTATTTCTTAAAAAAGATGCCATGGAATCCTATCAATATAGTTTTACCCTGATCAAGGAAAACTGGTGGATCACATTTGCGACCCTTTTTGTGATCTATATTATCGTGGCGATTGCCTCCTATGCTTTTAGTTTGCCCAGTATAATCTATATGTGGATAAAAATGGGGGTGTTTTCCGGAGAAATGGATGCTGAAAGTATGAATGTTTTTAACGACCCCATTTATCTCATTTTAAATATTCTGAGCACTTTGGTCCAATTCTTAATGAACATCATTTTTTTGGTGGCCACTTCCTTGATATTTTTCAACCTAAACGAAAAGAAAAATTTTACAGGTACTTTTGAACGCATCGAAAGCCTGGGAAAATCATCGGAGGAATAGATGCAAAAATTACTGATCTTATCATTCGTACTTTTTTCTTGGACAATTCTTTTTGCCCAGAACGACACCCTTGTAAAGTATGATAAATCGGATATCGCCCCTGTACAGTTCCAAAAAAGTGACCTGGATACCTATAAGAATGATTCAAAATTCAATTATGAAGAGGTAAAAACGGAAAGCACTTGGTTCACGGATGTGATCAACTGGTTCTACAATCTTTTACGCAGATTTTTTGAGTGGATCTTTGGTGTAGGCAATGCAGAAGGCTATTTGGCCGTGTTTTTAGAGATTCTCCCCTATTTGCTTCTTGCCCTTTTCCTGTATTTGGTAATCCGCTTTTTTGTAAGGTCGAACATACAGGGCAAGGGTAAAAAAAATAAGAACCCCAACATGGTCTCATTGTCGGAAGATGAACACATTATTAAAAATGCAGACATTGAGCAGTTGATAAAAAATGCCCTGAACGATAAAAATTACCGCCTTGCCATTCGATATCAATACCTGTTTATCCTACAATTATTATCTGAACACGAATGGATAGATTGGCAACAACAAAAAACCAACGATGATTATTTGGAGGAATTATCGACAAGTCCGTTGTTGGACGATTTTGGCAGAGCCACCGTTCTTTATGATTATGTATGGTACGGCGAGTTTGAGTTAAATCGGGAACGCTATACCAAAGCCGAAACCATTTTCAAATCCTTAAAAAATGCATTGAACAATGTCTAAAAAAGGATGGATCTATATAGTAATAGGTGGGCTTGCGCTAGGAATCATTTTTGTGATGGAATACAATAAACCCAAAAAAGTAAATTGGTTTCCATCGTTCGTGTCCCATCATAAAATTCCTTACGGCACCTACGTACTGAACGATCTTATGGAAACATACTTTCCAAATAGGATTCAGCAAGTACAAAAACCGCCTTTTGAACTGTTGACCCGCACCGATTCCATACAAGGCGCCTATTTTTTTGTGAATGAATCCGTTTCTTTTGAAGAAGCCGAGCTCAATGCCCTATTGGAATGGGTAGAACAGGGTAACCACCTATTTGTGGCGTCGAACTCTTTTGAAAGAAAATTGTTGGATACCCTCAACTTAGATATTCAAAATGTATATAATAGTGGACAATTGGAGCCCATTTTTCATTATCAATTGGTCAACCCAAAATTGCAAAGTCCAAAAGTCAAATTCACCAAAGATTATTATACCACTGGTTTTGATCAAATAGATACCTTGAGAACCACAATTTTAGGTGAAGTACAGGCTAAAGGCGATAGCACGGAAACCATCAAAAAATATGTGAATACCATAAAACAATCATTCGGTAAGGGAGAAATTGTTTTGAGCGCCTTTCCCAAAGCATTTACCAATTACTTTATCCTAAAGGATAACAATTTGGAATACACCGCCGGGCTTTTGGCCTATCTTCCCAAGAAAGGGCCAATATTTATGGACAACTTCCACAAATCCGGTAAATCCTTCTATACTTCTCCGATGTATCTTTTCCTGAACACCAAAGAGTTTAAATGGGCTTACTATCTGGCACTTATCGGCGCATTGATCTATATTGTTTTTGAAGGGAAACGGAAACAACGCGCCATTCCCGTGGTACCCCCACTAAAAAATCAGACCTTGGCGTTTACACGGACCATTGCAGACATGTACTTTGAAAAAGGAGAGTTACAATTGATCACAAAACATAAAACTGAGTACTTTTTGGAATACTTAAGGACCAAACTGCATGTTTCCACCCAAAATTTGGAGGATGAAACATTTTTGAAGCACCTGGCCATACGTGGCAATTCCACGGAAGAGGAAGTAAGGTCCTTAATGGGATTGATCGTAAATTTGAGAACCAAAGACCATATTACCGAAATAGAATTACAAAATCTGAACAATAAAATACAAGCATTTAAAGCAAACGTTGATGGAAAATAACGAAACAAACGACTTGGACTTTAACAGCAGGGTACCCTTGGAAGAACTTAGGAATATCGTAGAGCAGATAAAAAAGGAGTTGTCCACCATAATTGTTGGGCAAAAAGATTTTATAGAACTACTGATCATATCCATATTGGCGGATGGGCACGCTTTGATCGAGGGTGTCCCCGGCATTGCAAAAACGGTTACCGCCAAGCTTTTTGCAAAAACCCTCAAAACAGAGTTTAACCGCATTCAGTTTACCCCCGATCTAATGCCCAGCGATATTCTGGGAACCTCGGTTTTCAATGCCAAGACCACGGAGTTCGAATTTAAAAAGGGGCCCATTTTTTCGAATATTATTTTGATCGATGAGATAAACCGTGCTCCCGCCAAAACCCAGGCCGCCCTTTTTGAGACCATGGAGGAAAGACAGGCTACGGTTGATGGCACCACCTATAAAATGAGCGAGCCTTTTATGGTTCTGGCCACTCAGAACCCGATTGAACAAGAGGGTACCTACGCTCTTCCCGAAGCACAACTGGACCGCTTTCTTTTTAAGATTAAAGTAAGCTATCCTTCGGTCGAGGAAGAAATTGCAATACTCAAGAACCATCACGAACGTAAGGGCGAAAAACCACAAGATCAAATAAAAGCAGTTTTGTCGCCAAAAAAACTGTTGGAATTTAAAAAGAACATCCACGAGGTGGTCGTAGAACAAAAAATTCTGGATTATATCGCCAATATTATAAACCTGACAAGAACCCATCCACATTTGTATTTGGGCGCTTCTCCCAGAGCATCCATTGCAACGTTAACGGCCGCTAAGGCCTTTGCCGCTATTTCCGGCCGGGATTTTGTAATCCCGGAGGATGTAAAAAAAGCATTGCTCCCTGTGCTCAATCATAGGGTAATTTTAACCCCAGAGCGAGAAATGGAGGGAATGACCACTGAAAATGTGATTGCCATGATCATGGAATCCGTTGAAATCCCCAGATAGGCATGTCATTTTTTCGGTCGCTATACATACATAACATCTTCTTTAGGTACATTGCCGTTCTATCCGCATGTTTTGTAATCTCTTTTTGGGTTCCTGTACTTTACCCGATAGCGTGGTTGTTGGTATATTTTTTATTGGCCCTGTCCATTCTGGACCTTTATTTAATGTATGCTACAAAAAATGGTATTCGAGCCCAAAGAAATCTACCGCAGAAATTATCCAATAGCGACCAGAACAAACTGGCGGTTCAACTGACTTCCAAGTTTCCTTTTAAGGCATTCGTTTCTATAATCGATGAATTACCTGTTCAGTTTCAAAAAAGGGATTTTGAACACAAAACCGAATTAATAAAAGGAGAACCTCATTTGCTTGAATATTTACTTCGCCCTGTTGAGCGCGGAGAATATGTGTTTGGCAATCTTATTGTGTTTGCTTCCTCTCCGCTTAGGATAATTAAAAGAAAGTTTGTGTTCCAAAAAGATCAGATGGTACCGGTATATCCGTCCATCATACAAATGCAGCAATACGACTTTTTGGCCACTAGCAATCGATTAACGGAGTTTGGGCTTAAAAAAATAAGACGCATTGGCCATACCCAAGAGTTTGAGCAAATCAAAGAGTACATTAAAGGGGACGATGTACGGACCATTAATTGGAAAGCCACTGCCAAAAAGAACCAATTAATGGTAAATCAGTACCAAGATGAACGATCACAGCCCATTTACTCCATTATAGATACTGGTAGGGTGATGAAAATGCCTTTTAACGGACTGAGCTTGTTGGATTATGCCATTAATTCTTCATTGGCATTTTCCAATGTCGCCCTTAAACGGAACGACAAAACAGGGTTGCTCACCTTCTCCAAAAAAATAGAGACCTTTGTCCCTGCCGTGCAGAAGCTCACCCACCTCAACACCATAATGGAGAGCTTATACAACATTTCCACCGATTTTTCAGATTCCGATTTTGGCATGTTGTATGCCCATGTTAAGCGAAAAGTGAACCAACGCAGTCTGCTCTTGCTGTACACGAATTTTGAACATATTTCTGGTCTTAAAAGGCAGTTGCCATATCTATTGGCCATGGCCAAAAAGCATGTTTTGGTAGTTATTTTCTTTGAAAATACGGAGTTGGAATCGCTTATTGCCGAAGATGCGGAAGACATCCAAGCAATCTATCATAAAACGATTGCAGAAAAGTTTTCCATAGAAAAAAGGTTGATGCAGAAAGAGCTTCAAAAATATGGTGTTCAGACCATTTTGACCAAGCCCGAGGAATTAACGGTGAACACCATCAATAAATATCTGGAAATAAAGGCCAGGGGAATTATTTAACCGAAAGTTCTTGTCCGGTAATACCCAATGTTTGCAATGCTGGCAGTTTTCCTTCCAAAACAACGAATTGGGTTTGTGGATTAAGAATTGGTCCTATTAGTGCTTTAAGGTCCCTGTGTGAATATCTTCCACGCAATCTTCTCCGATTGTCCTTTTTCGAAAATAGGTCGATCGTTACACCAACGGTAACACCTCCTAAAATAGTCGCCGCCAAATCGTCATTATCCCAGCCATTATTTTTTTGTCCTGCATCGACGGTTTCTTTTGCAAGTCCAATTAATGTACTTCCGGCCACGGAACCCACAAAGGTCCAAATCCGATTACCATCCGAAGCTTGTTTGGCGATTCCCGCCCCTGCAAGTCCAAAGAGGTTACCTCCCAAAAAATGGAGTGCTTTGTCCCGCTCCACTTGCCCATGACATTGTAAAGCGAGCACAAAAAGGAATAGTGTGGGGATTAGTGTTCTCATTGCGCGGTATAAATGTATTAAAAGTTTCTATAAATATGTATCTAAAACTCTAATACTGGCACATTTCCGCTTTTGCTTGGTTAAATTCAGCCATTAAATCCGCCACGATCTGTGCTGCAGGCGAAATTGTATGAATAAGTCCGGAGACTTGGCCTATTTCCAGTTCGCCCTCATCCATATCACCCTCGAACATTCCTTTTTTGGCTCTGGCCCGCCCCAATAATTCCTTCAATTCCTCCATATTTACACCTTTGGCATAGGCCTGCTGTATGTCCTGGTAAAATTTGTTTTTTAGTAAACGTACCGGTGCCAGCTCCTTTAATGTAAGTTGGGTATCGCCCTCTTTGGCCTGTACAATCATCTGTTTGAACATTTCGTGCGACGAGGCTTCGTGCGATGCTACAAACCTGCTTCCCACCTGTACTCCATCGGCACCCAGAACCATAGCGGCCAACATAGCCCTACCAGTGGCAATGCCCCCAGCAGCGATAAGGGGAATATTAATCTTCTCACTTACGGAAGGAATAAGAACAAGGGTGGTGGTCTCGTCTCTGCCATTGTGCCCTCCAGCTTCAAAACCTTCGGCCACAATAGCATCCACACCGGCTTCTTGAGCTTTAAGGGCAAACTTTACGCTACTTACCACATGAACAACGGTTATCCCTTTATCTTGAAGAAACTTGGTCCATGTTTTAGGGTTGCCAGCAGAAGTAAAAACAATCTTTACTCCTTGCTCGACAATAATATCCATTAGTTTTTCGATATCGGGGTACAACATGGGCACATTCACCCCGAACGGCTTATCGGTCGCTTTTTTGCACTTTATGATATGTTCCTCCAACACTTCGGGATACATGCTCCCGGCGCCCAATAGGCCCAGTCCTCCTGCATTGGACACGGCAGAGGCCAAACGCCAACCACTGGCCCAAATCATTCCGCCTTGTACAATGGGATATTCTATTCCGAAAAGTTCTGTGATTCTATGTTGCATGAAGTCAGGTGTTCTGTTTTCCGACAAAATAATCAAATTTAGGCTTCCGATCAAGAAATGACACCAGAACCTATTAGTTCATCATCCAAATACCAAGCAGCAAACTGTCCTTCGGTAATGGCCGATTGTTTATCCTTAAAGTCCACAAACAATCCATTCTCTACTTTATATAGTGTAGCTTGCTGTAGGGGTTGACGATATCGGATACGGGCTTTTACCTCCATGGTCTCATCTAACTTTAGGGCTAGATCGGGCCGTACCCAATGGAGTTCGTCCTCCTTAATAAACAACGTGTTTCGATAAAGGCCGGGGTGAGATTTGCCCTGACCGGTGTAAATTATATTCTTGTCCACATCGGTGTCTATTACAAACAATGGCTCTTTTGTTCCCCCTACATTTAATCCTTTACGTTGGCCTATGGTAAAGTAATGTGCTCCTTGGTGCTCGCCGACTACTTTGCCATCTGTTTTTGAGTAGACGGGCTTTTCGGCTTGGAAAATGAGTTTATCCCTCTTGTTCTGAAATTCGGGAATTGAAACAGAAAATTGGGCCGCATCTGCAGGGACTTCTACGATAACACCTTTTTTGGGCTTCAATTTCTGCTGCAAAAATTCCGGAAGATGTACTTTACCTATAAAACACAGTCCTTGGGAATCTTTTTTATCCGCAGTTACAAGGTTTTTCTCCGCAGCAATTTTTCGAACTTCCGGTTTTAAAAGGTCACCGATGGGAAACAATGTTTTGGATAATTGTTCTTGGGAAAGCTGACACAGAAAGTAGGATTGATCCTTATTTGGGTCCTTGCCCGATAATAATTGGTAGGTTTCCGTACCGTCTTCATTTTTAATGGTGCCTTTACGGCAATAATGACCTGTTGCCACATAATCGGCACCCAACTGCAATGCTATGTTAAGGAACACATCGAATTTAATTTCACGATTGCACAAAACATCTGGATTTGGAGTTCTTCCCTTTTCGTATTCATTGAACATATAATCAACGATACGCTCCTTGTATTCTACACTTAAATCTACCGTCTGAAAAGGAATCCCCAACTTTTCCGCAACGATCAATGCATCATTGCTATCCTCCAACCACGGACACTCCTCGGATATGGTCACCGAGTCATCATGCCAGTTTTTCATGAACAGGCCAATAACATCATATCCCTGCTCTTTGAGCAAGTAAGCGGTCACGCTGGAATCCACCCCTCCAGAAAGTCCTACAACTACCTTTTTCATTTTTCAATTTTAAGACTACAAAAATACAAATTGATGGTCATTTAAAATGATAAATATCTCATAACACCTATTGACCCATTTCTAATCTCAGGCTAGCTCAAAACTTAATTTGTTAAATTTTTAGTCAAAAATGTTAAACAATATTGCTTATATTTTGTTTAACTATATTTTTAAATCATTAAACAATTTTAAAACACCGACATGAAAGCATTAAAAACCCTAACACGATTATCTTTACTGTTCTTATTGCTGACCATTGTATCCTGCTCGGACGACGACGAGGGAACAATGCCAGAAGTAGAACCGACCGTAACCATTGTTGACGCTGCACAAGCTACCGCTGACCTCAGTACTTTGGTAAGTGCGCTTCAAAAGGCAGACGAAAGTGCCAACAACGATTTAGTAGCTGCTTTGAGCGGTGAAGGACCATTTACCGTATTTGCCCCGACCAATCAAGCCTTTAGCGATTTATTGGCCCAACTGGATGGATTCGACTCCTTAAACGATTTTAATTCTCAACAACTCCAAGACCTGTTGGCCGTGATTCTTACGTATCACGTTGTAGCAGATGCTGCCGTTCTATCATCAGACTTGAGTGATGGGCAGACAATAACCACCCTACAAGGCTCAACTATTCAAGTATCCACTACTGGTGGTGTATTTATTAGTGACGCTACCGATGTGGACGCCGAAGTAACCACTGCCAATGTTGAAGTGTCCAATGGTGTGGTACACATTATTGATAAAGTTCTATTGCCACAGGCCATTCTGGACGAGTTGGCAGACATTATCCTTGTGCCAATTACAGATTTGGCGATCGGCAACGAAAACTTGCAGAATTTGGTTGCTGCCTTAAGTGCCGCCAACGGAGATTTGCCTACCGTGCTTCGCGGGGATGGCCCATTTACAGTATTGGCCCCGACCGATGATGCCTTTGCCACATTCTTGGATGGTGCAGCATTGGAGGACGTGCCTGTAGAGGTACTCACCAACGTATTGTTAAACCACGTGATAAGTGGAGAAATTACTTCTACCGATCTAACTGGACTTGGTTCCGGGTATACCAGTACTTTAGCTACAGGAGCTGGTGATCAAAATGTAAGTTTGTTCTTCGATACGTCCGACGGTGTGACCTTTAATGGAGTATCTTCTGTTGTAACGCCGGATGTTAAGGCATTGAACGGAATCGTGCACGTTGTAGATGCCGTAATCGATATACCAAATATTGTTGACCATGCAGTGGCCAACCCAGGACTTTCATCTTTGGTAGGGGCCCTAACAGAAGGTGGGAACACGACCTTTACAGATTTGCTTTCTGATGAAGAAACGGATTTTACCGTATTCGCCCCAGGTAACGATGCATTTGGTGCATTTACCAATCCAAATTCCAACGATATTAATGCAATCCTGTCCAACCACGTGATTGTAGGAGCTGCTGCATTCTCGTCAGGTTTGTCCAACTCTTATGTTAACACTGCAGCTGAATTTGATACCGATGAGAACCTGAGTCTTTATATCAATACAGATGATGGTGTAACCCTGAACGGCGTAAGCAATGTTGTAATGGCCGATATCGTAGCCAGCAATGGAGTAATTCATACAGTTGACGCGGTCATTGACCTCCCAACAGTGGTTACTTTTGCTGTGGCCGATCCAACTTTTGATTCTTTACAAGCAGCATTGACCGCAGAGGGTCAGCCTGATTTTGTTGCCACACTTTCCGGGACTGGGCCATTCACGGTATTTGCTCCGACCAACGATGCCTTCCAAGCTCTATTGGACAGCAACGATATGTGGAACGAATTGGGAGATATTGATGGTGGATTATTGACCAGCGTACTGCAGCACCACGTAGTAGCCTCTGCCAATGTACGTTCTGGAGATTTGTCCGATGGCATTATGGCGACCACTTTAGAAGGAGATGACATTACCATAAACCTACCAGGTACCGGTGATAATATTGCAGATGTTACCGACGGTGCCGGAAACACGGGCATTGGAATAATCGCAGTAGATGTACAGGCCATAAACGGTGTTATCCACGCAGTGGACACTGTATTGATCCCCGATACAAACAACTAGTTTTTGATTTGATGAATTGTTGACTGAAAAGCCCCCTTGAACTATATCGAGGGGGCTTTTTATCGAGTAAGGTTTACCGTTTATCGATGACACATCAACAAAGGATTATCTGCCCACAGAAACCGGCTATTTGACAACTTTTAATTTTAATAACGTGGATAATCGTGCATCTTTGGAGTCCCAAATCTTTCCAAACTAAGCCTATAAATGGAAACTCCCCCAAGATATTCTTGAGGGAGTTTTTTTTATTTGTCAAAGAGAGTCAACTAAACTACCGAGGTTTATCTTCTACCTGCTTTTTTCTGCTCCTCTGCCTGTTCCATCATCTCGCGCATTTTACGCTGAAACTTGTTCTCCTTTTTAGGTTTCTTTTTGTTTTCCTGGATCTGGGCATGGATCTTATCCTCGTCCAAAATGTAGTTTTTGATGGCCAACATAATAAAGATGGTAATCAAATTGGAAATGAAATAGTACAAACTCAAACCACTCGCATAGTTGTTGAAGAAGAACAACATCATAATTGGTGATAGGTACATAATAAATTTCATGTTCGGCATACCCGGTTGCTGTTGCATCTGCATACTCTGTCCAGTGGTCATCTGCATATAAAAGAAAATCGCTACGGATGCCAAAATTGGGAACAAACTCACGTGATCGCCATAAAACGGTATGGTAAAAGGTAGTTCAAAAATGGTATCGTAAGAAGAAAGGTCTTCTGCCCACAAAAACGGCTTTTGTCTTAATGCAAAAGAAGTTGGGAAAAACATGAACAAGGAGTAGAAAATAGGCAACTGCAACAAGGCTGGCACACAACCGCTCATTGGACTCACCCCTGCCTTGTTATAGACCTTCATGGTCTCTTGCTGCTTTTTCATGGCGTTGTCCTTGTATTTCTCGTTGATTTCCGAAATCTCGGGCTTCAATACCTTCATTTTGGCTTGTGACAAATAAGATTTGTACGTCACCGGAGATAGAGCCAAGCGCACTACTATGGTCATGATAATAATTGCAATACCATACGGTAGGAACGAGCTTAAGAAAGTATAGAACGGTGTAAAGATATATCGGTTGATCCAACCAAAAATACCCCAACCAAAGGGTATGGAGTCCGCCAGTCCCAAATCCTTATAATCATCCAAGACCTTAACATCGGTTGGCCCATAATACCAATGCATATTTTGGGACAACTCCCCTCCTTTAAATTCCAAAGGCGCTTTTGTACTGTAAGATTTGGTGAAAAGTATTTCCTTGCTTTCTTCCTCGACCAAATTGGTAGAAGTTAAAGCTGCGGTTTTAAAATGATCGTCCGTTGCCAAAATAGAGCTAAAAAAGTGTTGGCGGTACGATAACCATTTTACATCCTCCTCAGTTTCCTCATCAAAATCGCTACTTTCCGAAAGTTTGCTAATGTTACCTTCATCGTGATTGTACGTCAATCGGGTATACCGGTTCTCGTACATAACACTTTTATTATGTCGTATGCCTTTTAGGTCCCATTCCAAGGTAACTGGTTTACTTGTGTTAAAAACACCGCTCAACCCTTGCGATCTAATGGTAAAATCGACCAAATACTCGTTTGGCTTCATTTCGTACCTATACTCCAAATATTGATTATTGGCTACTTTGGCCTTCATGGACAAGACCTGGTTCTCGCCGCTCTTGGTAAGCGATGGCTCAAAGAACAAATCAGCTGTGCTGAGCGATCTATTATCCGAACTGCTAAAGTTTATCGCAAAATTGGCGTTCCCATCCTTTACCAAATACACAGGTATGGAGTCGAAAGTCACATAGTCCTTCATTTTGGCCTCTACGATCTGGCCTCCCTTATTGGAAATTTTCAGCAATAAAACCTCGTTCTCCAAGGTAGTAATGTCTTCTGCCGTTTGGGTAAACCCAAATGCGCCAACTGTATTTTTATAATCCGCCACCGCAATGGAATCGTTAAGATCGATTACCTTGGCTTTTTGCACCGGCTCTTTTTGAGCTTCATTTTCGACCTTGGCTGCCTCAGCTTTGATCTTTGCCTGTTCCGCTTTTTGAGCTTCCAACTCTTCTGGTGTTGGCTGATTTTGGTAAAACATAAAAACCAGTATCCCAAATATCAGTACAAATCCAATAATGGATTTAATATCCAGCTTCTTTTCTTCCATGAATATTATTTAGTAGAAATCTTTTGTTCGTGTATCAAATGGCAAATATATGCCCAAAACCGGGTTTTATGCCAAACTGGCATTGTTTTGTTTTTGTTTTTGGGCCAATACCGCTTTTACAAACCCAACAAACAAAGGGTGCGGGCTGGCTACGGTACTCTTATATTCGGGGTGATACTGTACCCCGACAAACCAAGGATGTGTTGGAATTTCCACAACTTCCACCAATCCTGTTTTTGGATTGAGCCCGGATGCGACCAATCCAGCTGCTTCCAATTGTTCCTTATATTGGTTGTTGAATTCATATCGGTGTCTATGCCTTTCCTCTATATCGGAAGTTCCATATACGCTTTTCACCAAGCTACCTTCTTTTAAATGGCAGTCCCAAGCTCCCAAACGCATGGTACCTCCCATATCGGTAATGGATTTTTGTTCTTCCATTAAACTGATCACAGGATCGGGCGTTTGCTTGTTCATTTCCGTAGAATTGGCTTTTTCCAGACCAAGAACTGTTCGGGCGAATTCGATCACGGCCATTTGCATTCCCAAACATATACCCAAGAACGGAATATTGTTTTCCCTAGCATATCTTACCGCCTTTACCTTGCCCTCTATACCGCGTTCCCCAAAACCTGGAGCTACCAAAATACCGTCCAATCCTTTTAACTTTTGAGCTACATTGCTTGGGGACAAATGCTCGGAATGAATGGATTTAACCTCAACTTTGACTTCGTTGGCGGCACCTGCATGGATAAAGGCCTCTTGAATGGATTTGTACGAGTCGGGAAGTTCCACATACTTTCCGATCAATCCGATCACTACTTTATCCTTTGGATTTTTGTGTCTGTTCAAAAACTCCTTCCATTGATCAAGATTTGGTTCTGTATTGTTCGGCAGGGCCAACTTTTCCAATGTTACGGTATCCAAGCCTTCTTCTTGCATCAACAATGGTACATCGTAAATAGTGGATGCATCTATGGATTGGATTACGGCCTCTTTTCTAACATTGCAGAAAAGTGCCAATTTCTCCTTGATGTCTTCAGAAATATGATGCTCTGTACGGCACACCAAAATATCAGCCTTGATTCCACTTTCCATCAAAGTTTTTACGGAGTGCTGTGTTGGTTTGGTCTTTAATTCCCCCGCGGCGGACAAAAATGGCACCAAAGTAAGATGGATCACTATACCATTATGCTCTCCCAGTTCCCAAAGTAATTGCCTAACTGCCTCAATATAGGGCAGGGATTCAATATCACCTACGGTACCTCCTATTTCGGTAATAATGATATCGTAGTCGCCACTGTTCCCCAAAATTTGGATACGCTCTTTGATCTCGTTGGTAATGTGGGGGACCACCTGCACCGTTTTACCCAAAAACTCCCCTCTACGTTCTTTTTCGATTACGCTTTGGTAAATCCTTCCTGTGGTCACGTTGTTGGCCTGTGAAGTGCGCACGTTCAAAAAACGCTCATAATGCCCAAGGTCCAAATCGGTTTCGGCCCCATCGTCGGTAACATAGCATTCACCGTGTTCGTACGGATTCAATGTTCCGGGATCAACATTTATGTATGGATCTAATTTTTGGATGGTTGTTCGGTATCCCCTGGCTTGCAGTAGTTTGGCCAAGGATGCGGCAATAATTCCTTTTCCCAATGAAGAAGTAACGCCTCCCGTAACGAAAATGTACTTGGTCTCTGACATATTGATCATTCTATTACGGGGCGTAAAGTTACTAATTGCGGGACAAAAATCAGGTAGATTCTTTAGGAAAATCTTTTTGCAGTTTTCTGATGATGGGTTCCAGGTTGTTATCCTTAATGGTCAGCATGGTATTAAGGTAGTCGCCAAGTTTACCTTTGGGTAAACCTTTTTGCCTGAACCATACCAAATAGGCAAGAGGCAGATCCACCAAATATCGCCCTTTGTACTTACCAAAGGGCATTTTATAATGGGCCATTTCCAAAAGCTGTTCTGTATCGGGACGCATTTCCATATATAGGCCTAAAATACTATCTTTCCCTCAACAAATCCGAAAAATGAAACGTAGAAATTTTATTGCCACCGCAGCTGTTGGCTCTGCCGGACTGGCCTCTGGTTCGGCCATGACCTCCGACCAAGTACTGCCCCAAACATTTAAGTTAAAACACAATATAAACCATAGTGTTTGTGAATGGTGTTTTAGCGATATTCCCTTTGAAGATTTTTTAAAGACCTTAAAGGAGCTTGGAGTAAATGCAATTGATTTGATTGGTCCGGACAGATGGCCCATTTTAAAAAAATATGACATTCACTGTTCGATGTGCAACGGTGCTGA
This sequence comes from Flagellimonas alginilytica, assembly GCF_042134605.1. Taxonomy (GTDB): domain Bacteria; phylum Bacteroidota; class Bacteroidia; order Flavobacteriales; family Flavobacteriaceae; genus Flagellimonas; species Flagellimonas alginolytica. Next base: position 2,729,587 of record NZ_CP169638.1, on the reverse strand, counting down.
AATAAGTTTAACGGAGGGATGGAACAACCCCAAATATCACGAACAGCTTATTAAGAATTACACCGAAATGATTCCGAAAGTTGCGGAAGCGGGCTATACCAACCTAATCTGCTTTAGCGGCAATCGAGACGGGATGAACGACTACGTCGGTCTTCAAAATTGTGTAGATGGGCTTTCACAAATTATTCCATTGGCGGAAAAACACGGCGTGATAATTCAGATGGAGCTTTTTAACCAAGTAAACCATCCAGATTATATGTGCGACAATTCACTTTGGGGCGTGGAGCTTTGCAAACATTTGGGCAGCGACAATTTTAAATTGCTGTTCGATATCTACCACATGCAAATTCAGGAAGGCGATATTATCCGAAGCATACAAAACTACCACCCCTATTTTGGGCACTACCACACGGCCGGTGTTCCTGGCAGGCACGAAATTGATGAAACCCAAGAACTCTACTACCCGGCCATTATCAAAGCCATACATGATACCGGATTTACAGGCTACGTGGCTCAAGAATTCATTGTGACATGGGAGGATAAAATTGCAGCGTTGAAGGATGCTTTTCTAAGATGTGATGTGTAGCCTTTTCCAGAATAATAATATGTAATGTTCCTGAGTGAACTTGGGCTACTGCCCTAAATATTTTTTTACGATTCACTTTCTTTTAAAGCTAAGGCAATCTTGGTATTCCATTCTAATTGCTTTTCCCGGTTTCGGGAAAAATTGGTTTCCCAATCGTATTGTTCTTGGTGTTCTTGTAGTTCCTTTAAAATATCCTGGTATATTTTGCGCACTTCTCCCTTAACATCATCAGAGAAAGAGGTGCGGCGCAGTTTTGCGCGCATTTTACGGGCAAAAAGTTCGGTAATATCAAAATGTAATTGCTCGTGGGCCAAGGTGTTTTCATTGCACAGCTCCGGCTTGTACCAGCTTTCGTTGGGATAAAAAAACGCATTTACCTCATAATCCAATTTAACCTCGTGGTGGAGCAAGTTGGCAGAATAGGAATAACTAATACCACTGGCGGTGGTGGCAGCCGATTCGGCTGCCGGGGGAACCTTCCCCTTAAAATCGGCCCACGTGAGCCTAATATTACTGTTCCATAGAACGCCTTCTTCGATCTCTTGTGCAAAACCCAAAAAACCAAACAGAAAAAAACATCCTATTGCAACTAGTTTATCCAATTAAAATCGATTACTTTTTCAATATCGGGGTGCAAACTGTAATGTACTGGGCAAGTATTCGCCGTATGCATCAAAATTTTACGGTGTTTCTCAGAGATGGATGCGGGCAGGTCTAACTTTACCTCGATCTTGGAGATTCTCCGTGGATTGGCCGCCATATGCTTGGTAACCTCTGCGGTAGAACCTGCTAGATCAATTTCCAAATCCCTGGCTTTTATGCCCATCATTGTTATCATACAGTTCGCCAAGCCAGTAGCCACGGTATCCGTAGGGGAAAAAGCCTCTCCCTTGCCATTGTTGTCCACAGGGGCATCGGTAATATATTCACTACCTGATCGTAAGTGTACACAGGTAGTTCTAAGATTTCCGTTATAGGTTACTTTTGCTGTCATTGATTTCTACTTCTTTAATGGTAAGGTTGTCATACTCCATAATGTAACAGGCGCGGTTAAAGTACCCGGAGGTCCAATCGTTAAGATAATCAAATCCATTGCCTGCATATTCCGTTAACCCAATGTATTTTGATGTTTCAAACAAATTCTTTTTGTATGCCAGTTTCAATAACACGTCCATGGTCACATCAAATCCTCGGATGGCATACCTATCCGGTAGTAGGCCATTGTATTTTTTCATATATGCCCTAGTGAAGGTATCATCCGCAGATTCCTTGTAGAACGATGGATACGTAAATTTTAAATTGGATAAATGTGTCTTGGAAACTGCCTCGTGCTCAAATGCCCCGTTAAAGCTTGTGGTGAACATGCGTACATTAACCTTTTCTTGCGGGTTGTTTGTTACTGTAACCGAAGAGGTATTGGCAGAGTTTAGAATGGATGTTACACTTGCCACCATATTGGGTTGATCGGTTTCCAAAAATACCCAGTTCTCCTTTTCGTTGGACAATTGGATCAAAAACCTATCCAAGTGCAACGATTTATTATCGATCACCTTTGCGATTTGGGCAGCAGGAAACTTGCTCAAAATAGAATCGTGTGCCACTTGATGGGTAGAATCCGCAATTATGACCACATTCTCATCGGTATGGATTTTCTCCATATATGCCAGCATTTTATCCCTAAGGACTGCATCTCTGGGAACGGAGAAAAAAACATTGTTGTGACTGAGTTTACTGTCCGATGCAATAGGGGCCACTACGGGAATATTCTTGGTTTTTGCCTGCACGGCAACCTCGTCCAAAGGTCCGGCGGCCAGTGGTCCTATCACAGCATCTACCCCTGTTAAGGATTCACGGAAAAGTATTTCTTTTACTTTAGCTTGGTCCAACTGGGTATCGTAAGTTTTTACGTTGACCGATACTCCAAGTTTTTTAATGGAATCCAAAGCGACCATGGCCCCTGTGTAAAAACCAAGGCTCAATGCCAGGTCCCTTCGGTTTTTGATCAATTCTTCCGCTCTTTGGGTGTCGTTCAAGTTTACCTTGTCCAAACGAAAGGGAAGCATAAAAACCAGCTGTGGTTTGTTTTCCACATTTATGCTGTCTACCAAATTGATCTTATCCAGCACTAGGGCATTTTTCACTTCTAGTCCTTCTGCTTTTTCTTTGGGCAACTTTAGTACCATTCCCGCTTTAAGGCCATTTTCCAAAGCTGGGTTCAAACGGAACAGTTCTTCTCTGGTAATCTTAAGGTTCTGGGTAATTCTAAATATATTCTGTTTGGGTTTTACCTCATAAAAAACAAAGTTGTCGGTGTTCACTATACCGGCCTGAGACTTCTTTTTGGGCAAACGTACTACCATTCCCTCTTTTAGGCCTCCGGCTTTCATTATTTCCGGATTCAAGCGTACAATAGAATCCGTTGGGATACCATATTCCCTTCCAAGACTATAAAGTGTCATTTTTGGAGGTACCGTGTAAGAAGTAAAAACCTCTGTTTTCTGTTCCTTTAGGCTATCTCCTTTGGGGCGTGGCAGTTTCAACTCTTCTCCTGCTGCCAAATAATTGGTGTTCTTATCCAATTCCGGGTTTAAGACCAACAAACTATCGACACTAATTCCGTATTTGTGGGCAATGCTCCAACGTGTCTCTTTAGGTTGAACGGTGTATATTTCGAAATCCAGTTCTTTTTCCTCATTGGGGTCCACTTCTGGAAAAACAGGAATTTGAAGCACCATTCCCTTGTCCAATGTTTCCGAATACAGCCTTGTGTTATATCTTTTTAATTGTTCTTCGGTGATCTCATACTTTTGGGTCAGACCAAAAAGGGTTTCCTTTCTTCTTACCCTGTGTCGTGTAAATCGAATCGGCTTCAGCTCTTCTTGTTTTGGCTTATCTGGTTTGGCCTCGTTTTTAGTGTCTTCCGCTTTACCGTTCAAGGGTATAATAAGAATCGTGTTCTCCTTAACATCGGAAGCACTCTTGATTTCTTTATTGGCCTGTAAAATACTATAGGGCGTTACCCGATATTTTTGGGAAATGCTCTTTAGAGTCTCCCCATCCTTTACAGCATGCGTGGTATAATTTTGTGCGGAAACCGGCACCATGGCCAACAAAAGGACCATGGTAAAAACCAGTTGTAACATATATTTTTTCATTCCCATTCTATAGTTGCAGGTGGTTTGGAACTAATGTCGTACACCACTCTATTAACGCCTTTAACCTTGTTTATTATATCGTTAGAGGTCTTTTGCAAAAATTCGTAGGGCAAATTTACCCAATCGGCGGTCATCCCATCGGTGCTTTCCACCGCTCTGAGCGCCACACATTTTTCGTAGGTACGCTCATCTCCCATGACCCCTACACTATCTACGGGCAAAAGCATGGCTCCGGCCTGCCAAACCTTGTCATAAAGTCCCCATTTTTTTAATCCATCGATAAAAATAGCGTCGACCTCTTGCAAAATAGCCACTTTCTCCGGTGTAATATCCCCCAAGATACGTATTCCCAAGCCAGGACCGGGGAAAGGGTGTCTTCCCAAAATTTCTTTGGACATTCCCATACTCGCCCCAACTCTTCTCACTTCATCCTTGAACAACATTTTTAAGGGTTCAACTACTTTTAATTTCATATAATCGGGCAATCCTCCAACATTGTGGTGGCTTTTGATCACAGCTGATGGGCCTCCACTTGCCGAAACAGATTCAATTCTGTCAGGATAAATAGTACCCTGGGCCAACCATTTTGCATTTTCCACTTTGTGGGATTCATCATCAAAGACCTCGATAAAGACCCTTCCGATGATCTTTCTCTTCTTTTCAGGGTCCGACTCGCCCTTAAGAGCATCCAAAAAACGTGCCGAAGCATCCACTCCCTTTACATTTAAGCCCATGTGCTTGTACTGGTCCAAAACACTTTCGAACTCATTTTTACGCAAGAGGCCATTGTTCACGAATATACAGTATAGATGATCTCCGATGGCCTTGTGGAGCAACATGGCCGCCACACTGGAATCTACACCGCCGGATAGTCCCAATATTACTTTTTCGTCCCCGATTTCCTCCTTTAGTTCATCCACTGTGGTTTCCACAAAAGCATCGGGAGTCCAGTCCTGTTTTAGACCAGCTATATTTACCAAAAAGTTTTCCAATAGCTTTTTTCCATCTGTTGAATGGTACACTTCCGGGTGAAACTGTATCCCGTAAGTGCTCTCCCCTCCAATCTTGTAAGCCGCATTTTCCACATCGTGGGTGCTGGCCAAAAGTACTGCTCCCTCGGGCAGTTCCTTAATGGTATCCGAGTGGCTCATCCATACTTGGCTACCTTCTTCAATTCCTTTCAAAAAATCATCGTCAGATTTAATAAAGGACAAATTGGCCCGCCCATATTCACGGGTAGCGGAAGGGGCCACGTTACCCCCATGAAAATGGGACAGATATTGTGCGCCGTAGCAAATGCCCAAAAGAGGTTTTTTTCCTTTAATTCCCGATAGATCGGGATGAGGGGCCTGTTCGGAGCGAACCGAGGACGGTGAACCGGACAATATTACCGCTTTGTAATCCGACAGATCTTCGGGCACCTTGTTATACGGTTTAATTTCTGAGTAAATGTTGAGTTCCCTGACGCGTCTTGCGATCAATTGTGTGTACTGGGAACCAAAGTCTAGGATGAGTACGTTGTTATGCATGGGCAAAAATAGCAATTTGCTTTAGTTGCAAAAGTATCTTTTAATGGATATTTGCGACAAGTTTTTTAAAGAAGTAATTCCAACGGGTTATCAACACCCCGTCTGCTTTGAGTGCCAGTCCAGCTTTTTCCTGCACAAAACAAAGTCTTATATAGTTTTTTTCTTAATTGATTTCATTATTTCTTTGCGATGTAAAAAAGAACTGATTATGATTAAGGGATTCATTTTTGATTTGGATGGCGTAATCACGGATACAGCAGAACTGCATTTTGCCGCTTGGAAAAAATTGTCGGACGACATGGATTGGCAATTTGATCGCGATCTCAACGAAAAATTGAGAGGGATATCCAGAATGGATTCCATTAAAGTGATCATGGACCACAACAATGTTTCGCTCAAAGAAGAAACTATCGTGGAACTGGCTACCCAAAAGAACGATATTTACGTGCAAAGTTTGGATCACATGACCCCCGAGGATTATCTACCGGGTGCCAAAGAACTTTTAACACACCTTAGGTCCGAAGGGTTTAGCGTTGCCCTCGGCAGTGCAAGTAAAAATGCAGAAAAGGTATTGAAGCAACTAAATGCTACCCATTATTTTGATGTGATCGGTGATGGCAATAGTGTATCCAGAAGCAAACCAGCTCCCGACATTTTCTTGTACGCCTCCGAAAAAATGGGCCTATCGCCGGAAAGGTGTATTGTTTTTGAAGATGCCGAAAAGGGTATCGATGCTGCTAAGGCTGGTAATTTTTATAGCGTTGGCATTGGTCCCGAAGAGCGTGTCGGACATGCGGACGTTCGATTCGACACCATGAAAGAGGCCACTCTTTTTGAGGTAAAATCACATTTTAAAGATTTGTTCTGAATCGGAACCAAACATAAAGAATGTAAAAAGCCCCGGGAACCACTCCGGGGCTTTTCAATAAAATCAAAACCAACCTAAACATATGAGTTAACCAACTCAAAATTTAAATTTTCATAGCTATTTATATGTAAGGAACAACCTACCGGACAAATACCCTACCTGATCCGTAAAACTTTTTTTGAAAAAGATTGGCTTTTGTTCTACCGCGGAAGATATTTAGGGCTATTATTTGTTTTTAATTATGGTAAAATTCTGAGAAAAAGGATCTAAAGTATTCAGTAGCATCGGGATGAGTTCCTCTCCCATTTCCAAATAGATCTCGGAAAAATTGAGCTGCCTTTCTTGCAACGATTGATTTGGAAATAACTCATTCTGCAACTCCGTTAATCGCGTTACGTGATCTTTTAATTTTCGTTTTTGGGCGCGTAAAAGTCGCTTTTCCAGCTTGTCCAAACCCTTTTTTTGTTTTACCTCCTGTGCTTTTACGGCTCCCAAAAAGCTCTTGTCCGTTTTGTTGGCAAGCTCGTACATTTGTTTAAATTGTTCCTCCAGCACCTTTTTTTGCGGCGAAAAATCAACATCGATATTAGAGATATCTCGTATTTTTTTGTTGATAAGGCTGTGCTGTTTCATAAATAAATGAGCTACCGTGAGTCCCATCTTTTCAATCCTGTCCGACTGTTTTTCTTTTATCAACAAGGCTGAATTCCGCAGCATCAACATAGGAAAGGTCACTCCCAGTTCATCAAAATAGGATTTAAACTCCAACCAATAGGCCAATTCTCCCCCTCCTCCGATATAACAAAGGTTGGGTAGGATAACCTCCTGATACAATGGGCGAGTGACCACGTTGGGCGAAAAACGCTCTGGATATTCCTCAAGTTCTTTTAAAATTTCCTCTGGGGTAAAATCCAACTGGGTATTGAGCACATGGTATTTCCCTTTTTTTAGAATAATTCGTTCCCGAAGATCGTCCTTTAGATAAAAATAGTTGATTTCCCTCGGGTTTACTTGAATTGTATAGTCCGCTGAAATTTTCTCCAAGTTTTTTATCGTCTTGGTAACTTTTTCGTAGGGCGTATGCTGAAAAATGTCCTTTTGGACATAAGGCACCAATAACCTCTTCAAATTTTTATCGTCACCATCCACAATTACAAGACCTTCATCTCCGAACAAGGCATTGGCGAGGTATCTTGTAGCTTGGGCCAGGGTTTGGTTTTCAAGGTAAGCCTTTTGGAATAGCTCTTTTAATTTATCCGTATAACCTAAATTACCAAGTTCGGAAGCAAATATCCCGAATACCTCATCCAGACCATCTGTGGACAATCTACCTACCCCACCGGAAACATTTTTGTTCCAAAGCACCTTTTTCCCGTGTAGATTAAAATAATTGATCTCATCAAAATCGTGATCCTCCGTTGCCATCCAATACACCGGCACAAATTGATGATCGGGAAACTGTGCATTTAGCTTTTTGGCCAGATTTATCGTCGATACAATTTTATACAGGAAGTACAAAGGACCAGTAAATAAATTTAACTGGTGACCGGTTACCACGGTAAAGGAATTTTCCTTTTCGAGAGCTAGGATATTTTTTTTTGTTGCGCCGGAAACCTCCACATTTTTGTATTGCTCGTTTAAAGATCCGACCAAAACTTTTCTGTGGGCTTTTGGGTAGTTGGCAGATTTTTCTTTAATCTGATCACTAAAGTTACCGGGTAAGGGAAATCTATTGTAGTAAGGTGCTAATTCTTTTTTTTGCTCTAGGTAATCACAAATTAATTGGGAAAAATAACCGGTTTCCTTAAAGGGTATACATTCTACTTCCATTAAAACTGAAATGAGGTGATCAAAGATAAGTCTCTTCTTTTTTACTCGTCCTAAAAATACGTTAATTGAATTTTATACAAGATTTAGTCGGCTCAAATTGATAAAATTAGGATTCTGCACCAATTTATTATTAGATTTGAGAGAACTAATTAACCCAAACATGACCCGATTTTTATTTTCTCTCCTTCTTTTAGTATCCATTTCGGTTTCCGCACAGCAATTAAAGTCTCCATCAGAATTTTTGGGGTACGAACTTGGAACCCAGTTTACCCGCCATCACGAAGTGGTGGATTACTACGAGTACTTGGCCGAATCGGAACCGGACCGAGTCAAGCTCACAGTATATGGAAAAACCAACGAACGTAGGCCCCTTATTTTGGCTTATGTGTCCTCTGCGGAAAACATTTCCAACTTGGAAACCATTAGAAAAGAACATTTAAAAAATACAGAAGGTTCGGGAAATTCGTCCAAAGCCATTGTTTGGTTGAGCTATAATGTTCATGGCAATGAAAGTGTGAGTACCGAAGCCTCCATGAAGACGATTTATGAGCTTTTAACAAAAAAAAGCAATTATTTGGAAAACACAGTGGTTATTATGGACCCCTGTATTAACCCAGATGGCCGCGACAGATACACCAACTGGTACAACCAATATAAAAACACCCCTTTCCAAGTAGATCCCAACAGCAAGGAACACCACGAAGGTTGGTGGAGTGGACGCAGTAACCACTATATGTTCGACCTTAACCGTGATTGGGCCTGGCTTACCCAAGTAGAGAGCCAGCAGCGATTAAAAATGTTCAACCAATGGTTGCCCCATGTTCATGTGGATTTTCACGAACAAGGCGTAAATAGTCCGTATTATTTTGCACCAGCAGCAGAACCCTACCATGAGGTAATTACCGATTTCCAACGTGATTTTCAGACGACCATAGGCAGAAACCACGCCAAATACTTTGATGCCAATGGTTGGTTCTATTTTACCAAAGAAGTATTTGATCTATTATATCCAAGCTATGGCGACACCTACCCCATGTACAACGGTTCTATTGGGATGACTTACGAACAAGGTGGAAGTGGAAGGGCCGGACTTGGAATTGTCACCGCAATTGGCGACACCCTTACCCTAAAGGACAGAATTGCGCACCACCACACCACGGGACTATCCACCATTGAGGTTTCTTCTCAAAATGCAGAGAAACTAAACCAAGAATTCAAAAAGTTCTATCAAAACAAGGATTTTAAGTATAAAAGTTATGTACTAAAAGGAGACAAGGACAAGCTTGAAGCCCTTAAATCCCTTTTGGACAAACACGAAATCGAATATGGCAATGTTTCCAGTGGTTCCTACAAAGGGCACCATTACAAAACGGGAAGAAGCGGAAACATGGCCATCAAAAACAATGGCATGGTAGTTTCCACAAATCAACCCAAAGGTACCATGGTAAAAGTATTGTTCGAGCCCGATGCCAAATTATCGGATTCGCTCACCTACGATATTACGGCATGGTCCCTACCCTATGCATATGGATTGGACGCAATTGCCTCCACCTCATTGGTCTCCGGCAATACGGCAAGCGATGTGGTTCAGAACGCAACAATAGGAGCTCCTGCCAATGCCTACGCTTATCTTTTTGATTGGAACAGTATGAAAGATGCACGGTTCTTGTCCGCTTTGTTAAAAAAGGGCATCCGAGTACGAAAAGCCGACCACCCCTTCAGTTTGGAAGGCAAGTCTTTTGATAGGGGAACTTTGATCGTTACTAAAGGAGACAATCAGCATGATTCAAATTTTCAGGCATCCATGTCGGACATCATCACCGACTATCAAAAACCATACACAGCCGCTTCAACTGGCTTTGTTGATTCTGGAAAAGATTTTGGTTCGTCGTATGTTCAAATGATCACCAAACCAAAGGTTGCAGTATTGTCCGGCGGTCCGACCTCAACCTTGCGTTTTGGGGAAATATGGCACTTTTTTGAGCAACAGCTGCATTACCCGCTTACCGTTCTGGATGATGAATATGCCAACCGAGTGGATCTGGACGAATATAGTATCCTGATCTTGCCCGATGGACGCTACGGCAACCATTTTAGTGAGGACCAACTATCCAAACTTAAAAACTGGGTCCGCAACGGAGGAAAGATCATTGCCATGGGTGGCTCCATAGATGCGCTAGATGGTGATAAGGGATTTGGTGTAACCAAGAAAAAGTTTGAGAAAGACTCAAGCGAAAATGAACCACAACCCTACAAAGATTGGGAAAGAGAGCGAATGAAAGGAGCCATTACCGGAGCAATTTTTAAAACCAAAGTGGACAATTCCAATCCATTGGCGTATGGCTATGGGTCCGAATACTTTTCTTTAAAATTGGGAAGCAGTGCATACGAATATCTCGATGGAGGAAATGCGGTTTATTTGGAAAAAAATACAGATCCGTTTTCTGGCTTTGCCGGAATAGAAGCGCAGCAAAAAATTTCAGAAACCTTGATTTATGGCGTAGAAAATTATGGCCGTGGACAAGTAATTTATATGGTGGACAATCCGTTGTTCCGAGGATTCTGGGAAAATGGAAAGCTATTTTTTGCCAATGCCCTCTTCATGGTAGACTAGGCTAAGTTTTTTGCCTGCTTGGAACATCCACATACAGGGACAAAAACTATGTGAGCATATCTTTAAAATTTTGTATTTTTAATACAAAAGAAGATAGCTATGCCGTTAAAACCATCGAATCTCGCAATACGCAAGAAAATCAGCGCTTTCTTGTGCTCCGCATTTTGTACACTGGCACTCTTGGCCCCATTGGTTTCTTTTGCTTTCCAAGAGAACCAACAAACCATGGAATTTAACCAGTACAGTGGAGAGGTTAAGGACCAATCCAGTAATAAATCGTTGGTTTTTGCAACACTGGCCATAGAGGGCACCAACATAAGCACCATAACCAATACGGAGGGAAATTTCCTTTTAAAAGTTCCCAAAGAGTTCATCCATAAAAATGTGGTGATTTCGTTCTTGGGGTATAAAACCAAAAAAGTACCGATTGCCGATCTGGCGCCAGAAAAAAATGAAATCTCCCTCGAAATTTCGGTTACCCAGCTTTCGGAAATCAACATTAATGCCCCAAAAGACGCCCTGGCCCTTATAAAAGAAACACTTAAAAACCGTGACAACCGATATTTTGATGACCCCACCTTAATGACAGCTTTTTATAGGGAAACCATAAAACGAAGAAGAAGAAATGTTTCTTTGGCTGAAGCTGTGGTCAATATTTATAAAACCCCATACAGTTCTTTTAAAGAAGACGCCGTTGAACTCTTTAAAGCCAGAAAAAGTACGGATTACAGTAAACTGGACACCGTGGCACTAAAATTACAAGGTGGGCCATACAACACATTATATGTGGATATGATGAAATATCCCCAATATATCTTTTCGGAAGAAGCACTGTCCAACTACAAGTTTACATTTGATCGCTCCACAAGAATAAATGACAAAGTGATCTATGTGATCCGATTTGACCAGCACCCAGGAATCTCCGAGCCCCTTTACCAGGGTGAACTTTACATAGATGTTGAAAACAAAGTACTTACAAGTGCAATTTTTTCTTTGAATATTACAGACCGGAACAAAGCTGCCCAACTATTTGTGCGCAGAAAACCGGCAAAAGTCGATGTTTGGCCCACTGAGGTCTCCTATCGTGTGGACTATCGCGAAAAAGATGGCAAATGGTACTATGGCTATGGTAGCGTTTTTATGGAATTTAAAGTAGACTGGGAAGACAAGTGGTTTAATTCCATGTACAGTATGATGGCGGAAATGGCCATTACCGATTGGGAAAATAACCTAACGGGGAAAACGCCAAGGTACCGTGAAAGAATTAAAAAATCAATTATACTCAGTGATGAGGCCTCGGGCTTTTCCGATCCAAATTTTTGGGGAGAATATAATATTATAGAACCCGAAAAATCCATTGAATCCGCCATTAGGAAAATACAGCGACAATTACGCAGGGCTGAAAGAAACAGCGAGTAATTGTTACATTTCTTCCAAAATTTCTTCATTTTTGTTAAAACATAGCATAACCCATTCAAAATGTCCAAACGAAGAAACTTTTTAAAGTCCGTAACAGCATTAGGAGCCGTTTCGTTTCTGCCCCAAACGAGTTGGGCAAGTGAGCCCAGATCAACTACTGTATTGCCCAAAATAAAACCCAAAAAACTAAAAATTGGCGATACCATCGGGCTTGTTGCTCCAGGTTTTGCGGTGAAACCCGAAAAACTTTACCTTACATTGGAAGTCTTGGAGAAAATGGGTTTCAAGACTTTTTACACTGAAAGAATCAAAGGTAACCATGGTTATTTTAGCGACACCGATGAAGAACGTGCCAACGATGTAAACGAAATGTTTGCCAACCCGGACGTGGATGCCATACTTTGCGCAAGGGGCGGCTATGGTTGCACTCGAATCTTGGATATGTTGGATTACGACCTTATCCGCAACAATCCAAAAATTTTAATCGGTTTTAGTGATATTACGGCCTTGATCAATACCATTTACAACAAAACAGGCCTTGTATGTTTTCACGGCCCTGTCGGAACCACGATCGATGACGAATACAGCCAAAATTACATGAAAAAGGTCCTAATGGAACCACAGGAGGTCCTACCTATAAAAAATGCCATTCTAAAAGACCCAAAACAATATCGCAACAGCGAATATTACCGATACACGATAACCAATGGAACGGCAGAAGGAGATCTTGTGGGCGGAAGCTTATCGTTGGTCGCTGCCATGATCGGCACACCTTACGAAATAGACTTTACCGACAAACTTGTTTTTCTGGAAGATGTAGAGGAAGCTCCATACCGAATGGACCGAATGCTGACCCAGCTCACACAAGTGGATTCCTTTTTAAAGGCCAAAGGCATTGTTTTTGGAGTTTGTAATGGCTGCGACCGTAAAAGAACCACGGACAATTTTACACTCAGGGAAGTAATAATGGATAGAATCGCACCTTTGGGCATACCTGCAGCCTATGGTCTGAGTTTTGGCCATGTACCACAAAATTTCACATTGCCCATTGGCACCAAAGCCTACTTTAACGCATCCAAAAAGCAAATTCGTTTGGAAGAAATAGCGGTATCCTAAATAGTTAGTACTCAATATTTAAAAATAGTTCCTTTCAAATTTTGGATTAATTCCATAACAAATGGGCGTTAACGATGGTTAAGATTTCTATCTTTACGCCTTAACTATAATCATTAATTAAACATGAAAAAACTATTATTAGTTGCAATTGCCGTACTTGGATTTACTTATGCATCCCAAGCTCAAGAAGTTAGGTTTGGTGCTACAGCTGGCTACCTTAACGCCAGAGGGAGTGTTAAAGTAGATGGGATTACCGTATCCGATTCTAATTCCGGATTTTATTTGGGTGCAGTAGCTGATTTCGAAATTTCTGAAAATTTCAATATTCAGCCCGAACTTCTTTATGCCAACGTTGATGAAGCTGATGGCATCATTCTTCCTATTCTAGGTAAATTTGCAATCTCTGAAAAATTCAATATTCAAGCAGGACCACAATTGGTTTTCTCTCTTGAGGACACTCCGGACGATTTCAGCAGTGTTGAATTTGATCTAGCCGGTGGTATCGGATATGATATTGATGAAGACTTTTTTCTGGAAGCCAGATATACGTTTCAAATCAATAATTCCTATACGGGAAGTGAAGACATCAAGGTTAGAGGAAATTACCTGACCATTGGAGTTGGATACAAGTTTTTATAAAATTATTTCCTATCTATAAAAAGGGCGGTGAAATCACCGCCCTTTTTTATTTGTCTAGTTATTTAGAAAACTCTTTTAGTGTTTTGATAATAATGGAAACACAGTCCAACAACTGTTCTCTGTTCATAACCAAAGGCGGTGCAAACCGGATAATGTTTCCATGGGTCGGTTTGGCCAACAGCCCATTTTCCTTTAGGGCCATACAAATATCCCACGCCGTGGAGCTCTCCTCGGTATCGTTGATCACAATAGCATTAAGCAATCCCCTGCCCCTAACTTTGACCACCAAATCGCAAGTTGGGATAAATTTGTTCAACTCTTCCCGGAACAATTCCCCCAATTCATCAGCATTTTGTGCTAAACCCTCTTCTTTCACCACCTCTAAGGCCGCCATACTCACTGCTGCCGCAACAGGGTTGCCACCAAAAGTACTTCCATGGCTTCCCGGAGTGATTACTTCCATAATGCCATCATTGGCCAAAACCGCGGAAACAGGATAAACACCACCCGATAGGGCCTTGCCCAAAATCAAAACATCTGGTTTAACTTCTGGTGTGTCGCTACAATTCTTATCCGAACAGGAGCAATTACCACATGTTGCCAACAATCTGCCAGTCCTGGCAATACCTGTCTGCACTTCATCAGCAATAAAAAGAACATTGTGTTTTTCACAAAGTGCCTTGGCCCCCTTTAAATATCCTTCGGATGGCACATAAACCCCTGCCTCCCCTTGTATAGGCTCCACTAAAAAGCCCGCAACATTGGGATTGTTTTCCAATGCTTGTTCCAGTGCGGATAAGTTGTCATATTCAATCTTGATGAACCCTTCTGTGTACGGACCGTAGTCGTTACGGGCCACCTCGTCGTTGGAAAATGAGATGATCGTTGTGGTTCTTCCGTGAAAATTGTTCTCGCAAACAACAATGGTTGCTTGGTTTTCCGGGATACCTTTCTTCTGGTATGCCCATCTTCTACAAATTTTTAAGGCAGTCTCCACAGCTTCCGCTCCAGTGTTCATTGGCAATAGCTTTTCAAAACCAAAGGTTTCTGTCGCATATTTTTCGTATTTCCCCAACATATCGTTGTAAAATGCCCTGGATGTCAAGGTCAATGTTTTTGCCTGATCCACCATGGCCCCAACAATTTTGGGGTGACAGTGCCCTTGGTTTACGGCAGAGTATGCAGAAAGGAAATCGTAATATTTTTTCCCTTCAACATCCCACACATATACACCATCCCCTTTGCTCAATACCACTGGAAGGGGGTGATAATTGTGTGCCCCGTACTTGTTTTCCAAATCTATCGCTTGCTGCGATGTTAAATGCTCTAAAACAGCCATTTCATTAAATGATTAAAATTGATAAAATAACCATTCCTACTGTACCTTTATTCTTTCGAAGTCTCGAAAAAGCAGCGTGGGAGAGAAATCATCCCTGAGAGTTGGTGCAAAATACAAATTATTGGGCAAAACTCTGCTTGGACATTAGGTTGTCCATTTCTGGTTACTCCAAAAGTTTACCTGCAATTTAAGATACAGTGTTCTGTGAAATTCCAAAAAGGGCTTACTTTTGCGACATGCGTAAAAATAGAAGGAGAAAAACGTTTGAAAACGTAGAGGTAGTAGATGCGGGAGCAAAAGGAAAATCGGTAGGCAAAGCCCCGGACGGACGGGTGATTTTCCTTACCAATGCGGTTCCCGGAGATGTGGTGGACGTGATGACGACCAAGAAACGAAAAGCCTATTTTGAGGGAGTTGCCACCAATTTCCGCACCCTATCCGATAAAAGAACAGAACCTGTTTGCCAGCATTTCGGTACTTGTGGAGGCTGTAAATGGCAACACATGGGCTACGAACATCAGCTGTTTTTTAAACAAAAGGAGGTAGAGAACAACCTAAAGCGCATAGGGAATTTGGAACTCCCCCTATCATCGCCAATATTGGGCTCCAAAGAGCAATATTTTTATCGCAATAAAATGGAATTCTCATTTTCCGATAGTCGTTGGTTGACCCAAGAAGAAATCAGTTCCGACAATGAAATCGAAAATAGAAATGCTTTGGGATTCCATATTCCGGGCATGTGGGACAAGATTCTGGATATTAAAAAATGTCATTTACAACGAGATCCGTCCAATGCCATTCGGTTGGAGGCGAAGAATTTTGCCAATGCCCATGGTCTAGAATTTTTTAATCCAAGAAAACAGCAAGGCCTTTTAAGAACATTAATGATCAGAACATCATCTACAGGTGAAATAATGGTTCTTGTTCAGTTTTTCCAGGAAGATAAAGCAAACATAGTATTATTGCTCGATCACTTAAAGGATAAGTTTCCGGAAATTACTTCGCTTCAATACGTAATCAATTCCAAAGGCAACGACACTATTTATGACCAAGAAGTGATCTGCTATGCGGGCCGAGATCATATTTTTGAGGAAATGGAAGGCCTACAATTTAAGATCAATGCCAAGTCATTTTATCAGACCAACTCGGAGCAAGCATACGAACTCTATAAAGTTACAAGGGATTTTGCTGGATTAACAGGTAATGAACTAGTTTACGATTTATATACCGGAACTGGGACCATTGCACAGTTTGTTGCCAAAAATGCAAAAAAAGTAGTCGGTGTGGAATCCGTACCAGAGGCTATTGAAGACGCCAAGGCAAACGCCCTGCACAATAATATAACCAATGTGGATTTCTTTGTGGGCGATATGAAGAATGTGTTCAACGATGATTTTATTGCAGCACACGGGCAACCTGATGTGATCATAACCGACCCTCCTCGTGACGGTATGCATAAACAAGTGGTGGAACAGCTATTGAATGTGGCACCATTAAAAATTGTATACGTAAGCTGTAATAGCGCAACCCAAGCACGTGATCTGGCTCTAATGAAAGAACAGTATGCCGTCACACAAGTGCAGCCAGTTGATATGTTCCCGCAGACACACCACGTTGAAAATGTTGTACTTTTGGAAAAACGGATTTAGCACCAGAATTAAAATCCATTGAAAACCGGAATGAAGAAAATAATCCCCATCCTGCTTATTGCATCTTTGCTCTTCTATGTTTCCTCGTGTGAAAAGGACGATATCTGTGTAGAAGGTGATACCCCTTTGTTGGTCATTGGTTTTTTTGATGCTGAAGATACCACCGAAGCAAAACAAGTAACATCCATTCGAATAAAAAACATCGATATAGACAGTATATTGGATAACGACAGTTTTAACGACAGATCGGATTCACCCGACTCCCTATCGGTACCTTTAAGAAGTACCGCCGTTACCACAATGTACCAACTCATCTCCAATTCCGATGACGATGCGGAAACCGAATTGGAAACGGGAAATATAGATACTTTAACAATCACCTATGAACTTAGTGAGGCTTTTGTTTCCCGAGCATGTGGCTTTGTGGTGAACTATAACAATATTGAGGTTAGCTTGACCGAGGACAGCGACAACTGGGTCCAGGATATCAGCGTTGTACAACCGAACGTAGAAAATACAGATAACATCCATGTTAAAATATTGCATTAGTATTTTTATTGGTCTATTGCCATTTTTATCACTGGCCCAAAGTGAAACGATAGATCTATCGCAAAAGGACACCGTACAGTACAAAGACCCCTATGGCCTCCGTGTAGGTGTGGACCTGAGCAAATTGGTGCTATCTTTTGTTGATGAGGATTACACCGGATTGGAACTGGTCGGAGATTTTAGGCTTACCCGCAAATTGTATCTGGCCGCAGAAATAGGGAACGAAACCAAAAGACAAGACGAAAACCTGAACAATACACTACTCTACGATTACGAAACATCTGGAAGTTATATTAAAGCAGGAATCGACATAAATACTTACGACAACTGGTACGGCATGAACAATGCCATTACCATAGGAGGTCGTGTGGCCTTTTCAAGTTTCAGTCAAACTTTGAACGATTATAGTCTATACGAGACCGATCAATTTTTTAATCCAGAATTTTTGCCCGGAGAAAATCCCAATCGAGAGTTTGATGGGCTTTCCGCCACGTGGTTGGAGTTTGTTGCCGGCGCAAAAGTTGAACTGTTCGCCAATATTTTTGTAGGTATGAGTGCCCGTATGGGGTTTTTAATAACCAATACAGAAAATGAAGAGTTTCCCAATCTATGGATCCCTGGGTTTAACAAAGTTACAGAAGGCAGTAATTTTGGGGTAAGTTACAACTATTCCATTTCCTACTTTATCCCATTGTACAAAAAGGCCAAACAAAAAAAGGCACAAAAAAAACAATCGGATGAATAAGGTCCAAATCGATTATGTGGAGTTTAAAGCCTTGGATTTGGTAAAGACCAAGACTTTTTACAAAGATACTTTGGGTTGGCAGTTTACCGATTATGGCCCCAGTTACACGTCGTTCTCCGAAAGTGGAATTTCAGGTGGTTTTGAACTTACGGACCAACCTATAATCAATGGCGCATTGATCGTGCTTTACCATGAGGATTTGGAAACCATCCAAAATAAGATTACTGCGGCAGGCGGCACCATCTCCAAAGAGATATTTGAATTCCCGGGTGGGAGAAGATTCCATTTTTTCGATCCATCGGGCAACGAACTTGCGATTTGGTCCGACCAGTGACCTTATCAACCACACCTTGCGAACATTATGACAGACTCGTTCAATTAAAAAAACAGAAACAAATCAGAATACTATACCCATGGGCACTTTATTAGGTAGTTTGTTTTTTGGCTTTTTTGCTCCCCTCGTAAATTTCATACTTAACCAATCGGGCCTCCAATTTACCGTTAAATGTTTTTATCTTTCTTGATGGTTTTAGACCTACATGTTTTAATGCCTCCATATTTGAGGTAATCAACCACGCTTCGGTTCCTGCGTATACCTGTTTTAGGGTATCCCCTATTTTTCCGTAGAAAATTTCCATTTCAATGGGTAACCGTTCCCCATAAGGGGGATTAAAAACCATGTGCAGTTTTCCTTCTACAGGTTTATCCTCCCTAAAAAAGTCTTTACGGTTTACACTTATATACTCGGTTAAATTGGCATGATCTACATTCTCTTGGGTTTTTCGAACAGCTGAAGGAGCTTTGTCATACCCTATTATTTTATGATGGAATTCCCTCACCTTTTTTAAGCTTGCATCAACAATTTTGTCGTGAAGCTCGGCATCATAATCCTTCCAGTTCATAAAAGCATAGGATTCCCGATTAATGTTTGCGGGAATATTACAAGCGATCATCGCCGCCTCGATCAAAAATGTACCACTCCCGCACATAGGGTCAAAAAAATCCGTTTGACCGTCCCATCCACTTTGCAAGAGCAAGCCTGCGGCCAAAACCTCGTTGATTGGTGCAATGTTCGTTGAAATCCGATACCCTCGCTGATGCAGGGAACTACCAGAACTATCCAAGGATACCGTACATATATTTTTATAAATGTGTATGTTGATCCTAATATCGGGGTCCTGGGTCTTCACATTGGGGCGATCCTGCATTATATCCCTAAACTTGTCCACGATGGCATCCTTGGTCTTTAAAGAAACAAACATGGTATTATCAAAAACAGGAGAGTTCGCAATACTATCTATCGCAAATGTTTTTCCTATATCAAAAATACTTGGCCAATCCAGTTCGTAAATATTCCTATAAAGGTCCTTTTCGTTGAAAACACGAAAGGTTTTTATAGGCTTAAATACTTTCAGGGCGGTTCTAAGGCACAAGTTGGCCTTGTACATAAAACCCATATCCCCTTCAAAAGTTACGTTCCTTACCCCTTCTTCCACATTGCCCGCACCAAGGTTACGAAGTTCCTTGGCCAATATCGGTTCGAATCCGTAGAGGGTTTTGGCCATCATTTTAAAATTTCCCGACATACTATCTTAAAAACTTTACGCAAAAATAGGCTATTTTTGCTCCCTTAATCGACCGTATGGATTTTCCTTCCATTATTATTTATGTAGTTCCAATGTTAGCGGTTTGGGCCAGTTTTGGGTTTGTTTGGTTTACAAGACCAAAGAATAACGACAACATAAAGCTATTGCTGGCATTTAGTGGCGCATTTCTATTGGCCCTGACTTTTTTTGAACTTCTTCCCGAAGTATATGTTGGGCACGATCCAAAGACCATTGCGTTCTTTATTTTGGGCGGTATTTTACTACAGATATTCTTGGAGTTTTTTTCGAAAGGGGCGGAACATGGTCATGTACATCTTCATGTAAAAAAAAATAAGTTCCCCGTTCTATTGTTCATTAGCCTGTCCGTACACGCTTTGGTAGAGGGCGTTCCCATATACGGAAACGATTCTATTTTATATGGAATTATAATACATAAGATCCCGATTGCCGTTATACTCAGCATATTTTTACTTAACTCCAAAATAAAGCTGTCCACTACATTGATGTTTATCGGGGCCTTTTCCTTAATGACACCGCTGGGGAGCTATTTGTCCACCACACCTTGGGTCGAACGGTACGGTTACCTGTTCAACTCACTTGCTATTGGGGTCTTTTTTCATATTTCCACCATTATTTTATTTGAAAGTGCCCAAGGACATGCATTCAACCTTCGTAAACTAGTGGTGATAATCTTGGGAATAGGGATAGCTTATTTGGTTTAAACTCCAAAAAACAATACTACAAGAGGTCAAAATCCTTTTACCGATTTTTCTTACTTTTTGAGGTGACAAACAAAGGTTTTAATTTTAAAAAGAATTATATTTCCTGTCAACTAAACTAACTTCATGCATTTTTTAAGACCTGCTGTACTCTTATTTACAGCTATTTCCCTACTCTGTTCCTGTTCCTCAGATTCTGAAGAACAATCAATTGTTACGGATAATATTGCCCCTACACTGGATTTTACCATTTCAGGAACCTCGAGTGGTTCCGAACCCATTGTGGTAAGCAACCAAATGGAAATCAATATTAATGCACAAGATGCGAAGGGTATCTCAAAAGTGGAAGCCTTTATCGACGATGAAAAGGTGGGCGAAGATAACACCGCACCCTTCACTATTGTGGTTGATCTATCGGGCTATGCTACTAAATCCTTGACAGCTAAATCACAAAATTACATATTGCGTGTTGATGCTACGGATACCTCTGGCAATACAGCGTCCAAAGAACAACACATTATCATAGAGTCAACAACACAACTGATAACAATTAATTTTCCAGAACAAGGCGACAATCCAGAGCTAGTGGACTTTTACATATTTGCCTCTCGTATGACCGGAGAACTATTAGGCATTGAAAAATTGGAAACAGGTCAAAGAACCGTTACAATTAGTACGACCATGGATATTACGGAAGACGAAGAGTATATGTTGACCTTCGCCCAAAAATTTGCGGCTTACAATGGTGAAACCAATCAGTTGGCTACTATCCAGAATATAAAAGGTTCTATCCTAAATGAAATAAACATTAATAATTATCCTATATTCTCATCTAACTTTTTTGACCGTGTAAGTCCCGAAGAATTCCCTATTGAAGGTTTTTGGGATGAAAATACCACGGAGACCATCGCAATAGGTGCCCAAGGATTTGATTATAGCATAGGGGGCAACAATTGTAGTTGCAATTATTCAAATACAAACAACAAAATATCAGTGGGAAGATATGAGAGTTATGACAACCAATTTGCGACGGATAACATTTATTTCCACATGGTCAATACTGATCAGAACACTGCCCAGTATGCGTTTTTTAAAAAAAACATGTTAGAAGAAGGGTTTAAACTATCGCCCGACCTGTTTTCTTCTGAAGGTATGACATTGGAAAGCTTTGAATATCCAAATCTTGATACTTCTATATCCAAAGATCCAAGTCTAAAAATCTTTGTTTATGAAGATACCGTTGATTATTCGAATAATATCTTTCACGCCATATACCCATACACGTTTAATATAGATATCGAATCTGAATATAACTTTTGGTTGGACAATAATTTCAATAACTACATTACGGAACTAACATACCTTAATTATAAAATAGACCATACTGGCAAACCAAATAAAACCTACAATGGAAGCAATTGGACATTGAGCCACACTTTTCAAGAAAACACTTTCTCTATAGACAAAAACACAAATAATCAAGATTTTGTCGGAAGGTTAAGTATTTCAGATTCATTTTCTCCAAAAAGTAGCGGTCAACAAACCGTATTGGATGGCAACAATGCTACCTACAGATGGCATATTCTTTTTGATAGCCAAAACAATTCAACAGTTCCTCTACCTACACTCCCGGAAGAACTTGAGGAGTGGATATTTATCGACAAATACAATAATCAAACTTTTGAAAGTATCGAAAACAAAGACCAGAGACAGGTTGAAGTAATTAAATATGAGGGTCTTACTTCTTACGATGAGTACCTACAAAAAGTAATTCAAAATAATGTAAAATGGTATCTGGTTTCTCCGGAAAGAGAGTCCATTTATGACAACCCTAGCCCTTGGAAAGAGAATTATTTCTATCCCAATCATTTTTTATTTGATTAATTCATAGACTGCCTACTAAACTTCTATTATAACATAGTGTCATGAAAAAAATAATAAGTATCAATCGATTCGTTTTAATGGGCATCGCCTTAACTGCCTTGCTTTCTTGCTCCTCTGAATCCGGTGGCACCACACCTGAACCTGACACAGTAGCTCCAACACTGGATTTTACCATTTCAGGAACCTCGAGTGGTTCCGAACCTATTGTGGTAAGCAACCAAATGGAAATCAATATTAATGCACAAGATGAGAAAGGTATAGCAAAAGTGGAAGCCTTTATCGACGATGTAAAGGTGGGTGAGGATAACACCGCACCCTTCACTATTGTGGTTGATCTATCGGGCTATGCTGCTAAATCCTTGACAGCTAAATCGCAAAATTACATATTGCGTGTTGATGCTACGGATACCTCTGGCAATATAGCGTCCAAAGAGCAAATGATTACCATTATCAATGAGACCCCCTTGATTACCATAAATATTCCGGAGGATTTTTATAACCCCAATTGGGCAAGAATGTATGTTTTTGCTTCTGCCCCCGATGGCAAATTAGTTGATTCTAAAAGAATTTTTCAGGACAGCCGGGAAGTTATTCTACGAACAAGCTCAGACCAAATTTTTACTCAAGAATACTCATTGACTTTTGCCAAATATACATCAGGTACATATGGCAATACTACTCAATTTTCAACTTTGCAAAATTTAAATTCATCCAATCTTGTAACATTGAATTTAAAAACCGAACCTAGATTTGAAAATGGGCCAAGAAACCCATATTTGTTTCCTATGGAAGGATTTGACCCTGATGATGTTTTCAATTCTACCGCATATGGTTTTGGTTACTCTGGAGGACTAAATACATTGAATCAACAACTTGTACTAGATCGTAGAAAAAATGTAACAAATCAAGTAAATACAGATAAAATTTACTTGTGGCTGAAAAACGAGACTTTGGACGAGTATACCTATACTATTCTAGATTGGGATTTACCAATTGATTTTTCATTGGACTATAGCTTATTTAATCAAGAAGATATTGAACGTAGGTTTTATCAAACATCACTGGGATCAGGGCAATATACTTCTTCAATAAACATCTATGGATATTTCAATGAAAGTGATTTTGAAAACAATGTTTTTCATAATATCAATAACTCAGCCTATGGATTTCTACCATCACAAGGAGGCGCATATTACTTTAATACAAGTATTTACAAAACTCGATATGAATTTACAATGAAGGATTATCATACCGCAAGAAATGGGGAACCATTGACAATATTCAATGATTTGGATTGGACAATTGACTTTTCTGTTAATTCAAAAGAAATCAATTTGATGAAAACAGGGAATGGCCATAGTGTTGGTAAAATATATCTTCATACTGATGGGCCACAATTAGTGAACGGTCTTAACATCAGCTTTGACTGGAACATCGTTTTTGATAGTCAAACTACTGAAAAAATAATCCTACCTGAAATACCTGACGAAATTCAAACATGGGGCTTTTATGATCTATATCAAAATAACAACTTTAAAATTGGACAGGTAGAGATTAGAAGATATAATGATCTCCCCACTTATAAAGATTATTTACAGGAAATAATTAAGAACAATAATTACCCCTATACCGTTAGCTCGACAATGGAATCCAAATATAAACGGGGTGATGGTTTGGAAGGTTATTACTTTAAAGTATCAGACTTTTTAATTGATTAACCTTACTAATGCTCCAAAGTAGTAAAGATTAACCACCAGTGACTAATAGCTCCACCCAGCACAAAAAAATGCCATATTAAATGATTATATGGTATTTTTTTTACGGCATAAAACACGATTCCAATAGTATAAAATGCTCCCCCTAAGGCAAGGTAGATTAATCCTTTTGAGGACATGTGCGCCAATAAATATGGTAAATCAATTACGATAAGCCACCCCATTACACCATAGAGTACAAGCGAAAAGGCCTCGAACCGACCTGTGAAAAATATTTTAAGAACTGTTCCGAATATAGCTATAGCCCATACTAAGTAAAACAATAACCATCCTTTGGATGGCAACAAAATTGACAGACATACAGGCGTATATGTTCCTGCAATCAAATAATAAATACTGATGTGATCCAGGGCTCTAAGTTTCTTCTTGATTTTTGGATTCTCTACCGCATGATAGATGGTAGAAGCAAAAAACAATAGTATTAAGGAGATTACATAAGCAATTATACTACCTTTCATATAAGGATTGCTTTCTACTTCATTTTGAAAAAGAAGTATTCCTCCTACTACTGCCAGTACTATACCGAAAGCATGGGAATAGGCATTTAATTTTTCTTCAAGTACA